>DAIMCQ010000032.1:0-22157 GCA_036726285.1 Azonexus sp.
AAGCCGATCCCGGCCGCGCCGGGTTTGGCTGCAACCGGCACCCCGGCCGACATGATCCGGCGCCGGCCTGACCTCATTGTCGCCGAGCGGCGCCTGGCGGCAGCCAATGCGCGCATCGGTGCGGCTATTTCGGAGTACTACCCCAAGTTCTCGCTCGCCGGCCTGCTCGGCAGCGCTACCTCGATTGCCAGCGGCAACCTGTTCACCGGGAACGCAAGCCAGGCTCAGGGTGTTCTCGGACTGCGCTGGCGGCTGTTCGACTTCGGCCGTGTCGACGCGCAGATCGCTGCCGCACGCAGCCAGGAGGCCGAAGCCCTGGCCGCATACCGGCTGGCCGTATTGCGGGCGACCGAGGATGTCGAGAACGCCTTCTCCACCCTGGTCAACCGCGAGGCCCAGGTCGGCATTCTGACCCGGGGTGAGTCGTCGTTTGCCAAGGCACGCGAGAACGCGTTTGCCGCCTATCAGGGCGGTGTCGTCAGCCTGATCGAGGTGCTCGATGCCGACGGCAATCTGCTGCAGGCGCGCGATGCCAAGGCCCAGGCACAAACAGAGGCAGCACGTGCCGCCATCGCCTCTTTCAGGGCCTTGGGCGGCGGCTGGGATACACCATCAGCAAACATCAAACGCCTCGCCGGCAAACTCTCCACCAACGATTAAAGCTTAAGAAAATGACCACAAACAATCATTCATGGGTGCTCATCACGGGTGCGTCGAGCGGCTTCGGCGAGGAGTTCGCCCGCCAATATGCCGAACAAGGTCACTCGCTGGTCCTCGTGGCGCGCCGACTGGACCGGCTGCAAGCACTCGCCGAGAAGCTGCGGCGGCAATACCGCATCGAAGTCGTCGTCGAGCAGGTCGATCTCTCCGATATTGAAGCGATCACCCAATTGCATCGACGCCTCCGCACGCGCGGCATTGCCATCGACATCCTGATCAACAATGCCGGCCATGGGTTGCAAGGCCCCTTCGTGGATAGCACGCTGGACGCAACCCTGGCCATGGTGCAGCTCGATGTGGCCAGCCTCACTGCGCTCACCCATGTCTTCGCCCAGGACATGCGGGCGCGAAAACGCGGGAAGATCCTGCTGGTCGCCAGCTTGCTGGCCTACCAGGGCGTGCAGAACTTCGCTGTCTACGCCGCCGCCAAGGCCTACGTGCTGCGTCTGGGTGAGGCGCTGCATCGCGAACTCAAGCGCGATGGCGTCACCGTGACGACGCTATGCCCCGGCATGTCGGATACCGGGTTTGCCACCGCCGCGCAGCAGAAGCTGACGCCCGCATTAAAGCTGTTGATGATGCAGCCGGCGCCCGTCGTGCGCACCGGTATCCGCGCCTTGCAGGCCGGACGAATCAGCGTCGTGACGGGCTGGGCGAACAAGGCCTTGGTGATCCTGACCTGGGCGACGCCGCGCTGGTTGCACCAGGCATTTCTCTCTCATGCCATGAATGGCTGAGCCACAGCACTCAAGCAAGAAGGACTGAACCGAGCGGTGACAGGCTATTGAGTCACGATCAGCGCGTCTGGTCGCCGCCAAGTCTTTGAATCAAGCAATGACCTATCCCGCTCCATGTCCGGGGCATCTGAGGAGAATGAAATGAACAAAGAAATCGTTATTTCTACACCAGTCCGTAGCGCCATCGGTAGCTTCAGTGGAACCTTGAATGCTGTCCCGGCTGCGGTGCTCGGCGCCCACGTCATTGGCGCAACACTGCGGCGTTCGGGGCTCGATCCGGCGTCGGTTGATTCCGTTGTCATGGGTAACGTCGTGCAGGCTGGCAACGGCATGAATATCGCGCGACAGGCGGCGATCCATGGCGGTCTGCCGGTCGAGGTCCCAGCCATGACGGTCAATCGGGTCTGTGGCTCTGGCGTGCAGGCAGTAGTCACGGCCTTCGCCGAAGTCGCCTCCGGACTCTCCCGGTGCGTGATCGCCGGCGGCATGGAAAACATGGACCAAGCGCCTTATCTATTGCCCGCAATGCGCTTTGGCGCCCGCATGGGTGATGTGCGCGCTATCGATTCGATGCTGCTAGATGGTTTGAACGACGCATTCTCGACTCAGCATTCCGGTTGGCATACCGAGGACTTGGTACAGAAGTTTGGTCTCACGCGTGAAGGGCTGGATGCTTTCGCGGCGCGTAGCCAGCAGCGTTTTGCCGCAGCCAAGGCGGCAGGGCATTTCACAGCCGAGATCGAGCCGCTTCATGTCGAATCAAGGAAGGGCTCAGCGGAGTTCTCAGCCGATGAAGGCAACCGCCCTGACACCTCTGTGGAATCCCTGGCACGGCTCAAGCCGGCCTTCCGTCCAGAGGGTTCGATTACTGCTGGCAACGCCCCGGGCATCAGTGCTGGCGCAGCCGCAATGATCGTTTGCGAGCGGGCCGTGGCGCAAGAATTTGGGTTTGAGCCGATGCTCATCATCCGCAGTGTGGCAGTGGCCGGTGTTGAGCCGGGGATGTTCGGGCTCGGCCCGGTACCGGCAATTCGCAAAGCGCTAGTGCTGGCTGGCTGGCGAGTCGACGACGTGGACCGCTTCGAGATTAACGAAGCCTTTGCCGCCGTGGCGCTCGTCGTGCAGGCGGAGCTAGGCATCAACTCGGAACGACTGAATGCCGACGGTGGTGCCATTGCCCACGGACATCCGATTGGCGCAACCGGTGCCATCCTGATTACGAAGGCTGCGTACGCGCTGCGTCGGACGGGACAATCGAAGGCGGTCGTCTCGCTGTGCATTGGTGGCGGCCAGGGGATTGCCATCTGTCTTGAACGGAGCTGAAATGTGCTCCGTTGAATCAGCCGGTGCCGGATTGATTTGCTTGGCGCCGCAGAAGCTCACGCCAGCATTAAAGCTGTTGATGATGCAGCCTGCACCCTTTGTGCGTACCGGTATCCGTGCCTTGCAAGCTGGACACAGCAGTGTTGCGCTGGTTTGGGGGAACAAGGCCCTTGTCAATATTGGCCGCCATTTTTCACCGAAGCCCACCTACACCAAGGAGTTAATTCCATGACTGCACAATCCGACGCGATGAATCCCGAAGAGACGCTTGCCCGTTGGCGAGCCGAGGAAGCAGCCGTACGCTCCCGCCTCCAGACGGTGCCCGGCGTGGCCTCATCCGCACAGGTCACCGGGCGCAGCGGATTGCAGATATTCCAGGCGCTCCTCGCCGGCGAGATTCCCCCACCGCCAATGGCTGTCACGCTCGACTTCACCCTGCTTGGCGTCGAGTCCGGATTTGCGTTATTCCAGGGGCGGCCAGGCCTCAGCCATTTCAACCCGATGGGTACGGTACACGGTGGCTGGTTCGCGACCATGCTCGACAGTGCCATGGGATGCGCCGTGCACTCCACGCTGCCGGCAGGTAAGGCCTACACAACCCTGGAGCTGAAGCTCAACCTCGTCCGCGCACTTACCGACGCAGTGCCGCTGGTACGGGCGGAAGGCCGGTTGGTCCACGGTGGCCGACAGGTGGCGACGGCGGAAGCACGGCTTGTCGGACCGGATGGCAAACTCTATGCCCACGCGAGCACTACTTGCCTGATCTTTGACCACGCTTTGCGATGACGGCCATCAGCACTAACGGCCGCTACCTGTGCGCGCAGACCTTCCTGCTTCATCAGACGATAAACACGATGCTTGCCACAGCGCTCGCCCAGATCACGCAGGTCATGGGCGATCTTGCGATAGCCATAGATGCCGCCACTTTCCAACCAGGATTGCTTGATCAGCCCCAGCAGGCGCAGGTCGTCCTTGCGACGAGGCGAGGCCGGCTCCGCCTTCCAGGCGTAATAACCACTGGATGCGCATTCCTAACGTGACAGAGCCGGCGCACCGGGTATTGTTCTTAGCCACTCCGCCTCGTTTTCAATCCTCATCTCGCAAAATTACGCCTATGATCATTCCAGATGGCCTGCATGCCATCTGGAAAGTAAAACATGCCGACGGATTCAAAAATCCAGCCCTGGTGGCTGGCCCCGCAAGCCGATGTAACGACCGATCCGCAGCGTGGTCTGTCCCGCTCTGAGGCAGCCGAGCGTTTGCGTCGTTTCGGCGAAAACCGCTTTCGCGAACCGCATCGCCTGTCCCTGCTGCGCCAGTACATCTCCCGCTTCAAGAATCCCCTGGTCCTGATCCTGCTGGTGGCGAGCGGCGTTTCGGCGCTGACCGGCGAGGTGACCAATTTCATCATCATCAGCAGCATCGTGCTGCTCAGCGTGACGCTGGATTTCGTCCAGGAGTACCGGGCCAATGCGGCGGCGGAGAAATTGCGGCAGTCGGTTTCGGTACGGGCCACCGTCATCCGCGATGGTCAGTCGAGCGATCTGCCGATCAGCCAGCTGGTACCGGGCGACGTGGTGAGCTTGTCGGCGGGCGACCTGATCCCGGCCGATGGTCTGGTCCTCGAGTCACGCGATCTGTTCGTCAAGCAATCGCTCCTCACCGGCGAAACCTACCCGGTCGAAAAACGCCCGGGCCGGCCCGTGGAGGAGGGCAGCGATCTGCAGGAGGCGACCAACGCGGTGTTCATGGGCACTTCGGTGATCAGCGGCAGTGCCCGGATCTTGATCGTCAAGACCGGTGCCGCCACGGCAATCGGCGAAATTGCCGACAGCGTCTCGCGGCCGGCCGAAGCGACATCCTTCGAGTTGGGGACGCGGCGTTTCGGCATGCTGATCATGCGCCTGACCATCCTGATGGTGATGTTCGTGCTGCTGGTCAACATGTTCTTCCACAAACCCTGGCTGGAGTCCTTTCTCTTTGCCGTCGCCCTGGCGGTCGGACTGACGCCCGAATTGCTGCCGATGGTGGTCTCGGTAACCTTGTCGCGCGGTGCGTTGCGCATGGCCCGGCGCAAGATGATCGTCAAGCGCCTGTCGGCGATTCAGGATCTGGGGTCGATGGATGTGCTGTGTACCGACAAGACCGGCACCTTGACCGAAGCAAAGATCCGCCTGGAGCGGCACGTCGATGCCGACGGCAAGGCCAGCGAACGGGTGCTCGAACTGGCCTATTTCAACAGCTTTTTCGAGACCGGCCTGAAAAGCCCGCTGGATGAAGCCATCCTAGCGCATCAGCAGATCGACATCGCGAGCTGGAAGAAGATCGACGAAGTGCCTTTCGATTTCGAGCGGCGGCGGGTTTCGGTCTTGATCGACGACGGCAAGCGGCGCTGGCTGGTCGTCAAGGGGGCGCCGGACGAAATCGTCGGGCTGTGCACCCACTATGAAATGGAAGGGGCCGAGCAGGCCTTGAGTATCGACGCGCCTGCCCGCGCCCGGATCGATGCCCGGTACCATGCGTTGGAGGCCGATGGATTCAGGGCCTTGGGGATTGCCTGGCGCGAAGTGGCGGCCGACCATCCGCATGCGGTGATCAGTGACGAGTCGCAACTGGTACTCGCCGGCTTTGCCGCCTTTCTCGACCCGCCCAAGGCCAGCGCGGCCTCGGCGCTGGCCGGGCTGGACCGGATCGGCGTCGCCATCAAGGTGGTGACCGGCGACAGCGAACGGGTCACCCGGCATGTCTGCGAGCAACTGAACCGGCCGGTGAGCGGCATCCTGCTCGGCAAGGAAATCGCCGCCATGGACGATCACGCCCTGCAAGCGCGGGTCGAGCGTTGCAACCTGTTCTGCCGGGTCAATCCAGCCCAGAAGGAGCGGGTCATCCGTGCCCTCAAGGCGCGGGGCCATGTTGTCGGCTACTTGGGGGACGGCATCAACGATGCCCCCTCGCTGCATGCGGCGGACGTGGGCCTGTCGGTCGATTCGGCCGTCGACGTGGCCAAGGAGGCGGCCGACATGATCCTGCTCAACCATGACCTGCATGTCCTGCAGGCCGGGGTGCAGGAAGGGCGGCGGACCTTCGGCAACATCATGAAGTACATCCTGATGGGAACCAGCTCCAACTTCGGCAACATGTTCAGCATGGCCGGCGCGGCGCTGTTCCTGCCTTTCCTGCCGATGTTGCCGACGCAGATCCTGCTCAACAACATCCTCTACGACATTTCCGAGATACCGATCCCGCTCGACAAGGTCGATGCGGTGGATATCCGCACGCCGCGGGTGATGGACATGAAATTCGTGCGCAATTTCATGCTGGTGATCGGCCCGATCAGCTCGCTGTTCGATTTCCTGACCTTCTACCTCCTGCTGGTCGTGCTGCAGGCCGATGAGCGCCTGTTCCAGACCGGCTGGTTCGTCGAGTCGCTATGCACCCAGGTGCTGGTCATCTTCATCATCCGGACCCGGGGCAGCCTGCTGCGCAGCCGGCCGCATCCGGTATTGCTCGCCTCGTCGCTGGCCATTGTCGCCATCGCCGCGATCCTGCCCTTCACGCCGGTCGGCGCCTATTTCGGCTTTGTCGCGCCGCCGCTCTATTTCTATTTGATCCTCGGCATCATGGTGGTCGTCTATCTGGCCGTGGTCGAGGTCGCCAAGCGCCTGTTCTACCGCGCCATGCAGCACCATCCGGCCTAAAGGATGAAGTGGGTGTTGATGAAGTTCGACTTGTTGCCGAGCACGATGGCGTCGAGCAATTTTCGGCTGGCGTCGGTCTGCTTGGCGGCGACCATGGTCCGGATCGAAAAGGCGCGCAGCGCATCGTGAACCGATAGCGTCCCCTCGGCCGAGTCCTTGCGGCCAACAAAGGGAAACACGTCCGGGCCGCGCTGGCACTGGCAGTTGATATTGACCCGGCAAACCTGGTTGACCAGCGTATCGACCAGCGAAGCGATCTGTTCCGGGTTGCTGCCGAAGATGCTGACCTGCTGGCCGTGGTCGGAGGTGATGACGTAATCGAGCGGGGTCTCGATATCCTCGAAGGTGGCAACCGGGATGATCGGGCCGAACTGTTCTTCGCGATAGAGCTTCATGCCTTCCTTGACCGGGAAAAGCACGGCCGGGTAGAACAGCGTTTCCACCGTATTGCCGCCACCCGGATTGATCACCCGGGCGCCCTTGGCGACGGCATCGACGATGCATTCGTTCATGTAGGCGACCATCTCCATCTCGGGCAAGGGGGTCAGCATCACGCCCGGCTCCCAGGGCATGCCGATGGCCAGCTTGCCGACCTCTTCGCAGAAGCGGCGCAGGAAAGCTTCGGCAATCGACTGGTGCACCAGGATCATCTTGATCGCCGTGCAACGCTGGCCGTTGAAGGAGAGGGCGCCGGTGATGCATTCCTTGACGGTCAGCTCGATGTCGGCGTCGGGCATGATGATTGCCGCATTCTTCGCCCCCAGGCCAAGGATGGCGCGCAGGCGGTTGGTTTTCGGGTGCGATTTCTTGAGCTGGTCGGCCACCTCGCTCGAACCGATCAGGGCCAGCACATTGACCTTGCCCGAGCCCATGATGTGCGGCACGACGACATGCCCCTGGCCGTAGACGATATTGATCACACCCGGCGGGAAGGCGCTGCGGAAGGCCTCCAGCATCGGGTAGTAGAGCAGCACGCCAAAACGCGGCGGCTTGAAGAGCACGACATTGCCCATGATCAGCGCCGGGATCAGCGTGCTGAAGGTCTCGTTCATCGGGTAGTTGTACGGCCCCATGCACAGCGCGATGCCGACCGGCGAACGGCGAATCTGTGCAATGGTGCCGTCGACGATCTCGAAGCGCGAGTTGCTGTTGTCGAGGCGCTTCAGTTCTTCCACGGTGGCGCGGATGTAGTCGATGGTGCGGTCGAATTCCTTCTGCGAATCGGCCAGGCTCTTGCCGATTTCCCACATGATCAGGTTCACGATCTCGCGTCGGCGGGCGACGATCTGGTTGGTGAAGTCGCCGACACAGGCAATGCGCTCGGCCACCGACAGGTTCGGCCATTTGCCCCGGCCGTGGTCGTAGGCGGCCACGGCCGCCGCCAGTGCGGCATCGGCCTCGGCGGTGCCGGTGACCGGCACGCTACCCAGTTCGACATGGGCCAGTTCGCCATCGGCAACGCGTACGCAGACCGGCGAATGCACGGCACGCGTCTCGCCTTTCCAGATATGCATCGCCCCGTTGATCAGGATCGCCCGCTGGTGAATCGGCGCCAGGATGCGGCAATCGGCCGGGATCTGCGTTTCGTCGGGAAACAGGGCTGCCAGTTGTTCGATGGATTTCATGGGTCTCTCGCAATCAAGGGGAAAGCGGTGCCGTTGCGGGCCGGGAGTGAGGCGAAATCGGGTCGGGCCGGGAAATGCCAGGGGAATTTGCGGCGAGGCTGCCGACGATGCCGCCTGCCTTACTGATCATAGGCCATCTGTCGGGCGGGGAGGAGGTTTCGTGCGCGCCTATGTTCGCCAGGCAACAGACCAATCGTCACCCCGCAAGCATAGTCGGTCCGTTCAAACATGGCCGGAGTCTTCCCCGTATGTCGAAGCGCAGATCATGATCCGCATCGAGCTTGAATTGGCGCTGACCTATGAAATCGGGGCGGGCGGCGGCGATTTCGTGTTCAACATCCATGCCGCGCACACCGCCCGGCAGCGGATCAGCCATGAAAGCCTGCTCCTCAGCCAGCCAGTCGGGCAGAACATGCATACCGACCCGATCAGCGGCAATCGCTATCTGTATCTGCACGCCAATCCCGGCGATTTGCGGGTGAGTTATTCGGCAACCGTCGAACTCGATCACTACTTTGCCGAACCCAGCCAGATTGGCGAGGTTGCCGTGCGCAATCTGCCGCCCGAGGTCTTCGGCTATATCTATCCCAGTCGCTACTGCCAGTCGGATCGCCTGCTAAAAATGGCGGCTGCCGAATTCGGCTGGCTGGAGCAGGGCTATCGCCGGGTGCAGGCGATCCATGACTGGGTCAGGCGGCAGGTGACCTTCACCCTGCTCAGTTCCAACTCGAATACCTCGGCCGTCGATACCTTGATCGAACGGGTTGGCGTCTGCCGCGACTTCGCCCACCTGATGATCGCCCTGTGCCGAGCCGTCAATATCCCGGCCCGTTTTGCCACGGGTACCGATTACGGCGCCGATCCGACGCTCGGCCCGCCCGATTTCCAGGCCTATGTCGAGGTCTATCTCGGCGATCGCTGGTACATCTTCGATCCCTCGGGGACCGGCATTCCAATGGGCTTCGTGCGCTTCGGAACCGGACGCGATGCCGCCGACGTCGCCTTCGCCACCATTTTCGGCAGCGTCCGCTCGCATGCCGCCGTGGTGCGGGCGATTGCCATCGAGGATCAGGCCAGCGGCATCGTCATGCCGCATGTCAGCAGCCGAGCCCTGTCGACCGATGGTGGCGCCCCCGGCTGAAGCTTGAATTTTCCCGGCGGTCGCTCGGCATCGCCGATGTCGACCGCATCCCCGGTCTTTCAAAAAGGAAATCACCATGACCACGCTTCGCCAATTCATTCCCCAGACCCTGCTGGCCGCCATGCTCTGCGCCACCTTGCCGCTGGCCTCGGCCGCGCCGGGCGTAGCATCTTGCGGCCCGATGTCGATGCACGACATGTACTTCGAAGCGAACGGCGAGCGCATGGCCCGGCATCACAGCCGCCTGCACGACGCGCTGGCCCTTACGGCCGAGCAGGAAGCGGCCTGGAAAAAGATGATCGAGAGCGAGGGCCAGGTGAGCAAACTGAGCACGACCCATCGCGACGACTGGGCGAAGCTCACCGTCCCGGAACGGGCCGAACGCCGCCTGGAGTGGATGAAGGCCTCGCAGTTGCGGATGGAGGAGCACATCGTCTCGCTCAAGGCTTTCTACGAGCAACTGAGCAGCGAACAGAAGAAGATCTTTGACGAATTCCATGCCAAGGGCAAGCCGGGCGGCAGGCACGGCAAGCCGGTGCCGAGTGCGCCGCGTGCCTGATCGGGTGAGGCGGGGCGTTATGTGCGCCAGCGAACGGTCGTCGTCATGCACCTTGCCTAAGCTGTCTCCAGGGGTTCGAACGGATGCAAGGTGCATTCCTGACCCCGTCAGTTTTCCCGCACCGCATAAAGGATATCGACATGAACCAACTACGACGTGTTTTGCAGCGTTTTCTCCTCGTCTCCGTAGCGACGTTTTCACTGCTCGGCATCAGCCAGCAGGCCATTGCCGCCACCGCCGATGACTTGAACGCCGATGCAGCGCAGGCGCTGCAGACCCTGTACAAGACCAACCCGGAAGCCGAGGCCTTGTCCAAGAAGGCCAAGGCCATCCTGATCTTCCCGAAAATCATCAAGGCCGGCCTGGTCTTCGGCGGCAGCTACGGTGAAGGCGTGCTCAACCGTGGCGGCAGCAACATCGGCTACTACAACTCGGTCTCGGCCTCCTGGGGCTGGCAGGCCGGCGCCGAGTCCTACGGCTACGTTGTCTTCCTGATGAGCAACAAGGCGATCAAGTACCTGGACAACACCAAGGGCTGGGAAATTGGTGTCGGGCCGAGCGTGGTCGTGGTCAATGAAGGCATTGCCAAGAACCTGTCGTCCTCGACGCTCAAGGATGATGCCTATGCCTTCATTTTCGACCAGCAAGGCCTGATGGCCAGCCTGAGCATCGAAGGCACCAAGATTTCCAAGATCAAGCGCTAGGCCATTGCCGAACCGACCCCGGCCAGACCGGGGATCGGCCGGAACGGAAGTTTTCACGCCCGCGATTGCGGGCGTTTCCTTTTTGGGTTTCCTTGTTTGGCTGTCCGGCGCTCGGGCGAAGCTAGCGTGGCGGCGGCTGCCAATTCGCCGCACCCTCGGCACAGAAGCGGGCCAGTTGCTGCATGACCTGCTGCACGGCGGCATTGGCGGCAACGACACCGCCCGCCGCATCGTCATCGCGGGCGGCAACGGTGATGTCGAACTCCTGCCAGCGTAGGACCTGACGGCTCTCGTTGTCGATCAGATAGGCCCGCAAGCTCAGCCGAACCCGGCTGGGCGACTGGCTGAAGTCCTGTTCCAGGCGAAGCAATTCACTGACCAGGCGCAGTTCGCCGGCGGTTGCACTGGCGGTTGTCGCGACGGCACGAAAGCCGCCGCTGCGCTCCGCCGCACGAACGATCAGCGGCACCAGCATGCGGGCCGGCGTATCGATCCATTCGGCCTGGGCGAAGTATTCGAGCTGGTAGGCCTGGCGCCGGTAGATGATGCGCTGGCTGTCGAAGCCGGATGCGGCATGGGTCGGATTGACGAGCAGGGTTGGCGCCGAACTGGCGCCCCCTTGCGGCGGCGGGTCGAGATCGCTGCTGGACAGCGCATAAAAGATCGGTTGCGGGCTGCTGCCCGGCAGCAGGTTGCTGCAGCCAGCCAGCCAGGCGGCGCCCAGTGCGGCAATACAGGCGCGGCGGCGGGAGAAGGATCGGTGCAGAGTCATGGTTGGCGCGGGGTTCCGGTGGTTTCGCCCGGCCCCGGCGGCAAGGCCCGGCGACCGAAAATCAGGCCGGAGGGGTTGCGTTCGGTCTGTTCGCTGAGTCGGCGCAGGGCGGTGGAGAGGGCGGTCAGCTCGCCGAGCAGGTGTTCGAGTTCGGGCTGGGTTTCTTCGCTGAAGCGGCGCACACCGCGATTCACTGTATCGACCATCTTGCCGGTGTGCACGCTGGTCAGGGCGACCTCATTGCCCATTTTCTCGATGGCTGCGGCGCTCTGGCTGATTCTCCCGATCATCGGTTCCAGCCGGGCGCTGGCCGAGGCGGTATTTTCAACGGTCAGGGCGGCCTGGACGATGGCCGCGTCGATGGTGTCCTTGCGCTTGGCCAGCATGCTGGCCAGGCTGGCCATATCGGCCAGGGTGTTCTTCAACGCCGCCTGGTTCTCGCCGTTCAGCATGGCATTGACGTTGTTCGTCGTGTTGTCGAGTTTGGCCAGCACCGTGGTCAGTACATCTTCCAGGCGTGCGCCGAGCGACGGCTTGGTGCGGATTTGCGGATAGCTCTCGCCGGGCGGCACGCTCAGGGCGGCGGCATCGGCCGCGCCGCCGCTTAGTTCGATGTAGGCGATGCCGGTCAGCCCCTGGGTCTTGAGCACCGCCACCGTATCGTCCTTGACCGGCGTGCCGCGCTCGATGGCCAGAATCAGCCTGACTCGCTGCGGGTTGTCGGTGTCGAGATGAATCTGCTTGACCTTGCCGACATCGACGCCGTTGTACTTGACCGGTGCATTCTGGCTGAGGCCGGCCACCGACTCGTCTTCCACCGCCAGGTAAAGATCGTACTTTTTCTGGAAGGTGCCGCCCGAGGCGAGCCACAGGGCGGCCGCGATCATTGCCCCGACGAGGACGAGGATGAAGGCGCCGACCACGGCGTAGTTCACCTTGTTTTCCATGAAGCCTCCTGACCCGGGGGGGCGAGCCGCTCTGCCTGCATTGCTGCGGCACGGCCGCGCGGGCCGTCGAAGAAACTGCGGATGGCGGGGGCGGGCAGCCGGGCCAGTTCATGCATCGTGCCGATGCCCGCCACCTTGCCGTCGGCCAGCACGGCAACCCGGTCGGCCAGTTGCCAGAGCAGGTCGAGGTCGTGCGTGATGATGACGATGGTCAGGCCGAATTGTTCGTGCAACTGGCGGATCAGATGGTCCACCTCGCCGGCGCTGGCCGGGTCGAGGCCGGCGCTCGGCTCGTCGAGAAAGAGCAGTTCCGGGTCGAGCACCAGGGCGCGGGCCAGTGCCGCACGCTTGAGCATGCCGCCGCTCAGTTCGGCCGGATAGAGGGCGCCGGTCTCCGCCGCCAGACCGGTCATTGCCAGTTTCCAGCCGGCAATCTGGTCGATGCTCCGGCTATCCAGGCCGCTGTGTTCACGCAGTGGCAGGCCGATGTTTTCGAGTACGGTGAGCGAGCCGAACAGGCCGCCGTGCTGAAACATCACGCCCCAGCGCAAACGCAGCGCCCGGGCCGATGCGGCGTCGATGTTGCGCAATTCGACGCCGAGTACGCGCAGCCTTCCGGCATCGGGGCGATGCAGCAGGATCATTTCGCGCAGCAGCGTCGATTTTCCCGAGCCGCTGCCGCCGATCAGCGCGAAGATCTCGCCGCGCTCGATGCGCAGATCGAGGCCGGCATGCACCACATGCTCGCCGAAGCGGGTGCTGAGCTGGCTGACTTCGATGGCGGCGCGGCTGTCGTTCATCTCACAGGTCCAGCGCGCTGAAGGCAACGGAAAACAGCGCATCGCCAACGATGACCAGGAAGATCGACTGCACCACGCTGCGGGTAGTCTGGCGGCCGACACTGTCCGCCCCGCCCCGGGTCCGGAAGCCCTGGAAACAGCCGACCATGACAATGATCAGCGCAAAGACCGGTGCCTTGGCGATACCGACCAGGTAGGCGGTGACGCTGACGGCCTTGACGAAGCGTTCGCCGAATTCGTCGATGCTGACACCGAGCTGGGTCTGCGCCATCAGCATGCCGCCGATCACGCCGAGCAGGTCGGCAAAGACCGTCAGCAGGGGCAGGGCGACCAGCAGCGCGAGCAGCTTGGGGAGCACCAGCATGTCGAGCGGCGAAATGCCGAGGGTCAGCATCGCATCGATTTCCTCGTTGACCGACATGGTGCCGATCTGCGCCGTGAAGGCCGAACCCGAGCGGCCGGCGACGATGATCGCGGTGATCAGCGGCGCGAATTCGCGCAGCATCGACAGCCCGACCAGGTCGGCGACGAAGATGTTGGCGCCGTACTGGCGCAGCTGGTCGGCGCCCTGGTAGGCGACGACGACACCGAGCAGAAAGGAGAGCAGGCCGACAATCGGCAGGGCATCGAAGCCGGCGCTGCGGATGTTGTAGAGCATCGGCCGCCAGCGCAGCGTGCCCGGCGTGGCCAGGCTGTGCGCCAGTGCCACGGCGGTTTCGCCGATAAAGCGCAGCAGTGCCAGCGCCTGTTCGACGGCCGTACCGGTGGCGCGGCCCAGTCTTTCGAGACGGGCGATTGCCGGCGATGGATTTTGCGATGAACGCGGGCCGGCTTTTTTCGGCCGAGCGGTGTCGGCCATGTGTTGCCTGGCAGCGACCAGCAGCGCGGCGTAGCGATCCGGCAGCTTGCGCAACTCGAAGGCAACGCCCTGTTCATTCAGCTGTTGCAGCAGTCTGGCCAGCACCCAGGCGCCGGCGGTGTCGAACAACTCGATCCGGCCGGCGTCAATGGCGAGCGGTGCGGCGTTGTTGTCAGCCAGCGCCGGCAGCCGGGAAACCGCAGCCATGCCGCTCGCCGTCCAGCACCCGGAGAGGGCGATCTCGCGCGGGCCGAGGCGGGCAATGGCGGCATCGGCCAGCTCGGCCGGCGCTTCAGACCGGGTTGCGTCCACTGATGACGCGCAGCAGCACCACAACGATGGCGATCACCAGCAGGACATGAATGAAGCCGCCCAGCGTGTAGGAGGTGATCAGGCCGAGCAGCCACAGGATGAGCAGAACGACGGCGATGGTATAGAGCATGGTGAAAACTCCCTGGCGTAAGCCGTAACGGGTGGCCGGACCACAACGCGGGCGCGGGACCGGCGTCGGGCATCGCTTTCGCCTGCCAGACAGCGGCCAGTCTCGGCCATTGCCGACGGGCAGTCTGTGCGCCAGCACACCCTGGCGGTCGGTGGCGAAGGCGGGGGCGGTGTCTGCCTTTTGGCCTGTGTACCCTGCCGCACAGACGCTGCCGCCTCGGGCTGGACAATCGGTTGCTCTGGCAGACGTCGTTTGCCGTCGCAAGGGGTAAAGCAATGCGTGACGGACTCTTCATGTTGTGGATGCTGCTCTATTCGATGGGGCCGGCCTCGGCCCAGGTCAGCGTCGGTATCGGCATGCCGCACATCAGCGTCGGCTTCAATCTGACCGCCTATCCGGCGCTGGTCCGGGTGCCTGGCTATCCGGTGTATTACGCGCCGCGGCTGTCTTCGAACTATTTCTTCTACGACGGCCGATTCTGGGTCTACGCGGCCGAGCGCTGGTATTCCAGCGCCTGGTACAACGGACCCTGGTGGCTGGTCGGGCCGGAGGTGGTTCCGCTTTACGTGCTGCGCATCCCGGTGCGCTACTACCGGCAGCCACCCGATGCTTTTCGCGCCTGGCAGGCTCGCTCGCCGAATTCGCCGCCACATTGGGGCGAACAATGGGGCGAGAGCTGGTCGCGCCAGCGAACCGGCTGGGATCACTGGAACCATCAGGCCATGCCGGCACCGGCGCCGCCGCCGATTTACCAGCGCCGGTACGCCGGCGAGTCCTACCCATCGGCCCCGGCGCAAACCGCCTTGCACGAGAAAAACTACCGGCATGAATCGCGCGATCCGCTGGTGCGCCGGCAGCGTGAGGACAGCCGTGGCGACCCAGCGGCAGTGCCGCAGGGCAGACGGCCGGAGCCGACTGCCGCCGCCAAACCCGTCGCTCGCCAAAGCGATCCACCTCCGCCATCACCGCATCAACAACCGCAGCCGTTACCGCCACCGGTCGTGCCCCCTGCCCAGCGTCAGTCGCCGCAGGCCAGGCCGCCTTCGCCCGAGGCGGCACCCCGGCAACCGGCCGTACCTGGCGCACCGCCGCCATCCGCGGCCGGTGAGCAGCGCGGCCCGCCCGGTGGGCGTGCGAATGAAGCGGGGAAGGGCCGCGAGCGCGGGACGGATGATCGCGCCGGTCAAAGCGGCCCGGGGCGCGGTCGTCCCCAACCAGGCCTCGAACAAGGCGAACCGCGCGAGCGCGATGTGCGCCAGCCCGGTCGGCAAGAAAAATAAGGCTTCTGGCCGAGGCCGTACGATCAGCGGCTATCCGCTTGCCCTGAAGCTGGATTCAGCGAAACGTTTTAGCCCTGTGCTGTTGAGTAAGCGCCGCTTGGTGCGCTGATCGACACCCATTGCTGCTTGATTCACTGTGGGCTTGCTTGGCCTTTCGGGCCTGGGTTCGAACAGGCGCCCGTATTGTGGCTTATTGCCGCTTTTTATCCTGCTGTCGCCGGCTTGGGCAGCTTTCCCGGTGAGCCGTCTTGCATCAAGCCGCCACAACTGGCCGCGCCGGCTGAGCATCCCAGGCAGTCAATGCTGATCGTCAGGCTTTGGCGTGGATTGTTCAATGCGGAAACGTTGGTGATCATCATCAAGTGCGTACGCAGCCCTGAATCGGTGAACGTTTTGGTTTGGCCGCACCGCCGGCATATCAGAAGATGAACATCCGTTTGTTCTTGCGCGATATCGACGGGGAAATAGATGGCTCGGGCACGATGCGCCCCATTGACCCAATTGCGCCGGATCAGTCCTTTGGCATGCAGATCGTTCAAGCCTCGATAGACGGTGGACGCCTGAATATAGGTATCCATTTCCAGCAGCAAGCGGAGGATGTCTTCCATTGCCAGCGGTGTTGGCGAGGCACTCAGGCAACTCATGATGCGTAGCCGGGCCACGGTCGGACGCAAGTCTGCCTTGGCGAAAAGTTCGCGCATGGCTCGCAGGTCATGGCCGTGCTTGGGCGCGGCTGACTTCGCTTGAGGGATCACCTGTTTGCTCCTTTCGCCTTGAGTTCGTGCGCTGATGAAGATCGGCGCATTTCACGACTCGCCAAGCGCGTCGACGGGCTCGGACGGGGGACGACATCGACATGTCTTGCAGCGCGGTTCATGTTCCGGTTATTTCAATCGACTCGTTGATTCGCGTCCGACCAGCCGCCACCCAGGGTTCGGTAGAGCGTTATCGCGGCCTGCAATCGGGCAAGTCTGATTTGCACGGCCGTATCCTGGGTGTTGTACAGGGTGCGCTGGGTATCGAGTAGCACGATGGGCGTCTCGGCGCCGGCGCGATAACGCTTTTCGGCCAAATCCAGCGCGCGTTCTGCCTGGGCGAGTTCGCTGGTCATCGCGGCAAGTTGCTCGTCCAGCCGCGTCACCGCGTCGATGGCGATTTCGACTTCGCCAAATGCCGTGACGATGCTTTGCCGGTAATTCGCCAGTAATTCTTCACGCTGGGCCTGGGCAAGGTCGCGCCCGGCGGCAAGACGGCCGGCATTGAAGATAGGCGTGGTCAGTGCCGCCGCGAGCGAATAGGCCGGGTTGTCGAATATCCGGGCCAAAGTACTGCCAGCGCTGCTCAGGCCTGTGGTCAGGTTCAGGCTGGGCAACAGCGCGGCCCGTGCCGCCTGGACATTGGCTTCGGCGGCGGCTAACCGGGCTTCGGCGCGGGCGATGTCCGGTCGCCGCGTCAGCAGTTCGGCGGGTAGGCCCGAACCGAGCGAGGGGGGCGTCAGGCTGGCGAGTCGGTCAGCTCTGATTGCCGGGGCCTGCGTTTGTCCAAGTAATACCTGCAGCGCGGTTCTTGCCTCCGCTGCCTGTTGACGAACACTGGCCAGTGCTCGCCGCTGGCTGGCAACCAGGCCTTGCTGGCGAGCGACTTCCAGCGAGCTGGCCGCGCCGGCCCGGGCGCGGCTATCGACCAGTACCTGCAAGCGTTCGGCACTGGCCAGATTGCGTTCTCCGATCGCAATCCGTTCCTGCAAGGCGACCGCTTGCAGCCAGCTTGCGGCAACGGCGGCGCTGACCGTCAGTTGGAGCGCATCGCGGTCGAAGACGCTGGCTCGCAGGCTGGCCAATGCCGCATCCCGGTTGGCGCGCAGCCTGCCCCAGAGGTCAATTTCATAACTGGCCGCCAGTCCGGCGCCAAAGGCATTACCGGTCACTTCGGCGTTACCGCCCATACGCGCCGATCGACGGGCATTGAATTCGCCGTTCAGCGTGGGCAACAAGTCGGCGCCAACCATCCGCGCCGTCGCTTCCGACTGACGAATCCGTGCTTCGGCTGCTGCCATGTCCAGGCTCTGCGTTTGTGCCGCCAGGACCAGGCGCTCGAGTTCTTCGCTACCGAAATATCGCCAGCCATGGCGGTCGACCGCCAAACTGCCGGTCGGCGAGGCATCGCGCCATTGCGCCGGCAGTTCGATTTTGCCGCGCTCGGGTTGAACGGCGGCGCATCCGCCCAGGCCCAGGCACAACGATGTCATGAGCGAAAAAATACGCATCTTTATTCTCCGGCGAGGGCGACGACGGGGTCGAGTCGCGAGGCCTGGCGGGCAGGTAGCCAACCGAAAACGAGGCCGGTGGCGATGGCACAGGCAAAGGCGCCGACCATCGCGGTCAATGAAAAGACCACCGGAATTTCCCAGAACAACAGTGCGCCGCCGATTGTCAGGCCGGCGATGACGCCGATCAGGCCGCCGCTGACCGCGATCAGCACGGCTTCGGTCAGGAACTGCCGCTGGATGTCGCGCTGGCGGGCGCCGGTTGCCATGCGGATGCCGATTTCCCGGGTGCGCTCGCGTACCGTCATCAGCATCACGTTCATCACGCCGATGCCGCCAACGACCAGCGAAACGGCAGCGATCAGGCTGAGCATCACGGTCATCGCGTCACGCGTCTGCATTTCCGCCTTGATCTTGGCGGCGGCATTGCCAATGCCGAAGTCTTCGCGGCCGTGACGGCTGATCAGCAGACGGCCGATGGCATCCTCCGCTTCATCGACGATATCGGGCGAGGCGACATCGATAATCGAGTAGTCAGGTTGTGTCTGCGTTCGGTACACGCGGGCGCGGCCGGCGCGATACGGAATGAAGACCATGTCGTCGTAGTTTTGGCCCCAGCCATCGGCGCCGCGGCCGCTCATCACGCCGATGACTTCGAAAGGCGCATTGCCGATCAGCAGGTGACGCCCGATCGGGTTGGCGATGCCCGGGAAAAATTGCTGGTAGGCCTTGTTGCCGACCACAACCACCGGCGCCAATTCGTTGTTTTCCCGTCCGGAAAAGAAACGGCCGTGCTCGACCGGCCAACGGAAGATGTCGGGCATGGTTTCGCCGCCCGCAAAGACGTAGATGGTGCGTTCGACATTGCCATGGCGGACCAGGATGGGGTCGCCGATCACCGGCATGATGCGACGGACCTCCGGCAGATTGCCGATGGCCTCCAGATCTTCCTGACTGATCATGCCGATCGGGCCGCCGGTCTTCGGCGGTTTGCTGCCCAGATACATGATGGTGGTCCCCATGCTGCCCATCTGCTCGATCACGCGCTGGCGGGCGCCGGCGCCGATCGCCAGCATGAGGATGACCGAGGCGACGCCGATGATGATGCCGAGCAGGGTCAGGCCGGTTCGGCCGCGATTCAGGCGCATCGCCCGCCAGGCGGTGCGGGTCGCCTCGGCCAGTTCGTCGCGCAGTCCGGCCGTGTGGTCGGGCGCGCCGGCCAGGTCGGGGAGCGGCAGCGCGGCTGACGGTGTGGCCGGGCCGGAGTCGCGGGTGATCCGGCCGTCGTGGATTTCGATGGCGCGCTCGGCCTGGACAGCGACGTCGCGGTCGTGGGTGATCAGGATGATGGTGTGGCCGGCCGCCGCCAGTTCGCGGAGCAGGGCCATGACCTCGGCGCCGCTTTGCGAGTCGAGGGCGCCGGTCGGCTCGTCGGCGAGAATGATGCGGCCGCCATTGATTAGTGCGCGGGCGATCGAGACGCGTTGTTGCTGGCCACCGGACAGCTGGTTCGGCCGATTGTCCTGCCGTTCGCCGAGGCCCAGGCGTTCGAGCAGGGCGCTCGCCCGCCGGCGTCGCTCGGCCTCCGGCAGCCCGGCGTAGAGGGCCGGCACCTCGACGTTTTCGCGCGCCGTTTCGCTGGCGATCAGGTGGTAGCCCTGGAAGACGAAGCCGAAGGCCTCGCGGCGCAGCCAGGCCAGGCGGTCGGCGTCGAAATCGGCGACGTCGCGGCCGGCGAAGCGGTAACTGCCGGCGCTTGGCCGATCCAGGCAGCCGATCAGGTTCATTAGCGTCGATTTGCCCGAGCCGGAGGCGCCGACGATGGCGACGAACTCGCCGCTGCAGATGCGCAGATCGACGCCGTGCAGCACCTCGACTTCGGGCCGGTCGCCGCCGCCGTAGCGCTTGCGGATGCCGGAAAGCTCGATCAGGGGAGTCACCAGCTGAATCTCCGCGGGCCCTTGTCGAGCTGCTTTTCACCGAGGATCAGGCTTTCGCCTTCGGCCAGGCCGGCGACCACTTCGCCGACGTGGCGGCTGCGCACGCCGAGCGTCAGCGGGCGGGTTTCGATCGTGCCGTCGCCCTTGATGACGCGTACCGTCGTTTTGTCTTCGGCCAGGCCGTCGACCGCAGCCAGCGGCACGTTGAGCGCGTTCTTCGCCTGTGCCGTGACGATGTTGACCTGGGCGGTCATTTGCGGCATCAGCGCGCCGTCCGGATTGTCGACATCGAACAGCACCGTGTAGTTGACCGCCTTCATGCCCTGCGGCTGCCCGCCACCGGCCTGTGCGCCGGCCGCTGCGGCAGCCACCGGCGGGGCGGGCAGGACCTGGCGGATGCGGCCTTCCCAACGGCGTGGCCGGGCGCTGCCCTGGCCGCCAAGCGTCGTGAAATAGACCGGCAGTTCCGCTTTGACTTGCGAAATGTCGGCTTCCGAGACTTCGGTCCATACCGTCATCCCCGACAGATCGGCGATGCGCAGGATGTTCGGCGTCTGGTAGGTGGCGTTCAGGGTCTGTCCCTCGCGCGCCTCGACCGCCACCACGGTGCCGGCCATCGGCGCAAAGATGCGGGTATAGCCAAGGCGGGCCTCGTCGGCCTTGAGCGTCGCCTGCGTCTGGTCGATCTGCGCCTTGAGGTTGTCGATGCGCGCCAAAGCGGCGGCCAGGTTGGCTTCGGCGGCCTGCACATCCTCGCGCTTGGTAGCATCGGCGAGGGCCAGTTCCTGCTGGCGGGCATTCTGTTGCTGGGCCAGGCGCTGCTGCGCCTGTTGTTCGGCCAACTGGGCGCGCAAGCCGGCCAGCGCGGCACGCCCGGCATCGACCGTGGCGCGCTGGACGCTGGGATCGATTTCGACCAGCAAATCGCCCTTGTCGACGCGGCTGCCGGGCTGGACGTGCAGGTGCACGATCTGGCCGGAAACCTGGGCGCCGACATCGACATAGCGGCGCGGCTGCAGGGTGCCGATGGCGCTTACCGTGACCTCGATGTCGGCCCGCCCGACCGGCGCCACATCGTATTGCACCGGCGAGCGGGTGAACCACCAGGACAGGCCGAGGGCGAGCGCGAGCAGGCCGGCAGCGGCCAGACGGCGCCTTGAAACGGTTGGAAAGCGGCGCGGCATGAGCATCAGCGCGCCACCCGGAAACTCAGGGTCGCAACGTGGCGGACGTCGTCGTATTTCGTGCCGGCAACGGTCACCGTGCCATTGAGCTTGGCCGAGACTTCGAGCACGTAGAGCGCCGGGAAAGACGGAGCGAAGCTGATCGAGCCGTCGGCCGCCGGGCGCAAGACGCGCGACCAGCCTTCCGAAGTGCTGACATTGACCTGCGCGGCGGCGACCGCGTTGCCTTTCCAGAACAGCCGGTAGGTATCGCCGCCGGGCGTCGTCGGCACCAGTTCGAGGTCGCTGACGGCCTTGGTTTCCTGGCGGCCGAAGCGGGCGTGGTACACGACCAGGCCTTTGTCCTCGACACGCTGAGCGGTGAAGCGCAGATCGCCGCTGTTGGCGGCGGCTTTGTACGTGCCGTCGGCGGCTTCCAGCACGACGGCCTTGCCGTCGGCCGAGAAGGCGCGGGCATCCTGGACGAGCAGCGCGGTCCCCGGCTTGTTCAATTCGCCGGACTGGATGCGCTTGCCGTCGGTATCGGCATCGATCCAGAAATACTCGGCCTGCGCGGTGGACGCCAAAAACAGGGCGAAAACGGGCAGGTAACGCCGGACCACGCCGGCAAGGGAAATCGCGTTCATGGACAGTCCTCGGGAGATGTCAGAGAAAGAAGGGCGGCAGCGCCAGCAGCGGGCCGATGACGACCAGCCAGGCGGCAAAGCGCGGCGCATAGGGGAGCAGGAAAACCAGGGCGAAGGCGGCGGCCGAAAGCAGGCCAAACCAGGCGACTGGGCCGATCGCCCAGCCCCAGGCCAGGCTGCACAGCCACAGCGCCAGGCCGAGCAGGCCCCAGCCGCCCAGGCGCAGCGCCCGCCGGCGCGCCGGTCCCGGCTTGCCGTGCAGGACCTGCGTATGGTGGCGGTCCATCGCCAGGCTGAGCGCGAGCCAGGCGCCGTAGCAAACGAAGAAGACGAGATAGACGGCGAAGTGCTTGTCCATGTCAGCGGCCTCCTGTCGCTGGCGCGGCCGCGTCGCCGGTTTTTGCCGGATGACCGGCGTCGACCGCCGGATTTGCCATACGCCGTTGCAGGTGGCGCAGCGCGGCGATGAAGAGCAGGCCAAAGGCGATTGCCGTCAGTTCGACGCCGGCTGTTTCGCCATCGCCCCGTGCCAGC
>DAIMCQ010000033.1:0-22072 GCA_036726285.1 Azonexus sp.
CGAGGCTCTTGAGCAGTGCGCTCACCCACGCCTGGAACTCGTACTCGTCGCGCGCCGCGATCTGCAGCGTGATGGTGCCGCGCTCGAGGTCCGCGCCCAGGTAGCAGACGAGTTCGTCTTCGGCGAGCGCCGTCAGGGCGTCCCGCACCTGTGCGGGCGGCAATTCGATGATGACGTCGCCGAGCACCGGGTAGCCGATGCGCTTGCTGTCGACCACGGCGATGACGGCCTCGCCGCCGGAAATTTTTTCCAGATTGAACATGCGCAGTGTCGACAGCACGCTGGCGTCGGCGTCGGTCAGCCCCGAGGCGAGGGCGACGATGTAGAGGCCGCTGTTGCCGGCGATGTCCTGCAGCCAGGCCGAAGCGAGCAGCACGCAGGCGTAGAGGAGGCCGAAGGAGATGGCGGTTTTCAGTTCGGTCGGGTTCTTGACCTCCGGCATCGGCAGGTCGCCGGCGGCGTTGAGGATCTTCCAGCCGTAGAGCGACATGATCACGCCGGGGATGATGCCGCAGGCGAAAACGATGGCCACCGGCTTGAGCAGCGCCGGCGCCACGAAGCTGGAAACCAGACCGAGACGCAGCATGACCATCACGTTGGCGATCAGGATGACGATGGCCGACATGCGTACCAGGTGACCGTGGTCGCGGGCATGGCGGGAAAACATCATGGTGGTGGCGGTGCTGGAGGCAAGGCCGCCGAAAATGCCGAGCAGGGCAGCGCCGTGGCGGGCGCCGATGATGCGCAGGGCGAGGTAGCCGGAGAGCGCCAGGCCGGAAATCAGCACCACCATCCACCAGATCTGGCGCGGGTTGATCGCGTCGTAGGGGCCGAAATCCTGGCTGGGCAGGATGGGCAGGATGACCAGCGACAGGACGGCGAATTGCAGGATCGAGTTGATGTCCTTGGGGGTGGTCCGTTCGCTGAACTGGCGCAGCTCGGCCTTGAAGTAGAGCAGCACGGTGGTGGTGATGGCCAGCATCACGGCCAGCGTCGCATAGCCGAACCAGACGGCGGCACCCAGGCCATAGGTGACGATGATGGCGGCTTCTGAAGTGAAGCCGCGATATTGCTCTTCCTGTTGCGCCGAAAAGTTGGAGGCGATCATCGATCCGGAGATCACCAGCAGGCCGCAGACCAGCAGCCACGGCCCGCCGGCTTTCTCGCCGAGCAAGGCAAACAGGCAGCCGAGCATGGCGACCAGGGCGAAGGTGCGCAGCCCGGCGGCGGAGTCGGGGCGGCGCTCGCGTTCCATGCCGACCAGCAGGCCGATGCCCAGCGCTGTCGCGAAAGCCTCGACCGGGGCGGCAAGTTCGGGGGCGACGAAGCTCATGCGACTCCTCTTTTATGATCGTTATTCAGTAAAATTAAGCCATGCCACGTCATTTCGCAATTGTTCCCGCTGCCGGCAGCGGTTCGCGCTTCGGCGCCGAGAAGCCCAAACAGTACCTGAGTCTGCTCGGCCGACCGTTGATTTATCACACCCTGGCGGCGCTGGTCGCTTGTCCGGACATCGATCGTGTCTGGGTCGTCCTTTCGCCGGACGATACCGAATGGGGCCGCCACGACTGGTCGGAACTCGGCGCCAAGCTGGAAACCGTGCGCTGCGGCGGCGTGACGCGGGCCGAAAGCGTCAGCAACGGCTTGCAGGCGGCGGCGATGGTGGCCAGCGAGGACGATTGGGTCTTGGTGCACGATGCCGCCCGGCCCTGCCTGAGCGCCGAGATGCTGGGGGCCTTGTTCCATGAGTTGGTGAATGATCCGGTCGGCGGCATCCTGGCCGTGCCGGTGGCCGATACCCTGAAGCGGGCCGATGCCGAGCAACGGGTTGCCGCCACCGAGCCGCGCGATGGCCTGTGGCAGGCCCAGACGCCGCAGATGTTCCGCTACGGCATCCTGTCGGAGGCCTTGGCCAAGTGCCGTGCGGTGACCGACGAGGCGGGCGCGATCGAGGCCATGGGCCTGCAGCCGAAACTGGTGCGGGCCGATTCGACCAATCTGAAAGTGACTTATCCGGCCGATCTGGCGCTGGCGGCAATGATACTGAGGGGACGCAAATGAGTTTTCGGGTCGGGCAGGGCTACGATGTGCATCAACTGGTCGAAGGCCGCAAACTCATTCTCGGCGGCGTCGAGATCCCTCACAAGACCGGCCTGCTCGGGCATTCCGATGCCGATGCCCTGCTGCACGCCATCACCGATGCCTTGCTCGGCGCCGTTGCGCTGGGCGACATCGGGCGTCATTTCCCGGATACCGATCCGCGCTACAAGGGCGCCGACAGCCGCGTCCTGTTGCGTGGCGCCATCGCCCTGCTCGCCGAGCGGGGCTGGCGGCCGGTCAATGTCGATGCGACGCTGATCGCCCAGCAACCCAAGCTGGCGCCCCACGCTGCCGCCATGGTGGCCAATGTTGCAGCCGATCTCGGCATTGCGGCCGATTGCGTCAATATCAAGGGCAAGACCAACGAGCGCCTGGGCTATCTCGGTCGCGAAGAAGCGATCGAGGCGCAGGCTGTGGTGCTGGTCGAACGTGCGGCCTGAGGGCCGGCCGGAAAGCACTGCCAAACCGCCGACGGCACGCCTGTTCTTTGCGCTGTGGCCTGAGCCGGAACTGGCGGCCAGTCTCGCCGCTCACGCCACGGACATCGCCGCCCGCTATCACGCCCGGCCGATGCGCCAGGACACCATCCATCTGACGCTGCATTTTCTCGGCGATGTGGCCGAAACCGCCTTGCCGCAATTGGTCGAGGTCGGGGCGAGTGTGCGTGCCGCGCCCTTTGTACTCGGCATCGATCGGCTGGCTGTCTGGCAGCACAATCACCTGCTGTGGGCCGGCTGCCAGGAAACGCCGGCCGCCTTGCCAGAGCTGGTTGGCAAGCTGCGCTCGGCTCTCCTGGCCGCGGGCGGCCCGGTGGGTGACGTGGGGCGGCCGTTTGTGCCGCACCTGACCCTGGTGCGCAAGTTGCCGGCCATGGCGGATGCTTTTGCTTTACCTCAAATCGACGCGACGCGCTGGCCCTGTAGCCGCTTTGTTCTGGTACGCTCCAGATTGTCGGCCTTAGGCCCTGATTACCAGACCATCGCAGAGTTTCCACTCGTTCCATGATCAAGAAAATTCCGGTGCAGGCGCTTGAACCAGGCATGTATGTCAGCGACTTCAATGCCGGCTGGTTGCATCATCCATTCGCCTTCAACAGCATGATGATCTCGAACGAAGCCGAGGTGGCAAAAGTGCTTGCGGCCGGAATTTGCGAGCTGTACATCGATACCCGGCGGGGCCGCGACGTCGGCGAACATGTGCCGACGGCGGAAGAGGCCGAGCGCGAGACCGCACGCCAGGTCCGTCTGATTGAGGCCGCGCCGCAGTCGGCGGCCCCCGAGCCGCGCGTTTCGCTGGCCGAGGAGATGAACCGGGCCCGCCAGGCGTTTGGCGAGGCCGTAAAGATCATTCGCGGGCTGATGGAGGACGTCCGGCTGGGCAAGCAGATCGAACTGGCGTCGACCCGGCCGAGCGTCGAGAAAATCGTCGGGTCGGTGATGCGTAACAGCAATGCGATGATGACCATGCGCCGGCTGAAGAGTCTCGACGATTACACCTTCCTGCATTCGGTCAGCGTCTGTGCCATGCTGGTCAGCTTTTCCAAGATCGTCGATCTCAGTCTCAGTGCCATTCACGACGTCGCCCTCGGCGGCTTGATCCACGATATCGGCAAAATGCGGCTTGCTCAGGCCGTGCTGAACAAGCCGGGGCGTCTGAGCGAGGAGGAGTTCCTCCACATCAAGGCGCATGTCGTGCTGGGCTCCGACCTGGTTCGCCAGTTGCCGGGTATTCCGCCGCTGGCTATGGAGCCGTTGGATCTCCATCACGAACGTTACGACGGCAGCGGCTATCCGCGCGGGCTGAAAGGCGCCGAAATCAGCCAGGTCGGCCAGATGTCGGCCATTGTCGATGTTTATGATGCGATCACTTCCGACCGCCCTTATCGCAAGGCGATGTCGCCGGCGGCAGCGGTACAGAAGCTCTTCGAGTGGAGCAAGCACCACTTTGATCCGGAAATGACTAAAGTTTTCGTCAAGAGTGTCGGTATTTATCCGATCGGGACCTTGGTTCGACTGGAGAGCGGTCGCCTCGGCGTGGTCATCGAACAGTGCGATACGCAATTGCTGACGCCGGTGGTGCGGGTGATGTACGACGGCAAGCGGCAGCATTACATCGTGCCGGAAGATGTCGATCTGGCACGGCCGATGGGCATGGGCGGGGCGGATAGCATCGTCGGTTTCGAGTCGGCAATGAAAATGGGGATCGATATTTCGCGTTTCCTGCAGTAGGGAAACGCGCACCAAGGGGAGACAGCATTGGGGGAAGTTACGCAGTCCGAATCTTCGGCAGTTCTGCGGGTCTTGTTGCTCGATGCCAATATCCGCGATGGGCAGCGCCTGCTCGACGCCCTGCGTGGCGGCGGGCATACCGTCTATGCACGGCAGGCCGGCTGGCGCAGCGAAATCGAAGCTGCGCTGAAAGAGGAGGCGTGGGATATCGCCTTGCTCAGTTGTGCCTTGCCCGATGTGACGCCGACCGAAGCGATCGATCTGGTCGATGAGTTGTCGCCGGCGATGCCGATCATCCTGACGGTGGAACGCGGGCGCGAGCTGTTTCCGGTGGAACTGCTGGAGAACGGCGCTTGCGATTTCGTTTTCAAGAGCAACCCGGCGCGTTTGTTGCCCGTGGTCGAACGGGAGTGTGCCCGGCTCAACCTGGGCGGCAATGCGACCGCTATTCCTGGCGCAAGCGGCCTGACCTCTGCAATCGACGAAGGCGAAGCCCGCTTCCTGCAATTGGCGAGCAATACTCCGGAATGCTATTGGCTGACAGATTACGAAAGCCAGCGCATCACCTATGTCAGCAAAGGCTATGAGCAGATCTGGGGGCGTTACGTCGAGGCGCTTTATGCCGACCGCCACGACTGGTTGAAGCATTTGCACGCCGAAGACCAGGCGAGGGTGTTGCAGGCGTTCCGGCGTCATCGCCAGGGTGGGGTCAATGAGAAATTCAGGACTGTTCGCCCGGATGGCGGGGTACGCTGGCTGCACGCGCGGACCTTCCCGGTCCGCGATGCCGATGGCAATGTGGTCAGCATCGGCGGCGTCGCCAGCGATATCAGCAGCCTGGTCGGCGATCAGCGGCAATTGCCTTTCTTTGCGCATTTCGACGCGCTGACCGCGTTGCCCAACCAGTTGATGTTCTACGACCAGGCGCGGCGGATGATTGCACTGGCCCGTCGGCAAAATCTGTCGATCGGGGTGATGGTGGTCGATATCGATCATTTTCGTGAAGTCAATCAGACATTCGGCCATACCTCCGGCGACGAGCTGTTGCGCCAGGTTGCCGGCCGTCTTTCCGGCTCCTTGCGCGAGTCCGACATCCTCGGCCGCCTGGGCGGCGACGTGTTTGCCGTCTTGTTGCCGGATGCCTCGGATAGTCAGCAGGCGGCGACGGTGGCGCGACGGGTGATCGATACCCTGATTCTGCCGGTACGGGTCGATGGACAGGATGTGTTTGCCACGGCGAGTATCGGCATTTCCTTCTTTCCCGGGGATGGCGAGGACGCGCACGAGCTGATCTCGCACGCCGAGTTGGCGGTGCGCGACGCGAAGAGCCGGGGTCGCAACAATTACCAGTTCTATACGGCGCGCATGCACGACGGCATTCGCGACCGCATGTTCCTGGAGACCGATCTGCGCAATGCGGCCCTGCGCGAAGAGTTCGTGTTGTATTACCAACCCAAGGTCAGTTGTGCCAATGGCCGGATCACCGGTGCCGAGGCCTTGTTGCGTTGGAATCATCCGCGCCGCGGGATCGTTCCTCCGGAACAGTTCATCCCTCTGCTCGAAGAAACCGGCCTGATCATTCCGGTCGGGCGCTGGGTCCTGCGTGAGGCGTGCCGGCAATTGCTGGCCTGGCAACAGGCAGGTCTGGAGATACCCAGTATTTCGGTCAATCTCTCGGCCCGGCAACTGCTGTCGGACACCTTGCAGTCGGATATCGAGAATTTGTTGGCCGAAGTCGGATTGAAACCGGCGTGTCTCGATCTGGAAATTACCGAAAGCATGCTGATGCAGAATGCCGATTCGGCGATCAGCATGCTTTTTGCCCTCAAGGCAACCGGGGTGACGATTTCACTCGACGATTTCGGTACCGGCTATTCCAGCCTGGCCTATCTGAAGCGCTTTCCGCTCGATGCGGTCAAGGTCGATCGCTCCTTCGTCCAGGACATCACCGCCGATTCGGATGATGCCTCGATCACCCGGGCCGTAATCACCATGGCGCACCACCTCAAGCTCAAGGTGGTTGCCGAGGGCGTCGAGACGGCAGAGCAATTGGCACTGCTCATCTCGCACCAGTGCGACATCATCCAGGGCTATTTTTTCTCGCGTCCGCTGGGGCAGGACGAAATGACCGAGTTGTTGACGGCCGACAAGCGTTTGCCGGCTGCCTTGCTGCGTTCGGGAACCCGCAAGCCGATGGCCTTGTTCGTCGGAACCCAAGCCTGCGAAGAAACCATTGCCATGCTCGAACGCGACGGACATCGGGTGTGTACCGCCAATGATGTCGACAGTGCCCTGCAATGGTTTGCCGGGAATCTGGTCGATGTATTGGTTTGCGGTTCGCCCAGCAAGCATTTCGATGCTGTCGAGGTTATTCGGCAGGTAACCCAGCTTCAGCCTCTCTGCGAACGCATCCTCTTGCTCGACGACCGGCCTCGCTGGCGCAAGCAGGCGATCGAGTTGTGTACCACCGGCCAGGTACATCGCGTTGTGCATTTGCCATTCGAGCCGGTTGGCTTGCGTCAGAAAGTCGAAGAAGCGCTCGAACGGCGGCGGATTTCCGATGATTACGGGCGCTTGTCGCACGAGGTCGAGCAGGTCGAACGCAAGCTGTTTCTGGTTGAGGAAGAGCGCCGGCGCCTGGTTGAAGAGAACCGACAGTTGCAGGAAAGCGGCAGCCAAGGCTTGCGCATCCTGCGTGAAACCCTCGCCGAGTTGCCATGGCCGGTTTTGGGTGTCGATCAGGAAGGTATTCTGGTCTTGATCAATGATGCCGCGTTCGGCGCTTTTGCCGGGCGATCATTGATGATCGGCTCGGCGCTCAAGGAAGAGATTCCCGAATTGTCGGTCATCGGGCATTCGGCCGAGGTCCAGATCGAAGGCCGGCGCTACGACTGCCGCTGGCGTTCCTTGTCGCCGGGAGAATCGCCGGGGGGGCACATCCTGCTGCTGGAGGAAAAAAATGCGGGTGACTGAAACCATGAACCTCGATCAACTGGTCGCTGGCATGCTGGTGGCGAAGGCTGTTCTGGATGAGGGGGGCCGCGTATTGGTGCCGGCCGGGGCGGAAATCAGCGAAAGCCTGCTGCATGGCCTGGAACGGCGGGGAATCGGGCAGGTCACGGTGTCGCATGAAGTGGCCGAAGATCCGGCCGAACGCGAGGCGCGGCAGGTTCGGGTCAGTGCCCAACTGGAGCACCTGTTCCGTAAGGCCGGCGAGGGGGAGGCGACGCGTCAATTGGAGCAGGCGATTATGGCTTTCCGGATGGGAGGGAAACAATGAACTCGTTAGATCACGAACAGGTCGTGGTTCGTCTCAAGCAGCTGCCGTCATTGCCGTCGGTGGTCAGCGAGTTGCTGGCTTCGTTTGGAAACGAGGATGTCGATGTCGGCCGGATTGCCCAGCAGATTGCCCATGATCAGGGGCTGACGGCCCGGGTGCTGCGGGTGGCCAATTCGTCGTTCTACGGCTTGCAAAGCCGGGTCGGAACCATCAACGAAGCGGTGGTGGTATTGGGCTTTCGCGCCGTTCGCAGCATGGTGCTGGCCGTCGGGATGAGCGGTGCATTCCGGCCAGGTCAGTGCCCGGGGTTCGATGGTCATGCCTATCTCCGGCATGGCGTTGCGGTCGGCTTGGCGGCGCGTGCCATCGCGCCATTTTCCAGACATAACCCGGAGCTGGCCTTTACCGGAGGCATTCTCCATGATGTCGGCGAATTGTTGCTGGCATCGAGCTTCTCGACGCAATACGCCGAGGTCCTGGCTTACCGCAAACAGCATGACTGTTTCATGGTGGAGGCCGAGCGCGATATTCTCGGGCTGGATCATGCCGAGGTCGGCGGGCTGTTGGCCGATACCTGGCATTTCCCGGCGGCGCTGCATGAGGCCGTGGCCCTGCATCATGTACCGGCCAGCGCGCCGGCCGGTTCGCTGGCCGATCTGATTCACGTCGCCGACGGCATCGCCCATGCCCTGGGGATGGCCTTGGCCCAGGACGAGATGGTGATGCCGCTTGAGCGGACGGCTTGGCTGCGCCTGGGGCTGGATAGTGAAAAACTGGGGCGTATCCTGCCGCAGATCGAGCGCGACATGGATGAAACCTACCAGGCGCTTAGCTGCTGACCCGATGTTTGATTGGCAGGCAGATCCGGGCCAGCAGGCCGCCGTCCGGATTGGCCAGCAAATCCAGGCGGCCGCCATGCAGGCGGCAGATGCGTTCAACGATGGCCAGTCCCAAACCGGTTCCGCCGGCATTCGTGCGGGCCGTTTCCAGGCGGGTGAATGGGCGTTTCAGGCGTTCCGTTTCGCTGGCTGAAATGCCGGGGCCGCGGTCGGCGATGTCGATACGAATCTCCTGCTCGTGCACCGCGGCCTTCAAGCTGACTTCGCCGCCGCCGTATTTCCAGGCATTGTCGATCAGGTTGGTCAGGGCGCGGCTCAGGGCTTTCGGGCGTAATGGCAGTTTCGGCAGGGCTGGGATCTCGGCCTGTAACGGGCGCCCGATGCATTCCTGACGGTCGGCCAGAATCGACAGCAACCCGGACAGATCGGTCAGCACCGGGGTTTCGCCGGATTCGGCGCGGGCATAATCCATGAACTGCGAAATCACCGCTTCCATTTGTTCAATATCGGCGACTACGGCCTGCCGGGCAGATTCATCGGCGACACTCATTTCGGCTTCGAGGCGCAGCCGGGTCAGCGGGGTGCGCAAATCGTGCGAAATGCCGGCCAGGACTTCCGAGCGGTCTTTTTCGTGCCGTTCGAGATCGGTCGCCATGGTGTTGAAGGCCTTGGCCAGACGCTTCAACTCTTCGGCGCCCTCTTCGGGCAAAGGCGATGGCGTCTGGCCGCGACCGACGGCTTCGACGGTGCGCGCCATGGCTTTAAGCGGCCGGCTGATGCGCGAGGCGATCAGCCAGGCGACGGCCAGCGCCAAGGTGACGGCGAGCGCCATCCAGCTCAGCCAGTGGGCGGCGAAGTTGCGAATGGCCCGTTCGCGAGGCAATACCAGCCAGTATTCCTCTTCGTCATGTTCGTCGAGCCGGAAGCTGACCCAAAAGCCCGGAACGCCATCGACGGCAGCAGCGATCCGGGTATGGCTGCCGAGACGGCTGCCCAGTTCATCCCGCAGCAGCTTGAGAAAGTGCGTATCCGGCATCGCCTCGATCTGGTCTTCGGGCTCGGCCGGCAGCAGGCGAATGCCTTCGCGGGTCGAGAATTCGTTGAACAGGGCCAGGCGCTTTTCAGGCGCGGCGGCAAACAGCGAAGCGCGGATCAGGTTGACTGCCGAGGCGGCCAGTTGCGCAGTTTCCCGGGCTCGGGGCTCGGCATCCATGTAGCGGAAGAGGCTGAGCCAGGCTGCCGTGGTGAGCAGGACAAGCAGCGCCAGCAGCAGGAAGGTCCGGGCCAGCAGGGAGCGGGGCATCATGCCTCGCGGGCGGTGCCGTCCGGAACGAAGACGTAGCCGAAGCCCCAGACCGTCTGCAGGTAACGGGGCTGGGCCGGGTCGGCTTCGATGAGCTTGCGCAGACGCGAAACCTGGACGTCGATGGCGCGGTCGAAGGGGCCTTGCTCGCGGCCCCGGGCCAGGGTCATCAGCTTGTCGCGGGATAGCGGCTGGCGGGGGTGTTGCAGCAGGACCTTGAGAACGGCGAATTCGCCGGTGGTCAGCGGCAGCAGTTCATCGCCCCGTTTCAGGGTGCGGGCCGCCAGATCGACCTCGATGTTGCCGAAGTTGATGGTTTCGACTTCGTCGCCCGGTGCACCCGGCGGTCGGTTGCCCTGGCGACGCAGTACGGCGTGGATGCGGGCCAGCAACTCGCGCGGATTGAAGGGTTTCGGCAAATAGTCGTCGGCCCCCATTTCCAGGCCGACGATGCGATCGACCTCGTCGCCCTTGGCGGTGAGCATGACGATCGGCGTCTGGTCGCCGGTGCCGCGCAGCCGGCGGCAGATGGTCAGCCCGTCTTCGCCGGGCATCATCAGGTCGAGGACGATCAGGTGGAAATGCTCGCGGCTGCGCAGCTTGTCCATTTGCTGACCATCGGCAACAGCCTTGACATCGAATCCCTGTTCGCCAAGATATCGGGTCAGCAGGTCACGCAGGCGGGCGTCGTCGTCGACGACCAGGATGTGGGCGTTATGTTCGTTCATGGGGGCAAGGATAATTGCAGACGGTGAATGAAGCTCGGTGAATGGTAACAAGGTTTGTCGGCGGCCTCTTGTGTAACATTCTTTTACATATCGAGCCGAGTTCCGCTTGGCCGCAGATGGACAATGATTACACCTTGTTTTGCTGAAAGACGCGCTCACTCATGAAATTCCGCTTCCTTATCCATCTGTCCTTGCTGCTGAGTCTGCTCGGCTCGCAGGCGGCCGTTTGGGCACAGGGGCGCTGGCAGGATCTGCCGCCGGATGAGCGACGCCAGCTGCGGCAGCAGATGCGCGAGCATTGGCAGCAAATGCCGCCGGAAGACCGGCAGCGTTTTCGCCAGGAAAGGCAGGAGCGACTGGAGCGCCGTGAAGCATTTCAGCAGATGGCTCCGGAAGATCGCAGTCGCTTGCGTGACGAGTTGCGTGGCCGCCGCCATGAAGATTTCGGGCGAGACGCGGTGGGCGAACCTCGGCGTTAAGTCGGTTGGCGCAGGTGCACCGTTGTCGTCGAGCGCTACCCGATGGATATCGTTGATGTTCGATCGCGTTGAGTGGCAATCGCTCCGGTAAAATGCCGGGCTATGCAAATTCTCGCCCTCGAAACTTCGACCGAACTCGGCTCCTGTGCCTTATGGTGCGATGGTGTGGTGACCGAGCGGTTTTGTCCGGCCGGTCAGACCCATTCCGAAACCTTGCTGCCTTTGGTGCGCGAACTGTTGAATGAAGCTGGCCTGAAAGCCGCCGATCTGGATGCGATTGCCTTTGGTGTCGGTCCTGGTGCATTCACCGGCTTGCGGGTGGCTTGTGGTGCAGCCCAGGGTTTGGCCATGGCGGGGAACACGCCGCTGATTCCGGTAACCAGCCTGGAGGCGCTGGCCTTACAGAGTGCCGGCGAGCGGGTCATCGCCTTGCTCGATGCCCGCATGGGCGAGGTTTATGCCGGTACCTACCAACGGTTTGATGATGGCTATCGGTTGCTCGGCGAAATTCGTCTGGCTGCGCCGGCTGAGGTCGAACTGCCGACCGGCGCCGGTTGGTTGGCCTGCGGCAACGCTGCTCGGGCCTATCCGCTCCTGACGGAACGGCTGAGAGCTAGTGAAATCGTCATCCAAGACAGTTTGCCCAACGCTGCGGCACTGCTTCGTCTGGCTTTGCCGCGAGTCGAGCGGGGCGAGGGGATCGATGCTGCCCTGGCGGCTCCCCTCTATGTCCGCGACAAGGTGGCCAAAACGGTGGCCGAGCGGCTGAGCGAAGGCGGTCGGGCGTGAGTGGCTTGCGGCTGACGGCCGAATTTTTCCCGATGAACGAGCGCGACCTCGATCCTGTTGCGGCGCTGGAGGCGACGCTGCAGGCCTTTCCGTGGTCGCGGGGAAATTTTGCCGATTCGCTGCAGGCCGGCTATAGCGTCTGGGTGTGTCGGCTGGGCGGCGAGCTGATCGGGTTTTCGGTTGTGATGTTGGTCCTCGATGAGGCGCACCTGCTCAATATCGGTGTTTGCCAGCGCCATCAGGGCAAGGGCTACGGCGCACGCCTGTTGCGGCACGCGATGGAATGTGCCCGGCTGGGTGGGGCGCGGAAGTTGTTTCTTGAGGTGCGTCCGTCCAACGCACGAGCGGTTGATCTATACCGTCATTTTGGTTTTCAGCAGATTGGTCTTCGCAAAGCGTACTACCCGACCGCGGGTGGCCGCGAGGATGGCCTGGTTTTCGACAAGGAACTGGTATGAGTCTGACGCGGGAGCAAATGCTGGCTGAAATGGGCATTTCGCCGATCTGGAAATTACGCGATCCGGTTCCGGCGTTTGCCGGTACCGAGTCAGAATCGGCGTCCGCGCCGGATAGCCCGGCGGTAGTGCCGGCCGAATTGGCCGCGGCGATTGTTGATACGACCGCTCCGGAAGTCCCCGCCGCCAATGCGACAAAACCGATCGGAGAGTCGTCCGCAATTCGCCAGACACCCGTTGCGACGGCATCCGTGCCGGGGGTCGCTGCCATGGGTTGGCCAGAGTTGTCGCGCGCCGTCGCGGAATGTCGGGCCTGTCCGCTGTGCCAGCAACGCAAGCAGGCGGTGTTCGGGGTCGGTGATCTCAACCCGGACTGGTTGTTTATTGGTGAGGGCCCCGGGGCCGATGAGGATGTTCAGGGCGAACCGTTTGTCGGGCAAGCCGGAAAATTGCTCGACAACATGCTCTCTGCCCTCGATTTGCAGCGCGGCACGAAGGTCTATATCGGCAACGCGGTGAAATGCCGTCCGCCAGGCAACCGGACTCCGGAGGCGGCCGAAATGGCTGCGTGTCGGCCTTATCTGGAGCGTCAGATTGCCTTGCTCAAACCGAAGATCATCGTTTTGTTGGGCAAGGCTGCAGTACATGCGGTTTTGCATGACGACAAATCCCTCGCCTCGATGCGTGGCAAGCAGTTTGAATACGCCGGCATCCCGGTGGCAGTGACCTATCACCCGGCTTATTTGCTGCGCAACCTCCCGGAAAAGGCAAAGGCTTGGGAAGATTTGCTGTTTGCCCGTCGCCTGCTTCAGGCAGAAAGCGCTCCGGATCTTCCTTTTTAAGAAAAAACCCCGGTTTTAGCCGGGGTTTTTCTGTTTTCTGTCTTGACGACAAGACCGAGGGTTCAGCAGTGGTGACAGGTGTCGTCGAGATGCTGGACGTCGTCCTGCGTTGCCTGGTTGGCAATGTGGCGCAGTCGGATCATGTACATCAGACCGCTGACGAATAGACCGAATAGGGTGACCACCCAGTAGATCGAAAAGTCCAGCTTGACCATCAGGTAATAGAAACCGGTCATGATCAGGATCGACAGGTTTTCGTTGAAATTCTGCACGGCGATTGAATGGCCAGCGCCCATCAGGATGTGGCCGCGATGTTGCAGCAAGGCGTTCATCGGTACGACGAAAAAGCCGGACAGGCCGCCGATGATGATCAGCAGAGGAATGGCCAGCCACATTTCGTGAACGAAGTTCATGACCAGTACGATCAGGCCCATGGCAATGCCGAGCGGAATGACCCGGACTGATTTGCGTAGCGTGATGAATTTCGCCGCCAGCATGGCGCCGACCGCGACACCGACGGCAACCACCCCCTGCAGCATCGAGGCCTTCGAGAGGTCGAGGTTGAGCGCGACTTCGGACCATTTGATGACGATGAATTGGAGCGTGGCACCGGCACCCCAGAACAGCGTGGTCACGGCCAGCGAAATCTGGCCGAGACGGTCGCGCCAGAGCAGGGTCAGGCAGTGGTTGAATTCGTGGATCAGGTAGAACGGGTTCTTCTTCAGCACCTTGTGATCGACGCCGGTGTCAGGCACATAGAGATTGAAGAGGGCACCCAGTACATAGAGCACGGCAACGATGGTCAGCGCCATTTCGCCGGCGGTATCGATCCCGGTATCGATCAGCGGGAAATCGAAGGAGAGCAGCGCGTGCGCCACGTCGGGTTTGATCAGGGTACCGCCGATGACGACGCCGAGAATGATGGCGCCGACCGTCAGCCCTTCGATCCAGCCATTGGCAACAACCAGCAGGCGATGCGGCAAGTATTCGGTCAGGATGCCGTACTTGGCCGGTGAGTAGGCCGCGGCACCCAGGCCGACGACGGCGTAGGCCAACAGTGGATGGGCACCGAAAAACATCATGCTGCAACCAACGATCTTGATCGTGTTGCTGATGAACATGACCCGCCATTTCGGCATCGAGTCGGCAAAGGCACCGACAAATGCGGCGAGCACCACATAGGAGACGGTGAAGAAGGTCTTCAGCAACGGCTCATATTCGGCCGGCGCGTGCATTTCGCGCAGCGCGGCAATCGAGGCAATCAGCAGGGCGTTGTCGGCCAGCGCGGAAAAGAACTGCGCAGCCATGATGATGTAGAAGCCAAACGGCACTTGGTATCTTCTCTTGTCTCTTATATAACTTTGGTCGAGGGTTATACCATGCTTTGGGCGCGGCGCAAGGCTTGCGGAGGCGTTCGAGTTGTGCATGCGGCTGCCTTGCTGTGGGCAATATCGACTAGGCATCCTAATGGGCTTGCGTTAACGTGGCATGACAGCCTTGGCACGAGATGCTTACAAGCCTTGGGGGCTGGTCGCTGGCTAATCTTGATACTAAAATCGCGCCCCTCTAGCGATAGCTGCCTCGATAGATAAATTGTTGTTGATGCAGAAAGCCCACCATTTTCTCGATTGCTACGCTGCACTCATGCCGGAAAAACCTTAGTTCATGTCTTCGCCGCAATTTTCCGACCCCGAGAGAGCTGTGTTCTTGAAACACATGGCTTTCCGCTTTTTCACCTCCTGCTGGGCGATTTACTCGTTGATTTTCGACTCATTCAGTCGAACCGTGTTTACGCTGATGATGATCGCCTGCCTGTATGGCATGGGTGAAATCGTCTTCTCCTCTTTGATGGGCTTGGCAAAAATACGGGCGAAGAGAGAAAAGGAACGTTTGGAACGCGAAGAGGCGGCCAGGTTGGCGGCTGAAAAAGCTCAAAACGAGGTCAATTATTTTGAAACAGCCTACCTTCGGTTTGAAGGAAACGCCGGGTTCATAATGGAATTGCTGTTTGATACGCTTCCGCTCGGCTTACAATTCATGGCTTGGCTCCGTCGAATAGGTAGTTGATGGGGATTTGTTCACCGATGCATTGCTAAATCCATAGCAGTGACCATGCTTGCGCCAGGGACCTTGCGCGGCAAGCGGAGATAAGCGTCATGGCTGATCGGCGTCTTCAGGTTTTTCATGCTGTCGCCAAGCATCTGAGTTTCACCCGGGCAGCCGATGCGCTGTTCATGACTCAGCCTGCTGTGACCTTCCAGATCAAGCAACTCGAAGAGCAATACAGCACCCGTCTGTTCGAACGTCGGCACGGCAGCATTTCGCTGACCCCGGCTGGAGAACTGGTGCTTTCCTACGCCGAAAAAATCCTCGCGTTGTCCGACGAGATGGAAACCCGTCTCGGCGAAATGACCGGCGAAATGCGTGGGCCGCTGTTGGTTGGCGCCAGCACCACGATTGCCGAATTCATGTTGCCGCGCGTGCTGGGCGAATTCAATGCGCTGTATCCCCAGGTTCGGGCGCGCTTGATCGTCGCCAATTCGGAAAGCATCGAGAGCCGGGTGGCCGAGCATACGCTTGATGTCGGGCTGATCGAGGCGCCGGCCAAGATTGTCGGCCTGTACAGCCAGATCTGCTGCGAAGACGAATTGCAGGTGATTTGCGCGCCGGATTATCCGTTGGCCGACATGGCATCGGTCACACCGAAAACACTGGTCGATTACGAGTACATCTCGCGGGAGCCGGGGTCGGGTACCCGGGAAATCACCGATGCCTATTTCCGGGAAAACGATGTCCCGGTCGATCGTCTCAAGACGCAGATGGAATTGGGCAGTCCTGAGGCGCTGAAAGGTGTCGTGGCGACCGGTCTTGGCTTCGCTATCGTGTCGCGTGCGGTCGTCGCCAAGGAAGTCCAGCTCGGGGCATTGGCGGCGGTGCCGCTGCAGCCCGCGTTGACGCGCAATCTCTACCTGGTTCATCCGCAGGATCGTTTTCAGTCGCGGCTGACCAGTACCTTTATTGATTTCACCAAGTCCAAGCTTCGAGAACTGGTTTTATGAAGACGTCCCGTCCCATCGTTGTACGCATTTCACCTGCCGCCATTCTTCACAACTACCGCCTGGCCAAACGTCAGGCGCCTAACACCAAGGCGTTTGCCGTCATCAAGGCCAATGCCTATGGTCACGGACAATGGCGGGCCGTCGAAGCGCTGCGCGGTGAGGCCGACGGGTTTGCCGTGCTTGAATGCGAGAATGCGGTTGCCCTGCGTGAAGCCGGCGTGACGCAACCGATCCTGCTGCTCGAAGGCCTGTTCAGTGCGCGCGATGTCCGCGCCGTCGTCGAGCATCGCCTGACCACCGCGATTCATTGCCAGGAACAACTCGACCTGTTGCTGCAGCATGCCGATCCGACAGCGGCGGTCGCGCTTTGCCTGAAGCTCAATACCGGCATGAACCGCCTGGGTTTCACCGCCGAAACGCTACCCGCAGCTTGGGCCGCCTTGCAGCGTTTGCCCAATGCCGATGTTACCCTGATGACGCATTTTGCCGAGGCCGATGGCGAGCGCGGCGTCGATTGGCAGATGGCGCGCTTCAATACGCTGGCCGGCGACTGGAGCGGGCGCCGCTGCCTGGCCAATTCCGCGGCCATCTTGCGCCATCCGCAGACCCATGCCGACTGGGTGCGACCGGGCATTATCCTTTATGGGTCCAGCCCCTTCGTCGATCAAAGCGCCGCCGATCTGGGCTTGCAGCCGGCGATGACGCTGCAAAGCGCCATCATCGGCATCCAGAGCATCGCCGCCGGCGAACGCGTCGGTTACGGTGGCACCTTTACGGCCGAACGGGCGATGCGTATCGGCATCATTGCCTGCGGTTATGCCGACGGCTATCCGCGTCACGCACCGAGCGGCACACCGCTGGCCGTTTGCGGCCAGCGGACGTCGACCGTCGGACGCGTCTCGATGGACATGATGGCCTGCGATCTGACCGATATTCCTGAGGCGCGCATCGGTTCGCCGGTTACCCTGTGGGGACGCGGTGTCGCCGGCGAGGTGCCGGCCGACGAAGTGGCCAGCGCCGCCGGCACCATCGCGTATGAACTTTTCTGCGCGGTGGCGCCGCGCGTTCCCGTCGAAATCGAGGAACGCTGAGTGGCCAAGGCGAAATCGATCTACAGCTGTACCGAATGTGGCGCGACCAGTCCGAAGTGGCAGGGCCAGTGTCCGGGCTGCAATGAATGGAACACACTGGTCGAAGCGGTGGCCGAAAAGGCGACCGGGCATCGTTTCGAGTCGCTGGCCCCGACGGCGCGTCTGCAGAACCTGTCCGAAATCGAGGCACGCGAGACCGAACGCATTCCGACCGGGATCGGCGAGTTTGACCGGGCGCTTGGCGGTGGACTGGTCGCCGGCGCGGTGGTGCTGATCGGCGGCGATCCCGGGATCGGCAAAAGCACGCTGTTGCTGCAGGCACTGTCGCACCTTTCGCTCGACCAGAAGGTCCTCTACATCAGCGGCGAGGAGTCCGGTGAGCAGGTGGCGCTGCGGGCCCGGCGTCTGAGTCTTGATACAACGCGTTTGCAATTGATGGCGGAGATCAACCTGGAGCGCATCCTGGCCACCTTGCAGGCCGAGAAGCCGCTGGTCGCCGTGGTCGATTCGATCCAGACCCTGTGGTCCGATCAGTTGTCGAGTGCGCCGGGGTCGGTGGCGCAGGTTCGGGAATGTGCTGCCCAATTGACCCGGCTGGCCAAGCAGGTGGGCATCACCGTCATCCTGGTCGGCCATGTCACCAAGGAAGGGGCGTTGGCCGGACCGCGCGTCCTGGAGCACATCGTCGATACGGTGCTCTATTTCGAGGGCGATACGCACTCCAGTTTCCGCCTGGTCCGCGCCTGCAAGAACCGTTTTGGCGCGGTCAATGAGCTTGGCGTTTTCGCGATGACCGACAAGGGCTTGAAGGGCGTTAACAACCCGTCGGCACTGTTCCTCTCGCAGCATGGCCAGGATGTCGCCGGCTCTTGCGTGATGGTGACGCAGGAAGGAACGCGGCCCTTGCTGGTCGAGGTTCAGGCGCTGGTCGATACCGCGCATGGCAATCCGCGCCGCCTGACGGTGGGGCTCGATGCCCAGCGCCTGGCCATGTTGCTGGCCGTGCTGCACCGTCACGCCGGCGTTGTCTGCTTTGATCAGGATGTCTTCGTCAATGCCGTGGGCGGGGTGAAAATCACCGAGCCGGCAGCCGACCTGGCCGTTCTGTTGTCGATTACCTCGTCGCTGAAGAACAAGCCCCTGCCGGGGAAACTGATCGTTTTTGGCGAGATCGGCCTGGCCGGCGAAATCCGTCCGGCACCGCGCGGACAAGAGCGCCTGAAGGAAGCAGCCAAGCTCGGCTTCACCCGGGCCTTGATTCCGGAAGCGAATCGTCCGAAGCAGGGGATTCCGGGCATGGAGGTCATCGGGGTCAAACGGGTGGAAGAGGCGGTAGCCCGAATTCGCGAGATGGAATAAGCTCGCGGCATATTCCCGGCGGCCTATATGTTCAATCTAACGCGCTACTTCTCGACCGTCAGCTTCATCCTGATCGTGCTGGCGGCCGGCGTGCTCGGGCCGCTTTATCGCCAGTTGGCCATCCAGCAGATGACGGCTCTGGCGGAAGAGCGCAATGTCGCGATGGCGCAGGTTTTTCGCAATTCGCTGAACGTTCCGCTGGAAAGCCTGATGCTGGTGTCGATCGGCAAGGATGCGGATTTTTTGCGCGAAGCCCCGGAGTTTCATGCGCTTGCCGCCCATGTCGCCGCTTTGATGAAAGATACGGCAGTCGTCAAGGTCAAGGTGTACAACCGGCTGGGAACCATCATTTTTTCAACGGATCCCGATGGATTGGGGATAAACCGGCTGGACGGGGCAAGTTTCCGTATCGCCATGCATGGCGAAGTGGTCAGCGAGTTGATTCGGCGCGGTGTTGTGCATGACGGAGAGTCTGCCTTGACCAAGGTTGATACGCTGGCCAGCCATATTCCGGTGCGTAACGAGGGGCGCGCGGTCGAGGGCGTTCTTGAACTCTATCAGGATGTGACCCCCTTCATGGCTTTGCTCAGCCGCACCCTATGGTGGGTGACGGGGGGCGTTTTCTGCATCTTCGCCGGGCTGTACCTGATGCAGTTCATGGTGGTGCGGCGGGCGCAGCAGATTCTTGAGGATCAGGAAGGTCGTATCAAGGCGGCGCGCGATACGCTGGAAATTCAGGTCGATGCCCGGACCGATGAGTTGCGCCGGGCCAATCGGCAACTGGAGGCCGAAATCGCCGAGCGGCGCCAGGCCGAAAACAAGCTGAACTATCTGGCCTATCACGACCCGTTGACCGGTCTGGCCAATCGGCGCTGCTTTATCGAGCGCCTTGAGCAAAGCCTGCGCGAGGCTGAGGCCGGCGAGCAATTGCTGGCGGTGCTGTTCATCGATCTCGACCAATTCAAGCAGGTCAATGACTCGCTCGGCCATACGATAGGCGACGAATTGCTGGTCTCGGTCGCGGCACGACTGTCGGAGAACGTGAAGCTGATTGACATGCTGGCCCGGCTCGGCGGCGACGAGTTCATCTGTTTGATGGAAGGCCTGCACGGACAGCGCGATGTGGCCATTCTCGCCGAGGAAATTATTGCCACTTTCGATCATCCCTTCATGCTGGGCGGACATGAACTGTTTTTGTCGACCTCGGTCGGGATCAGTATTTTCCCCGGCGACGGCAACAGCGTGGTCGATCTGATGCGCAATGCCGATACCGCGATGTATCGGGCCAAGGCGGTCGGGCGCGGTCAGTTCCATTTCTACACGCCGGAGATGACCCGCGATGCGCAGGAGCGTATCCAGATGGAGAGCCTGTTGCGCCGGGCGCTGGAGAATGGCGAACTGTCGGTCAAGTTGCAGCCCCAGGTCGAGACGCAAACCGGGGCGCTGGTCGGGGCCGAAGCGCTGGTCCGCTGGGATAGCCCGGAACTGGGCAGCGTTCAGCCGTCGCGCTTCATTCCGCTGGCCGAGGACTCGGGCGCAATTGTCAGCCTGGGTAATTGGGTCCTGGCCGAAACCTGTCGTCAGGTCATGCAATGGCGAGCCAGCGGCTTCGATTTGCCAATGGTTTCGGTCAACCTTTCGGTCAAGCAGCTCGAACGGCCGGGTTTCATTGAAACGCTCGAGCAAATCTTGCAGGAAACCGGCATGGAGCCTTCCCGCCTGAAGCTGGAAATCACCGAGTCGGTGGTGATGGCTGTCGCCGACTCCTTCGAATTGCTCGAACGGTTACATGGACTGGGCGTTACCTTGGCTTTGGATGATTTCGGTACCGGCTATTCCTCGCTCAGCTATCTGAAAATGCTACCGGTGCAACAGCTCAAGATCGATCAGTCTTTTGTTGTCGGGATTGGCAGTAATCCGGATGACGAAGCGATCATCCGGACGGTCATGGCATTGGCGCGCAGCCTCAATTTCGAGGTGGTGGCCGAGGGCGTTGAGACGGCCGAGCAAGCGGCATTCCTCGCGGCCCAGGGCTGTGATCAGTTGCAGGGCTTTCTGCATGGCAAGGCCGTGGCGCCAGCGGAATTCCTGGCCCGTTGGTCGCATCCGGCATGATGGCGCTGGCTTGGCGCATGCTGGGTCGGGAGCTGCGCTCCGGCGAGTTGCGTTTGCTGTTCGCGGCACTGGTTGTCGCGGTAGCGGCGGTGACCGCGGTCGGGTTCTTTGCCGACCGCCTGCGGCTGGCATTGGAAAGCCAGGCCCAGCAATTGATGGGGGGCGATCTGGTGATGATCGCCGACCAGCCCTGGCCGGAGTCGATCGGCCAGGAGGCCGCACGGCGCGGTCTGACGCTGGCGGAAACCCGCGTTTTTCCCAGCATGGTGCAGGCTGGCGGGCAGATCCAGCTGGCCGATATCAAGGCGGTGACCGGCAACTATCCTTTGCGCGGGCGTTTGTCTGCGGCTTCACGGAATGGCGAGTCGGGACGGCCGATGGAGCAAGGGCCGCAAGCCGGACAGGTCTGGCTTGATGAACGACTGGCCGGGGCGCTGCAGATCGGGCCGGGGGATTTTGTCCAGCTGGGAAACAGCCGTCTGCCAGTAAGCGCCATTCTGACCCAGGAGCCTGACCGCAGTTTCAATCTGTTCAGCCTGGCGCCGCGCTTGTTGATGCATGTCGACGACCTGACGGCCAGTGGTCTGGTGCAGTTTGGTTCGCGTGTCACCTATCGTACCTTGCTGACCGGCGATGCCCGTGCCGTGGCCGGCTTTCGCCAGTGGCTCGAACCCAGGTTGGGGCGGGGGCAACGCCTTGAGGATGGGCGCAATGCCCGCCCGGAAATACGGGGCGCACTGGATCGCGCCCAGCGTTTTCTCGGCCTGTCGACCTTGCTGACCGTCGTCCTCGCCGCCGTGGCGGTCGCCTTGGCAGCGCGTCGCTACATGCAGCGCCACCTCGATGCCTGTGCCGTGATGCGTTGCCTCGGCATCACCCAGCCCGGACTGATTCGTCTGCATGCCTCGTTGTTCATCTGGCTGGCCGGTGCCGCCATTCTGCTGGGCGCTGCACTTGGCTTTGCAACGCATTTTGTCCTGATTTACTGGCTCGGACGCCTGCTGTCCATCGAGCTGCCTTTGCCAGGCTGGTTGCCGTTGGGGCAGGGGGCGGGCGTGGCGGCCGTATTGCTCTTCGGCTTCGCTTTTCCTCCCCTGTTGCAGCTAAGCAAGGTCCCCACCTGCGCGTCTTGCGGCGCGAGCTTGGGCCGCCCACACCATTTCTGCTCGGCGGCTATGCGCTCGGGCTGTTGCTGCTGGCCGGGCTGATGCTCATGGTCGCTGGCGACCGGCGCCTGGGCGGCCTAGTGGTGGCTGGGTTCGTCGGGGCGTTGCTGGTGTTCTGGCTCGTTGCAGCGCTGCTCATCCGTTTGCTGGCGTCGTTGCGTCGCGGCGGTGGTTTCGGCTGGCGTCAGGGCTTGGCCAACCTGGCGCGCCATCGGGCGGCCAGTGCGCTGCAGATCGTC
>DAIMCQ010000034.1:0-21703 GCA_036726285.1 Azonexus sp.
GCAACACGTCTTTGGCATAAGACCTTGCGACATCTGGCACGAAGACAAGTAAACTGCGCCCCCTGGGAAACGCCGCTCGATCTCGCTCAACGGGTAGCAGTAGAGCGCCCGGAGCTTGCCCCGCCCCTGAACCGGGTTGTCGAATACTACCTGCAGGCACGTTACGGCGATTCCGAACAGGCACTGAAACCCTTGCGCCATGCAGTTGCGCAGCTATCCCGCTGGAGAAGAATTTGAAGCACGCCCTGGGCACTTTTTTACTTGCCGCCTTGACGGTCCTGAGCCATGCCGGGACAAACCCGCCCAGCTTTGCCGATGACCCGTCCGTCATCGATTTTGCCCACGATCTCGAACAGCGCCAAGGATTCAGTAGCGATGCGCTGCTCGTCCAGTTTGCCCAGATTCGCCCCAACAACAAGGTCCTGCAACTGATCAAGCCACCGACCTCACCGCTGCAACGCTCCTGGGAACGCTATCGTCCACGTTTTCTCAATGATCGGCGGATCGACGGCGGCGTGCGCTTCTGGCAGGAGAACCAGGCCATGCTGGCCCGAGCTCGCGCACTCTACGGCGTACCGGAAGAAATCATTGTTGCGATCATCGGCGTCGAAACAGAATACGGACGCAATACAGGTGGTTTCCGCGTACTCGAAGCACTGGCCACGCTGGCCTTCAACTACCCGCCGCGAGCTGAGTTCTTCCGTACAGAACTGGAGCAATTCCTTCTGCTGACTCGCGAAAACCAGCTTGATCCGCTCGCGGTCAAGGGCTCCTTTGCCGGCGCAATCGGCATTCCCCAGTTCATGCCGGGTAGCCAGCGCCGCTATGCCGTCGACTTCGATGGCGACCAACGTATCGACCTCGCCAATAGTGTGGATGACGCCATCGGCAGCGTCGCACGCTTCCTCGAACAGCACGGCTGGCAAGCCGGGCAGCCCATCGCCACGCAGGTACGCAGCGCCGGAGAACCGGAAAAGCCACTGCTCGAAGCCGGCATCCGCCCCAGCCTGAAGGTTACAACGCTAAGCGAAAAAGGCCTCCTCAGCGATGCCTCACCGCAAGCCACCGTGGCGCTGATTGACTTGGTTTCGCCCGGCCAGGCAACCGAATACTGGTTTGGCTACGAGAACTTCTACGTCATCACGCGCTACAACCGTTCGAGTTTCTACGCCATGTCGGTGTTTCAACTGGGTGAGGAAATTCGCAAGCGGATGGGGCGCTAACCTTGGCCAAGGCTTAGGAAACCGCCACGCCTGGGAGAACAGACCTAAAGCAGGGAATCGCGGGAGATGTTGCCGCGCTTGATGATCTTGCGCAGCCGGTCCAGACCTTCCACCTGGATCTGGCGAACCCGTTCTCGGGTCAGGCCGAGTTCGCCGGCAATCACGTCGAGCGTCGCCACGTCGGCGCCGTTCAAGCCATAACGCCGTTCGATGACGAAGCGCTGCCTGTCACCGAGCAAATCCAGCCAGTCGCCAAGCAGGCTGCCAATTTCACTGGTCTGCAGCAGCGACTCCGGATCACCGCTGACCTCATCGGCAATCGCCTCGCCAATCGTATGATTGGGATCGATTTCCAGGGGAGCATCCAATGAAGCGATATGCTCGTTCAAGGACAGGATGCGACGAACCTCGGCGACTGGCATGTCGATCAGCGCCGCCACCCGTTCAACCGTGGAGTCGCGCCGGTCAGCCGACTCAAGGTGACGCATGGCACGCAGCACGACGTTGATTTCCTTGACCACATGGACCGGTAAGCGGATGGTCCGTGACTGGTTCATGATACCGCGCTCGATGCTTTGGCGGATCCACCAGGTAGCGTAGGTCGAAAAGCGGAAACCGCGCTCCGGATCGAATTTTTCCAAAGCGTGAATCAAGCCGAGATTGCCCTCCTCGACCAGGTCAAGCAAGGGAATTCCCCGGTTGAGATAATGCTTGGCAATATTGACCACCAGCCGGAGATTGTGCTCGATCATCTTCTGCCGGGCGGCAAAATCACCCGCCCTAACCAGGCGCGACGTAGCGAGTTCCTCAGCCGGCGTCAGCAGCGGCTTGGCGCCGATCTCGTTGAGATAGAGCTGGGTAACATCCTCGAGCAACTCGAGTTCATGCGGTACGGTTTCGGGGTCATGCTCAGGCGAAGGCGCCAAGTCTTCAGGCTGCCCTTCGAACTCATCCTCCTCCAAGCCCTCGCCCTTTCCGCTCATCGTTTCGGCAGATATTGTGCCGGATCGACCGGCTTGCCCTGTTTGCGAATTTCGAAATGCAGCTTTACGGAGTCGGCATCGGTATTGCCCATCTCGGCAATCTTTTGACCCCGACTGACCTGCTGCCCTTCCTTGACCAGAATTTTCCGGTTGTGCGCATATGCCGAGAGGAAAGTGGCATTGTGCTTGATGATGACGAGCTCGCCATACCCACGCAGCCCGGCTCCGGCATAAACCACCTTGCCCTCACCCGCTGCCAATACAGGATCTCCTGCCTTGCCGGCGAAATCCAGCCCCTTGTTGCCGGATTCGCTATACGGCGCCGAAAGCTTGGCCGTTGACGGCCAAATCCAGGGCACGTCGTCCGGCCCCACCGCCACCACCGGCGGCGACTCAACTTTGACCTCAGGCTTGACTTCCGGCTTGCTCTCAACCGGACGTGCCGCATCGGCGGTACGATTCAAGCGGGCATAAGCCTCGTCCGAATAAGGCTCCTTGCCCACTCGCGGTTCACGCTTCACACCATCGACAGATGGCTGAGCAAGCACCGCAGGCTGATCCAGCGAGCGGGATTCGACTACTGCGCCGGAGACGACGGGCTTGGTTACCACCGCACCACCATTTTCAACGACGCCCGGAGGAGCTACGCGCAAAACCTGCCCCTCCTTGATCGCCGAAGGATTAGCCAGGTTATTCCAGGCCGCCAGATCCTTGTAATCCTGGCCATTCTCCAAGGCGATCCGATACAGGGTATCGCCACGTTTTACCGTGTAATAACCCGGTCCGGTTGGCTGGGGCACTGCGGTCGTACGAGCCGGTGCTGTCGCCAGACGATCGACAGCAGGCGCCGGCGGCTGCGAAAAGCAGCCAGCCAACAACAAAGGGATAAAGAAAGGTAGAACTCGGATCATTGCGTTCCTGCTAGAAGCGGGACAAACCGGACCGCATCGAGCCGGGTCTCGGTATATCCCTGAGGCGTTCGTTCTATGAAGCTAAGGTACTGTTCGGTTGCGCCGACAGGCAACACCAGCCGCCCGCCGAGGGCCAACTGTTCGAGCAAAGCCTGGGGGACGTGCAAGCCGGCAGCGGCGACAATGATACTGTCAAACGGACCAGCTTCGGGCAAACCGAATTGTCCATCCGCATGCTTAAGTCGAACATTGAACTGCTGCAAGGTCCGCATGTTCGCCTTGGCTTTTTCAAGGAGAGGAGCAAGTCGCTCGACAGCGTAGACTTCATTGGTGAGTTGGGCCAAAACCGCCGCCTGATAACCACAACCGGCCCCCACCTCAAGAGTTTTACCCAGCGTCGGACGGCCATTGAGCAAGAGCTCGATCATACGGGCGACGACATAGGGCTGGGAAATCGTCTGCCCCATCCCCAACGGCAAGGCAGTATCTTCGTAGGCTCTGGAAGCCAGCGCCTCTTCGACAAATACGTGACGCGGCACCGCTGCCATGGCTCCGAGTACAGCATCGTTACGAATGCCTTTCTCCCGCAAACGATCAACCATCCTGGCGCGCGTTCGCTGTGAGGTCATACCGATACCGTGCAGCACGCTCAAACTCATTCAAGCCAATGACGAACCGCCGGCAATTGCGCCGTGTGCGTCAAATCGATTTGCAAGGGAGTAACCGAAACAACGCCCCGCTCGACAGCATTAAAATCGGTACCCATGCCAGCATCAGCTGCAGCCCCCGCAGCCCCCACCCAATAAACCGTTTCATTGCGTGGAGAACGCATTTTCACCACGGGTTCTGCCTTGTGGCGACGTCCAAGCCGGGTAACTTCCATGCCCAGGATTTGATCAAAGGGGATATCAGGCACATTGACATTCAACAAAACCGGCTCTTTGATTGGATTTTTAATATAACGCTCCACCAGCTGGCATGCTACGCGTCCGGCCGTTTGAAAGTGCTTCCCTTCATGGCTGGTTAACGAAATGGCGATCGAAGGAATTCCCAACAAATATCCTTCGGTTGCAGCGGCGACGGTACCCGAGTAGATTGTGTCGTCGCCCATATTGGCGCCATGATTGATCCCCGAAACAATAATATCGGGTAAATCATCCAGCATTCCGGTAACGGCTAAATGAACACAATCAGTCGGCGTCCCGTTAACGAAATAAAACCCATTTTCCGCCTGCTTCAAAAACAATGGGCGGTCGAGCGTCAGGGAGTTACTTGCCCCGCTACGATTTTGTTCGGGAGCCACCACAACGATTTCCCCTAAACCGACCAAGGCATTAGCCAATGCAGCAAGCCCTGGTGCGAAATAGCCGTCATCGTTGCTGAGCAGAATACGCATCAATCAAACCAGCAAACTATCGAGTGTCGAACCGCTTGCAATCCAGGATTCAACCCACTTCGGCTTTCGTCCGCGCCCGGTCCACTCCAATTCAGGATTTTCCGGGTGACGATATTTGACTTTAACTTTGTTCCCAGAAGTCGATTTAACCCGGACTTCCTTGGCGATCAAATCTTCAATCGCATAGCCCCGAGCCTTAGCAAAGGCTCGGACTTCATTCAGAATGCTGACTTTTTCCTGAGCCTCGCGACGCTTTATTTCAGCTGGAATTTGTTGCTGCAAATCACGCAATTCGGATACAGACAGATTTGATAAGTCCATAATGACCTCCTTTAATTAAATTGATCGTAACAATTTAATTTGTCTGAGGTTTTTTTTCAATGCATAAATTAAAAAACCGGCCAAGGCCGGTTATTTAATTTGGTCGGGGCGGCGGGATTCGAACTCGCGACCCCTTGCACCCCATCAGGGTAAAAGCGCATCCCAGAGCATCCAACGACATCCCAGAAACCATCTCAACACATTGTTTTGTATGTAGAAAAACACCTTTACCATTCCAGCATCGTCCCATACAATCCAACCACATCCGGCAAATCTGTGGGGGGAAATGTGGGGGGAATTCTACCCCACTAACCCCTCCCCGACAAGGAGGCAAGCATGGGTAAGCTGACCGTCAAGGAACTTGAGGCACTTGGCAACAAGGACCATGGCAAGAAACTTCGCGAAGATGGTGGCCTTATTGGGTCGGTACGCTGCGGTTCTAACGGGGCGTCGGTTTACTTCGATTGGCGCTACCGCTTCGATGGCAAAGTGAAGCAAATCTCTGTCGGTGCATGGCCCAAATTGTCTCTCGCATCTATTCGCTCCGAACGAGACCGGCTAAAAGTAGAGGTTGACGGTGGATCCGATCCAACAGAACGCCGCAAAGCGGAACGACTCAAGGTCAAAGTAGACCAGTTGGAAGAAGTAGAAAAACAACAGAAGAGGCTTGACGAAATTGTCGCCCAGCAGGCTAGGCTCACCGTCCAAGGGCTATTCGAGCACTGGGCCGAGGTCGATCTGATACGTCGCAAAGATGGGGGTAAAGAAGTCCGGCGGATGTTCGAGAAAGATGTGCTACCAAAGCTAGGCACCCTCCTCGTCGCGGATGTCAAGAAAGGGCACATTACGCTGGTCACGGATCCTCTGTTAGCAAGAGGCGTGAACCGGATGGCCAAACTTATATTTTCTTTAGTTCGACAGATGTTCCGGTTTGCCGTTGATCGAGACTACATCGAAGCCGACCCAACCGCCAGTATCCGCAAGGTCAAGATCGGCGGTCCGGACACTGAACGGGAACGCGTTCTGAGCCGAGCCGAAATTCAAACACTGTTCCACCAATTGCCCATCGCAAGACTTATGCCGCAAACAGAGGCCGCAGTTTGGATAGTCCTTGCAACGCTCTGCCGCATCGGGGAGTTATCGAGCGCGAAATGGTCCGACATTGACCTCGACAACCGACGCTGGCGAATTCCTGAAACCAAGAATGGCAAACCTCACGAAGTATGCCTGTCAGATTTCGCAGTAGAACACTTTCGCAAAGTAAAAGCACTCAGCGACCCCGATATTGCGTGGGTCTACCCGGGCCGAGATAAGAAGAACGCTCTCTCCAGCAAGTCGATTACCAAGCAGCTAGGGGATAGGCAACGCAGTAGCGAGCCAATGAAACGGCGCAGCAAGTTTACCTCTGCCTTGAGACTACCTGGGGGAAAATGGGGACCTCATGACTTGAGGAGAACTGGCGCCACTATTATGACTCAGCTACATGTGCTACCCGATGTCGTCGAGCATTGTCTGAATCATATCGAAGAGAATCGTACGAAGCGCGTTTATCAACGGCATACTTACGATCGTGAAATGCAGGCTGCCTGGAAGATCCTTGGTAAGCATTTGACTCGACTGGCGGCACTTAATATGACCAATGCTGCAGCCTCAGACGACAAGAACACACCTCCCAAGAAAGTACCGGCAGCTCGCAAGAAAGCCGCTTTAGAGCCCAGTAAACAACGGCAGTTCCACGCACCGTCGCCGGAAACCGCACCCACTGCACAAATGAACTGAGCGCGAACATCGGGGGGTTGCTTTTCCGATCAGAATCGCTTCCCTCCGTTGGATCAACGCTTTCACCTCGACAACATCGAGCAATCCGACTCGGTGAGCAACGCGGCGACTCGATGGTCCTTGCACGATAACATAGGCATGCAAGGCCACCTGCCCTCCTGTCTCCGCCATAACAGCCACCCGCTGCGCCGAAAGTTCGATCACGTCGGCGAGGAATACGCAGTCACGCTGCCGATTTTTCAGTTCGATAAGGATAATGATTCCAGTAGGATCACGGTATCCACGGTCGACCTTCGCCGTTAGGGTTATTGGACCACGTGCCCGGAATAGCTGCTCTGCATAGACAAGCGTTGCTCGTCGCAACTCACGCGGTAACCAAGCTTGATCCCTTTGGCGTTTCAAGCGATGAAGCACCCAGATGATCAAGAGGATCAACATGCCGCCAGCAACCATCTGTTCAATCATCGCCTGCCCTCCGCCGGTATAGCCTTGCCGCTATCCTGACCACGGGACGGAGCAAAGCGCGCATCAGCCGAATCAGCCAGGGATGCGCCGCGAGCATCCGGCAAACGGCCGGTGCCGCGCGGTAGTAGGTAAGGATCATGCCTCGGCCAAGCATCGAGGGAGGCAGCGCCAGGTCACGAAATGCTCGCAGCACCGAGACCCCATACCCTTCGTCATAGACCGGTGGGGCAATGAAGCACGGCCCCTTGCCTCCAGGCTGCGTCTGCCGTTCCAGATAGAAGCGCCGGTGCTCTCGGCCCCCTCGAGCCATGTCCTTTCGTTGTTGGACTGAGCACCGCCGACCATAGCGATGCTCGAATAGCATCAGGCGCTCGCAGACCCCCATCTGGGCAAGCTCAGATGCGCAGACACGCTGGCATCGGCCGGATCGTGGCCAGCTATTGGCGCTCACGACATGCTCCCCTGTCGGGTCCGCATTGCGTGCCAGAGGCAATACTCCCGGTCGATCAGGTAATCAATCCGTGCCGCAGTGCAACGTCGGCTCGCCTCGGGAATTCGGTGCGTCACCAGCCAGTAAAGCAGCACGAAGCACAGCGAGGCTGGCAGGGCCACCCATCCCAAGGCAATCGCGAAGGACCCGACGGTCGCCGAGATCAGCAGCAGGTCCCCTGCGCCAGGCCACCGGCGTCTCCCTTTGCCAACGAAATTCGCCCCCTCGCCCGTCGTGTGGTCGATGAGAGCCAACACGCGGCTCGGTCGCGAGCCTACGACCACCACGCTCAACTCGTCCTCAAGCTTCATTGAACCAAGCGGCTGATCCAACGCGAGATCGGCCACTTGCCCCTCACCCTGTCTGACTCGCAGCCGATAGCCGCTGCCCGCGTGATCGCGCAATATGTCGTCCACCCAGCCATGGATAGCCAGGAAGTCTTTCTGATCCATAGATATCTCCTTATTCGCACGGCTCGCTCAACGATCGGCGATCGGTTCGCCGAACACCTCCGAGGCGAACGGCATGGCGATCGCTGGCACTGCCGGCAACTCTGCGGCGGGACCACTTACACCGGCCACCTGAACCAAGCGCGGCACCATGCCACCGCAGGCGAGGCTCAACTGACCAATCACCCCTTCGCGCGCCAGCAACCGCAACCGGTTGATCCGTTTCGTCCCCTTCTTGAAGCGGATCAGGTCGTCGTACAACTGCGGGTCATCCACTCTGTCCAACTCGAACAGCAAGCGGATCGTCTCGTGCTCTGGCGTATTTTTCTCGTTCATCACGCACCTCCCTGGGTTGCAGTGGCTGTACCGTTGAAAAGTTTGTCCACGTGATTCATGCCGGCAATCTGGAAGCCACGGACGTTGGCGTGCAACGGATCCTTCACTTCCAGGATGCGGTGCTTCGGAAATGCCTCTTTCACCGCCTTCTTGAAGAGATAGGCACCGCCGCCCACCAGGATGATGTTCTGGAAGCTGTAGCTCGCATCGATCCAGCGCATCATCGAGGCCACGGCCTGCTGGGCGATTGAGTGCGCCATGGGCATTGCCCGCGAAATGTCATAAGGCTTCTGGTAGATCACTGGGTTCTTGCCGGTGCGCAAGGCCAGGTCGATAGCCTCGATATCGTTGTAGGGCGTACCGATGTCGTGCCCGATCTCTGCCGCAATGGCTTGCAGGATGTCGAAAACGCCTCGGTTAACCGAGTGACTCTTGTTCTGCACCAGGCGCATGCCCCGCGCCACCAGCCAGTCGAAGGTCCGTGACCCCGGATCGAGAATCAGGCTTTGTTCCCGTTCGATGCTGGCCATCTTTCCATGTTGCACGGCAAAGTCGACCAAAGCACCTTGGGGCTGTGCGATCGCCAAGGCCTTGCGGACAACTACAGTCTTGCCATTTCCGATGTCGTGCGTGCCTGTCACCGCCTTCTCGAGGGCAGCCTTCTTGGTCGTGAGTGCGGCAACCGGCAGCCCCACAACCAGCAGATCGATCGTCGGTTGCTTCATCAGGGCCAAGGCGCCGCGCAGCAGTGCCATGTACTCAGGCGTCTCGGTGTAGCGGTCGTGCATCTGGGTGGCGCGGAACGTGTCCGCGGCCAGTTCAACTTCGGGGCCAACCTCATAGAAAAGGCCATTGATCGGGATCGCGACCGTCTTGCGGCGCTCATAGCCGGGTTGCCCCGACGGCTCCCGCATGGTCGGATAGGCGACCGAAGGAAAACTGGCGCAGCGGATGTCGCTGCCGGCCACGTTACTGACAAATTTGGTGTTGCCGAAACCGACATCCACCGCTCTGACCACATAGTCCATGTGAGGCTCCTGTATAGGTTTGCGAGCGGCCAGCATCAACACCCCGATGCGGCCCGTCCACGCGAAATCCGCTCCGGTTGCCCCGGCTATCGCAATCAGCCCCGACCGCATTCGAAGTCCAGTCGAACTGGCTTGGGATAAAAGTCGAGTTCCTGCGTCGGGCGCCAAAACGGCTCTCGCGTCGATTTACGGTCTCACTGGATCGGGGTGCGTCAAGGGCACATTTCCAGCGGCTGTCCAATCGAAAACAGCAGCACCTGATCGAAACGCTCACGGTGGTAACCAGAGGCCGAGTTGGCGCCCGTCAAGTCCTTGTGTCGTCTTGGTCCAGTCGTCCCGCGAAAAATAAACGCACCCTGAGTTTCAATTTCAAGTGCCATCCGCAAGCCCCTACATTCCTGGTGTTTCGGCAGGTCTGCCCGTTGACCATCTCTCGCTCCGGGTGTGAACTACAGGCTCCCGAGGCCATCCTTGGCCTGCTCCATCGCGGAGCAAAAGGCGTTGCGGTCGTTACCCGCCTCTTCAGCCCCGACCTTGAGTCGGGTTCGCACGGTCCCCGAGGCCATGCTCGAAGCTGATCCACCCGTAGTGCAACGCTAGACTTTGCCGGCAGTCCCTGTCGGACGCTCCTCGAGAGCGTGTCTTGCGTTCAGTTCAACGGCCGGCACCCGATGCCACGCCACTGCTCCCCGTCATCGTTCGAGCACGCACATTGCGCAGCACACGTCGTGTCGGCCCCCATGGGCTCCGCGTGTGAAGCCGCTCGTACGCCTGTACTGCCCTGGACTTTCGGTCAGGGGCGGCCCCATGCAGGTGGATGACGCTACGAATCGAGGACTGATCCCCCTACAGCGCAAGGCGAGACCTTCGCGCCGATGTTGTCCCCTCCTTTGAGGCGAGGCTGCATCACCCATCCCGTCGAACGCAGAAATGCGGAAGCGGACAGATCACCGTTTCATTTTTAAGACCGACCGAGCCGGAGGGCGCGCATAAAGCACGACACCGGCAAACCCTGGGTAGGTAGGGCGTGCTCGTGGTCACACGTCGTGCCGAAGCACTCGACCACACTTTGCGCGCGCGACGGAATCCGCGCACGCAACGAACCGACGGATTTCACCCATACATTTGCTGTGGGCTGACGGGACAGCGCACGGTTTGCTTAGGAGATTTGCCATGTCTAAGTCTACTTTCATCAACGCCTCCCACTCCCGTCGCCGGGTCCAAGGCGCCATTGGCTCGGGCCGGGCCGCCCATCACCAATCGCCACGCCGCCAGGAGTGGGCCTCACTCACGCCCGCCGAGATTCTGGGCCGCTACGTTCCGGGCAAAGCGGACCCCATGCAGGTACTCGATGTCCTGTTGGAACTGTTCAACACGCAGCATACGGCTCTCGACAAGTCGGTCTCGCACAAAACGCGGCAGGAGCGGGCCGACTTCCTGCGGCGTTTCTTCCGCGACCTCAAACTGAAGGCGAATTTCGCCACCGTGCCCGATCCCCGCAATCTTGGTGACCGGCACATCCGGGCGATTGTTGCCGTGTGGCGCGAAGAGAAACTGGCGCCGTCGACGATCCAGACCTATTTGAGTTTTTTACGGGGACTGGCGCTGTGGATAGGCAAACCAGGATTCATCCGCCCCCCAGACCACTACGGCCTCACCCTCAGGGAATATCAGCGCAACGAAAACGCCCAACGTGACAAGAGCTGGACGGCGGCGGGTATCGATATCGACGCAGTGATTGAAAAGGCCAGGGCGTTCGACCGCTACGTCGGCGCTTCCTTGGGTTTGATCCGGGCGTTCGGCCTGCGCCGCAAGGAATCGGTGATGTTTCGTCCGCACCTGTGTGTCGTCCAGTTCGAGGCGACAGGATTGACGCCCGAGGAAAGGCAAGCTGATCGCTACTTGCGGATAAAGGAAGGCGCGAAGGGGGGACGGCTGCGTTTCGTACCACTGGATTCCGCGCAACGCTTGGCTGCACTGAAGTTTGCACAGGCAGTCGTTCAGGGCGAGGATGCGCATCTGGGTGATCCCCGCCATAGCCTGAAACACAACCTGCGGCGCTTCGACTACGTGATGGAGAAGTTCGGCATCACGGCGGACGGACTGGGTGCCACAGCTCACGGGTTGCGCCACGAAGCGATGATCGACCACTACACCGACAAAGCTGGCATCGCACCACCGGTGCGAGGTGGCAGCGATGTCCCTTCCGACGTAGATGCTGTGGCGCGGCTCTCGGCGGCACGTCTGGCCGGGCACAATCGGGCCAGGGCGTCGGGGGCTTATTTAGGTGGACTGCTCGCCCGGCAGGCGGCGCTACAGGCACAGAAGCGAGAGAACGCGCCGGACACGTCCGGCGATGAAGGCTTGCCCAAGGCGCCTTGAGCTTGGGCCTGCATCCGGCCTACTCAAGAAAGGAGCGGGGGCTTTGCAGCCCCCATTTTGCCCCGTCGATCACGGTCGTATTCCCGTGCGGCCTCGAAGTCCCTCGCGGTAGAGCACCGCGCCGATGTGGCAGAGAAGCGCTTGATCATCCTCGGAAAGTTCGAGACCATCCATCCAGGTGGCAAGTTGCACGATGGCCTCGTCGATGGCTTCAACGCTGCCGCTGATGTCCAGCAGTTCGGCATGGGCCTCGAACTGCTTGATGATGGGGTGATCCATGATCCGGCCTCCGCTTTCGAGGGAATGGGCATCATCATAGACCCATCGCACAGAATGCCGCACACCCGATTCACCTTTACACCGACCGCCTTGTCCCATGCCGTCAGCCGGCGGGCGTTACGTCGAAGTCCTCGTCCGGGTAGATGACGCAGGCGTCCGGTTTGCAAGGCGCTCCGGCCAGTTCCTCTTCCGTCACGCTGTAGCGCGATAGCGCCGTGCAACGGGCGAGCGATTCGCTCGATTCCGCGACTTGCCCCAGGCGCAACGCCGACCCTCGCGCATCACGCGGACATTCCATGTTCTGTGTGCCATGTCTCCCTTCCGCTCAGGCTGCTTCCGCCAACGTTTCATCCTCGTCTTGGCGCTCATCGGCCATGACGCAACCGAAACGCGCCCAGGTCTTCGGACCAACCTCGATGGGGCCGGTCCGTTTCGAGTCGAGATTGACTACCACGCCATGCTGGTCGAGCCGCCCTTTGGAAAAGAGTTCATAGAGCAACTGCGCCGCGAAACGCACCGCCACGTCGTTGATGAACAGGCCTTGGGAAGCCAGTGACACCCGGACAGAACACGAAGGCCGGTTGTCGTCTGGAGCATTGGTATCCAGCAATTCTGGGAAGAGTTCGGTGATGCAGGGCAGGCGCATACTCCTCTCGCTCCTTGTCCGGTGCGGCCCCTGCCCCAATATCACCTGAGCGCTTGCCTCGGTGTTGCCGAGGTCCAGCCAGTAGCGATAGCGCCCGCCCCCGTCGAACACTGCCTCATGCAGCATTCGACGCGCGAAGCGGCTGTCCACGCAACTTACCAGGATATCGGCACTCGGCAGCGAGTAGCGGTTGGTCTCGAAGGCCTCGTAGCGAACGGGATGGGCGATCCAGTCCAGTCCGTAGAACTGGTTGAGGCGGTGAATGGTCACAATGGCCTTGTGCCGACCGATGTCGGCAGGGCTGTAGAGTTGCCGGCCCACGTTGGCCTCGCTTACCCGGTCGGCGTCGAACGCGGTGACGTGCAGGCCGTGGGGATGACCGAGCGCCTTCATGGCGATGTCGAGCCGGGCGAGGCAGGCGGCCATTTGCGCGCCGTTGCCGCCGACACCGACCAGATGGATGCTGACGCGACGGTCGAGCAGTGCGGAGTCGATCAGGTGTTCCACGGTCCGAACCTCCTTCCTTGGTAGAAACTCAGTATCCGGCGCAGCAGGCCCGGTTCAAGGTCGGGTTCCGGGTAGTGTGCCGCCGTGGTGTCAGCCTGCCACGGATGCGGCAAGGGGAGGAACCGGCCATTGACCACCAGCCGGAACAGGGCGCTGGGCTTAGGCTGATGCAGGCAACCAAGCACCCCGGCCACCTTGATGCCCTGATCATCGCGGTCGTCCTTGGCCGACCAGAATGGCAAGCCGTGGCCGTGGGTATGCAGGTCCACGGCCAGTGTCTCGTCGGCATCCATCGCTGGCACCCGGTAATCGATTCTCTCCGGCGACACATCGAGGGATTCGCACAGCGCGAGCCGCAAGCTCCGGCTGCGCCGGGAGTAGATCAGCGCTCCGGCTACCTCGTTGGGCAAGCCTCGGCGACCGGCTTCGATGAACGCCTCGATCAGCCGGATGGGCAATACGCCGAAAGTGAAAGTCAGCCGCTCCTCGATGCCGCCGTAGGGTAATGGGATCGGCAACGCGGGGGAGAGCCGCTGGATGCAGTCCAGCCAGTCGAGTTTGACCTGCACGAAAACGCCGTTGGCCGCGAGAATGATCCTTTGGCCGTTCACCATGTCGGGCAAGGGGCCAAAACGCGGCGCGGCGATGACCGGGCAAGCCGCCTGTAGGGCAAGGTCGCGCACATCCATCATGTCCCCTCCTTAATGCCCAACAGACCACCCAGGGTCATCTTTATATCGACCAGCACCCGCTCGGGGAAACGCCGGAATCGTCCATCGAGCATCTCTCGCCAGAAGGCGTAAGCGCCGCCGCGATAGCGCACCAGTTTGCCGGGGCCGTTCGGATGGGTGAAGTAGGAGCGTAAGAAAGCATCGTTCCACGCGGCGATCTTCTCGACCGTGGTGCCCTCGGGCACGGGGGCGTTGCCTTGGCAGATGTTGCCCCGCACATCGACGTTGAAATACGGTACTTGGAATAGTGGCGTGGCCGGGGTTGGACGCCCTACTCCCTTCACTGCCCATACCCGCCAGACCCGGCCAGAAGCTGCAAAGACCAATCCCGGATGGGGCACGCTGTCGCCGCGTTCGCGCCCGCCGAAGGCCTCGGCGTGTTCCTCGTCGACACGGAAGGCGATGTGGCAGCGGGCTGGCGGCACCCACCAGACGATCAGGTCGCCATCCATGTAGAGCACCGTCTCCGGCAGAAATCCGCCGTGGGCAGTTCGCTTGAGCAGGGCGCGGGCGAGGTCCATCGCCGCACGGGGCGTCATCGCCTGCCCGGCACCGATGACGGCTTCGCCATCGACTTCCTCGATGTCATGCACGGTAGCCAGCGCACTACCCTGCTGGCCGTCGTAGATCAGGACCGCCCGGCGCAGATGCACGGTGCCCGCGCTCGGGGCCTGAATGGAAAACTCGGCTTGGTTCATGGTTGTTACCTCCTCCACGATCAGTTTCCCGCCGAGAGGTGATGAATCAAGCGGTCGATCCGCCGGATGGCCTCGAAGCGGCTGACCATCGCCCGCTGCCACGCGCCGAAGGCAGCGGGATCATCGAGCGGTACCCGGACCTCGCCCATGTGCTCGCAGTATTCGCCTTGATGAGCGAGGTTGAGCAGGTCGTCGTAGATACGGGTGGTCACATCCCCGTCGCGCCAGGACAGCACGGCCCCGAAGCCGACGAATTCGCCCTCCATGTCGGGGCGGAAGCTGTCGTCGATGTCCAGGCTGGCCAGCGCCAGCGCTTCCTCGGCCACCACCTTGGCGCTCGGATCGGACAGGTGCTTGACCGCCCGGCGCAGGAAGCGGGCGCATTGCGCCAGTTCCAGCCCGCGCGGCCGGCGCCGGGTCCATGCCGGAAAGGACGCTTCCAGCGTGGCCTTGCTGACCATTTCCGTCCGCATCGCTTCGCGCTCTTCTTCATCCTCGCCGCAGTTCATGTCCAGTGCGGCTTCCTCGTCTTCTTCGCCGCACCAGTAAAGATAGGTCGCCACGTCGCAGGCGATGTCGGGCGTAAACAGCGGATAGACGACGGCGCTCTGACGGCGCAGCACATGCAGGATGACGCTCCCCAAGCCGGGCACGCGGGCGCTCAGAGCCTCCAGCCCCGCCCCCACCGGCCATTCCTGCTCATGGCATTCACACCACGAGGCTTCCATCGCATCGAAGTCGAAGTCCTTGGGTGGCTGGCCGCCGTAGTAGCGGTAGTAATCGCCATCACTGGAGACCATATGCAGGGCAAAGCGCGGCTTCAGGCAATGCAGCGCGCCGATCTGGCGCTTGAGCCAGCCATCGAGCGCCTGCCGGCAGGCATCGAGGGAGTCGCTCCAAGTCGCAGGGATGTCGCTCTCGTCGAAGGCCTCGGCTTCAATCAAGAAGCGCGACACCGTGGCATTGGCCGCCAGCAGCGCCCCCGGTGCGATGGTGCGCGGCACCTGCGGATTGATACGGGGCAGGGCCAAGGCCATCATGGTAGCGGGGCCAACATGTCGCTGGTCGGCAGGACGCGGGCTGTATGGCGTTCCGTCGCATCGCGCCGGGTGCGCAACACGAAGGCACCCCAAGCGCTGCCGCATGCCTGCGTGCCGCGCCGGGTCAGTGCTTTGGCGAGTTTGCCGGTGATATCCGAGCGCCCCTCGGATTCAACCGTCACAGCAGCCATGAGGGTGGTCAGCCGCTCCCCTTCATCGTCACTCCCACCCTTGGTTCCGACCGCCTTGCGGAAGGTATATTCCTGCACGCCGTCCCGGACCTCACCTGCCTCGATCTCGGCGCTGATGAGTTCGGGGTATTGGGTGCTGTAGAGATCGCGGACCTCCTTCGGTTCCATACCCGGCACGTCGGGCAACTGCATGCCGTTGTAGCGGAAGACCCGCCGGATTTCGTTGATTGCAATGCTCATCGTTGGACTCCTGTCGTCTGGACGGCCTCCCGAAGGGAAGGCCCTTGCCATCAGTCTCTCGCCGCCCTGCCCGCTTTCAAGGCCGGAACTCAGCCGAACAGGTCGTAGTGATCGCCACTGGCAGCGGTCACAGAGGCCTGTGGTAGCGCATTGCCACCCTCTTCGGCATCGCCCAAGTCAGCGGTCGTGTCGGATTGTTCCTTGACCGGGGCTTTCGTAGTGGCCGGTGCGGGGGCGGGCTTGACCGCCTTGGTCATCGCCTCGCCCGCCTTCTTCGCCGATGCCACCTTGGCTGCTTGCAGCACTTCCTGCGTAGCTTCGGCCTGCTCGGCGAGGCTCTGGCGGACTTCCCGGTAGCCCTTCAACACATCCACGAAACCGGCGTCGAATTCGGCGGGCGTCGCCGTCAGGCTCAGGGTCTTGGTCAGTGCCGCTTCGTCCACATCCTTCTTCGGCTTGGGAATCACGTTGATCGTCATCCGCCCGGTTTTTTCGTCGGCACTGAGCACCATCGTCAAGGTGGCGCTGGTCGCCAAAGCAAACAGTTCTTCGAACATCGTCATGTCACGCTCCTTCAAAAAAGAAATGCCTTCGAGACCATGCTACGAAGGCATTGGGGGTTTTCCAGTGGCTGCGGTGCTCAGGCAGCGAGGGCTTCTTCTTCGGCTGTTTCGACCGGCGCAACGGGGAGTTCGTCGCCTGTCAGACCGATGGATGCTGCGGAAACGGTGCGGCGCGGGTACTGCATGACGACGGGCACGGTGCCCTCGTAGACAAAGGCCGGCACTGCCAGTAGCGATTTGATGAAGTCACCCTTCTTCTTCGCCCGCGCCAGCTTGAAAGCCGCCCCCATCTTCGCTTTCAGGCCGATCTCTTCCGACAGGGATTCCAACTCGCTCATGGTGAACAGTTCGAGGAACTCTGTGCTCCATTTGAAGTGGCGCCCCTCGTCGACCTCGAGATAGTTGAGCAAGGCTTCCAGATCGCGCAAACCGACGCCGAAAGCCGCCGAGGCGGTAACCGCCAGCATCAATTGCTCCAGATGCTGCGCGTCGATGGCATCAGCCTCGGGCAGCGCCACCGCGAAATCGAGGCGCTCAAGCACGCACGGCCCCGCGATCCGCTTGGCCGCTGCTCCAAATTCGATGCTACGGACATCGCCGGTATGGCCGCAGCGGGCCAGCGCGATCATCACGCGTCGGTTGCGCTCGGGCTTGGCCATCAACTCCTTTGCCGCCCACTTACGCCACTCAGTCACCCGGAAGTCCTTCACCCGCTGCGGAGTCTGGTTCGAGGGCCGGGCAACGGTCACGTCGGGCTGGTCACGCTTGGCCAGGGTCTTGGCGGTTTTCGGGGGAAGCGGTGGCTCATTCTCGCGCTGCGCCTTGCGCCAAGCAGCAACCTTCTGAGTATTGCAGGCAGCGTCGAAGCATTGCGAGAGCGTCACATCGCCGTAGCTACCGGGCAGCGCCGACACCGCGCAACCAAACAAGGCGCAGCCTTGACAGGCGGCATACTGCGCGGCCCCAACGCCCAACTCACCTTCCGCCGCGATTGGAAGGTAGGCGCTGCCATCGCTCGCTTTCACGATCTGCACCAACGGATACTGGTCGCGCAAGCCATGGGCCTTGGCCACGACGGCTTGCAGGGTCAATTCGTCGAAATGGGTAGGATGCTGGCAGTAGCCCTCGCCGAGGGATTCGTCGAATAGGCCCGCCTGCCGGGCGGAATTATGCGGGCAGGCCGAGCACTGCGCGGTGTCGAAGATGGCGGCGGCCAGTTGGCGGGCGAAGCGTCCCAACTGTTCTTTCAGCACACCTACCGGCACCTTGTGTGCAAGCACGCCGGTCAGCACGCTGCTCTGCTTGTCGGGAGGAATACCGGCCAGCAGTTCGGCGTGACCGAGTTGAATCTGGCGGCGCGTGAGCGCGGCCAGGACGGCAGGCGTGCAGGACAGGAGCGCCAACCGCCGCTCCAAGAGTTCCGGCTTCCAGCCGAGGCTCGCCGCCGCCTCTTCCTTGTCGCCCTTGTGGCGCAGCAACTGGCGCTTGGCGGCCTGCGCTTCCTCGGCATGGGACATGGGGGCGCGGTGGTGGTTCTCGATGACGGTGATGGCCTCGGCCTCCTCGTCGTTCAAGGCTTCGATGACCACCGGCATGCCGTAGTCGTTGCCGAAGACGTTCTTCGCGGCTCGCCAGCGGCGCTCGCCGGCCACGATCTCGTAGAGGTCGGAGCCGGGGATGGGACGGACGAGGATGGGCTGGACGACGCGACCGGCGGCGCGCAGACCCGCCTCGAGGTCGGCCATTTCCACCGGATCGAAGTATTCGCGGGGGTTCTTGCCTTGTACGATGCGATTGATCGGCAAGGTGGGAGTGGCGGGTGTTTCCATAAAGGTCTCCTGCTGTTGGATACCTTCATGCTCTCGTAAGATGGACGGCCTTCAAGGGCATGCCCGGACCAGAAAACGCTCACTACCCGCTCAGGCCACCCGTCAAGTCTGGGCTGGGTTGCCTGCGCCCTTCGCCAGTTCGACCAGGTCTTCCGCAGCCTGCTTGCCCCACCGCAGGCAATGCGCCAGCGAGCTTTCTTCGTGGTGCACGCCGTTCAGTTCGCACTGCTTGCCGCTCTCGATCCGATTCCAAGCCTGTTGCGCCTTGTTGAGCAAGTGATGGACCTCGATCAGCGCCACGCGCTCCTCCAGGGTGATTCGGTCGATCAGGTGTTTTTCCAGAGGCATCTCAGGCCCTCGTCGAGTGAGTACAGCCAACAAAGCGCTTCAGGCGCGTCATCAACTGCTGGCGGTGATCGGGAAACCGGGAGAGGTTCGGATCGGTGGCATCCTGCTTCCACCAGAGGCTCGCGTAATCGGAGACAACACCGTTGTAGCCACACTGCGGCCCGTCCTCATCGAACTCGGCGCACAAGCGCCGGATCGCCTCGCGGTGGCTCAAGCGAGTGATGGACACCAGCGTGCCCGGGTTCCACACCACCCAGACGTTGCCGCCGAAGCCGCACACCGCATCCATGCCCGAGTCGGCAAAGAAAGCGTCCCAGACATCGCCCTGCGTGTTCCGCCCGTCGAGGCGATCCGTCCAACGAGCCGACGGTGCGAGTCGCGCTTCCAGCACGCAACCGCCCGTCTCATACATGCCGTATTCGTAGGCAAGGGTCAGCGACTCGCTCAGACAGATGCCGGTGCCGGTGTAGTTACGGGAACGTGAGCGCCGGAAGCCTTCGCGCAAGATGATGCGGGCGGCAGTATCGCGGGTGCCATGGTAGAGCGGGCCGATCAAGCGAGTCGTCGAGGTATCCATCCCCCCAGCGTCTCATCCGATCATTCATCTACAAGACCAAGTCTGGATCAGAACGACTCATCGGATATGGAAAAAATGAGCAACGATCGGTTTTTCCGGCGTACGTGACACGAAAACTGTATCAATCTGAAAATCACGGAGCCCGACTAATAGCAGTTGGAAGATTGCATAAGTTCATCGAAGGTGTCGCTGTGCCGTAGGTAAAGGCCCTTCGTCAAAGCGATGTTCTGGGCGGGCTTCCGCCCAACGGCGGCGCATGTTGCCACGATGTCCCGATAGACCTTCTCGGGAATTGTTTGTCTCCCCGTATAGTTCATGAAGTAGTCAGGCATCTGCGTACTGACCCGGTCACCTCGCGGGACCATGATGACGCTCGGCTGGCTTCCATGGGCGGCAAACGTCAGGTACTGCCAACTTGGGTCCGGTACACCTCGATCCGGTACGGCGTCGATGGAAAACGCCAAGTCTCCACCGTGTGTCAAAGCGAGATAAGCTTCTCGTGCGTGCTTTCCCATCTCGGCGATCAGAATGCACGGCTTGCTTGGCTCGTAGTATTCATGCCTTACCTGAAAACCCAGGATGTCCAGCAAGCGGTCGATTTTTCCCGGCGGCAGGGTCTGCTGCCCGGCGATCATCCAATTGATCTCCTTGATGGTGACCTTGATCGAATCGGCGATTGCTTTTTTGCCACCAGGCCAGCAGTGGATCATGCTGCTGAGCTCGTTGCTTGCCGTGCTATCGAAATACTCCGTAGGCTCCTTAGCAGGGATATCTCCACTGTTCGGATCGGCCATCGCATCATCCGCATCACCTGAGAAGAGCCAGTTTTTCAGTTTTGGATCGTTCGATGCGTCCCAGTAGCGCGGGATATTTGCAGGGACGTTCATTTGCCAAGCAGATAACCAATCCCCCTGCGTCCAGTCCAGGTTATCGGACACGTCGACCTTTGGCTCAACGAACGGAAGTTCTTTCCAATGCTCGGCGAGTTGGCGCTGGCCGACTCTGCTGAAATGCTGGCAACGATAACTGAAAGCCTTGTCTGCAATTTTGTGGAGTTCATCTAGCGATTTCGGCAAGTAGAACTGGAGTTGCCTGGCATCCTTCTGCCCGTTTCGCAGTACCGCAGCATGAGACTTATCGTTTGACGCGGCGATCTCGACCGTGATGCCCGCGCCTTGAAGCACCTCGATAAAGCCCTGATCGGCGGCCGCGCAGTTGCGGCTGATCCGCAAGCGATCAGGCTTACCTCGCAGTTCCGGCAGGCAATTCCAGAACTCGGTCAGGACATCGATGATCGGGCGCGTGACGTCGAGGCGCACAAATCGGACGGCAGTAGCCGGCAATCCTGGCAAGGAAACGCCATACATGATCAACGGCAAGAATCCGACCTTTTCGGCCTCGGCCAGAGGTAAAGCATCGGCGGTAAAAATCACGCCACGAGATGGATGCAAAAAGACGTGGCGCGCAGTGGCTAGCGTGAAATTGTGTTCCCTGACGATCGTCATCGTTGCTCCCGATTACCCTGGCGGATTGTCTTGTCGGGAATTATGACGGAAAAGACCTCCGGCGCATCGAAGGGTATTTGCCTTGCCCTCGTAACAAGCTCCGCCAATTCCAAGCGCTTGAGCTTGGCAAATTTCACTGCACTCTTGAGCCCTTACTTGCTCGCCGCCAAACTGTAAGGGCTATCCGCGGGCATGGTGTCCGCACAGCCTTCACGGCGAAAACCATCGCTTTGAAGCCAGCCCTGCTGGCGCCGCAGTCGTTACCTGCCTGCCTTGACGGTCCACCGCCGCCCTGTCCGGGGTCCGCATTTCATCCCGAACTGAGACCCACGCCGGCCGACATCCGTCGACCGGTTCCTTGAACCCAGGCACATCCACTTTGCCCACGCCGTCGACTTCACCCTGAAGTCCGACGCAGCTTTTTCGCGCCTGTCCGTGACCGAAGCATCGGTCATGGACAGGCCTTTGCCATCCCACCGGGGAGCACGCCTCCCCTCGGGACCGGTGTGTTCCCCATTTTTCTTTGGAGAACACCCATGGCCCGTCGTTCCACTGCGCCTTCCCTATGGCTGCCCGGATTCGATCCGGACGAGCCCCCTATCCTGCCGGAACTGGCAACCCCCATCGTCGTTCCCTCGGTGGAAGCAGCCCTGGCGGAATGCATCGAAGCGTCTCGGATTGAGACGCCCGAACCCGCCGTAGTCGCCCGCGCCAGTTGGCGCACGACTAGCCAGGTCGTCGAGGCCGCACCGCGCATCCTGTGGCCGCGCCTCACCAGTGCCGGCC
>DAIMCQ010000035.1:0-21613 GCA_036726285.1 Azonexus sp.
GGATGCCATCGCCGTCGCCGAACGCAATGTGGCCGATTACGACCTGCAGGAGCGCATCGAACTCATCCGCTCCGACGCCTTTGCCCAACGCGCCGGCAAGCGCTACGACCTGATCATTTCCAATCCGCCCTACGTCAATGCCGAATCGGTCGCCGCGCTCCCGCCGGAATATTTGCACGAACCGGAAATGGCACTCGGCGCCGGCGATGACGGGCTGGACTTCACCCGCATCATCCTGAGCCAAGCCAAAAAACACCTGACCGAAAACGGCTTGCTGGTCGTCGAGATCGGCCACAACCGAGACGCACTCGAAGCCGCCTACCCCACCCTGCCTTTTACCTGGCTGGATACCGCCGCTGGCGACGAATACGTTTTCATGCTGCAGGCCGCCGACCTGCCGGACTAGCCAAGCACCAAACGGTCGAATTTATTTCTCGGCATCGGCAGCCTGCGCCGCGCGCTGGGCTGCCTGCTGGTTCGCCTGATCCAGCTGTTGCCGGACTTGCTCGATCCGTCGCTGCCCCTGCTCAAGCTCCTGCTTTTTCAGGGCGGCGGCTGTCGCCGCCGTGCTGGCCGAATCGACCCCGCAGGCGGCAAGCCACGCTGTCGCCAACAAGACAATTATTTGCTTCATCACGAATTCCTCCGATTTGCCTACAGTTCGGCCAGGATAGCCTTGAGCAGGTGCCAGCAACGCTCGACCGAGACGATTTCCACTGACTCGCCCGGCGCATGGGCTCCGTGTATGGTCGGACCAAAGGAAACGATATCAAGCCCAGGGTACTTGGCCCCGATGATGCCGCACTCCAGTCCGGCATGGATCACCTGCACCGTTGAAGCGGTGCCGAACTCGCGCTGAAAAACGGACTGACACACGGTGAGCAGAGGCGAATCCGGATTCGGCGCCCAACCGCGATAAGCACCTGACTTTTCCGCAAGCGTGCCGCTCAAGGCGAACAAACTGACGATCTCGTCGGCCAATGCCTGCCCGCCTTGATCGAGCAGGGAGCGCACCATGAAGTTGCACGCCCCACCATTCGGGTGCAAATCGACCATGCCCAGATTGTTCGACGTCTCGACCACGCCGGGCAAACGCCGACTCATCCGGCGCACGCCATGCGGCGCGGCATGCAGCGAGGCCAGCCAGACAGCCTGCTCGGCCTGCGCCATCACGCGCTCGACCGGGCAAGCCTCGCCAGCAAGGCTCAACCCCTCGTCGACACCGAGCAGCTCCTGGCGCATGGCCTGTTGCTGGGCCAACAAAAAACCCGGAAGTTGTTCAACGGCTGCTGCCGGCAAGGCAACGACGGCCACCGCCTCACGCGGCAGCGCATTGCGGGCCGAGCCACCGAGCAGCGAAACCAGGCGCATCGGATATTGCCGCTGCAAATCGCACAGCACCCGCACCAGCAACTTGATTGCGTTGCCGCGCTCCTGATGGATATCGACACCGGAATGACCGCCACGCAGGCCAGTCAGACTGATCTCCCAACCCTGCCAAGGGGGAGGCAGCGGCTCACTCTCGCCCTGACGCTGCACATTGACATCGAGACCGCCGGCGCAGCCGAGATAGAACTCTCCCCAGGCTTCGGTATCGAGATTGAGCATCAGGCTACCCTGCAGAAGCCCGGCCTGCAGCCCGCGCGCCCCGCCCATTCCCGCCTCTTCGTCAACTGTAAACAGCGCTTCCAGCGGACCATGCGCAAAACTGCCGTCTTCCAGCGCGGCCAGGATCAATGCAACACCGATGCCGTTATCGGCACCCAGCGTCGTTTCCTCGGCTACCAGCCAGCCATCGCGCAGGCACGGCCGGATCGGGTCGCGGGAGAAATCGTGGCTGCTGACAGCATTCTTCTGACAAACCATATCGAGATGCGCCTGCAAAACCACGCCGGGGGAGTGCTCCCGACCAACTGTGGCCGGTTTGCGCACGATCAGGTTGCCCGCGTCATCCACCACACAAACCAGGCCACGAGCCTGGACCCAGGTCCGCAAAGCCTCGCGCAACGGGGCTTCGGCCTTGGAAGCACGGGGAATTTCACACAAGGTTGCGAAATGCGACCAGACAGCGGCCGGCAGCAAACCGGAGACCAGCGAACGGACGTTTGGGATTGACATCGCGAAGCTCCAATGAGAAAACCCCCGACAGTCTTTCGACGATCGGGGGTTTGAATTCTGGGGCGACTGATGGGGCTCGAACCCACGACAACCGGAATCACAATCCGGGACTCTACCAACTGAGCTACAGCCGCCGCTGAAGAAGGCCCGCATTGTAAGTGCTTCTGCCACGGCTGTCTACAGACTTTTTACATTATCGTTAATAAAAACACTGCCAATGCGACTTTCCTCTACCGTGATAGAATCGTCCGCTTTATTTTTCGGCCCTGTTGTCACAAGGAATTCTCATGGAAGCAACTACTGCACAAGCTAACGAACTCGAACGCCGCGTCGACCTTTCCATCGCCATCGCCAATGTCGAGAAGGAAATGGATCAGCGCCTGAAGCGTATGGGCAAGAACGTAAAAATGTCCGGCTTCCGCCCGGGTAAGGTCCCCTTCAGCATCGTCAAGCAGCAGTATGGCGACCAGGCTCGCCACGAAGTACTGTCCGAAGAACTCGATCGCGTCTTCAGCGAAACCGTGACCGCCCAGAAGATGCGCGTCGCCGGCTACCCGCGCATCGAGCCGAAGACCACGGAAAGCACCACCCACCTCGAGTTCTCGGCAATCTTCGAGGTTTATCCGGAATTCACGCCGGGCGACATGTCCGCTGCCGAAATCGAACGTCCGGTTCTCGAAGTCAGCGCCGCTGAAATCGAAAAGACCCTCGACATCCTGCGCAAGCAGCGTGTCTCCTACGCCGACGCCGACCGCGCCGCCGCCAAGGAAGACCGCGTCGTGATCGACTTCCTGGGCAAGAAGGATGGCGTCGCCTTTGCCGGCGGCCAGGCCACCGACTACCCGTTCGTTCTCGGCCAGGGCCAGATGCTGCCTGACTTCGAAAACGCCGTTGAAGGCAGCAAGACTGGCGAAACCAAGACTTTCGACCTGACCTTCCCGGCCGACTACCACGCCAAGGATCTGGCCGGCCAGACGGTCCAGTTCGAAATCACCGTCAAGCAGGTTCAGGCCCCGGTTCTGCCGGAACTCGATTCGGCATTCGCCACCAGCATGGGCATCGCCGATGGCGACGTCACCAAGATGAAGGCCGAGATCGAAGCCAATCTGAAGCGTGAAGTGAAGCGCCGCATCGAAGCCAAGCTCAAGGACCAGGTCATGGAAGCCCTGATCAAGGCCAACCCGATCTCCATCCCGAGCTCCCTGGTCGACATGGAAATCCAGCGCCTGATGCAGGCAGCCCGCCAGGACATGGAACAGCGCGGCATGAAGATCAAGGATTTCCCGATTCAGCCGGAGTGGTTCGCCGACCAGGCCAAGCGTCGCGTGACCCTTGGTCTGATTCTTGCTGAAGTTGTCAAGACGGAAAAGCTTCAGGCAACACCGGAACAAGTTCGCGGCATGGTCGAAGACACCGCCCAGAGCTACGAGCATCCGGAAGAAGTGATCCGCTGGTACTACGCCCAACCGCAACGTCTGGGCGAAGTTGAAGGTGTAGCGGTTGAGAACAATGTGGTCGAGTGGGTACTGGGCAAGGCCAAGGTCACCGACAAGACCGCAGTTTTTGATGAATTGATGGGTCAGAAGAACTAAGCTGAAGCATCGTCACAAAACTGACAAACGTCTGAAACGCAACATACAAGGGCTGACATGAATATCGACAACGCAAACAACTGGGATCCGCAGGCACTGGGCCTCGTCCCGATGGTGGTAGAACAGAGCGGACGCGGTGAGCGCGCGTACGACATCTATTCGCGCCTGCTGAAAGAGCGGGTCATCTTTCTTGTCGGCCCGGTCAACGACGCCAGCGCCAACCTGGTCGTCGCCCAATTGCTGTTCCTTGAAGCGGAAAATCCGGACAAGGACATTTATTTCTACATCAACTCGCCGGGTGGCTCGGTGACGGCTGGCATGTCGATCTACGACACCATGCAGTTCATCAAACCCGACGTTTCGACGCTGTGCATCGGCCAGGCCGCCTCGATGGGCGCCTTCCTGCTCAACGCCGGCGCCAAGGGCAAACGCTTCGCGCTCCCCAACTCGCGCGTGATGATTCACCAGCCGCTAGGCGGCTTCCAGGGCCAAGCCTCGGATATCGCCATTCATGCCAAGGAAATCCTGTCGATCCGCGATCGCCTGAACCGCATCATGGCGGAACACAGCGGCCAGCCGCTTGAGCGCATTGAAAAGGATACCGATCGCGACAACTTCCTCTCGGCCACCGAGGCCGCAGAGTACGGCTTGATCGACAAGGTACTGACCCGCCGCGATGCGGCTTAACCAAGGAGACTCAGATGTCTAAAGGCGGCCAGGAAAAACTGCTCTACTGTTCCTTCTGCGGCAAGAGCCAGCATGAAGTGAAAAAGCTCATCGCCGGTCCGTCGGTGTTCATCTGTGACGAGTGCATTGCACTCTGCAACGACATCATCCGCGATGAGTTGCCGGAAGAAGCCGCGAAGGCGGGTCGCTCCGACCTGCCGACGCCGCGTGAAATCTGCTCGATCCTCGATCAGTACGTCATCGGCCAGGAAGTTGCCAAGCGCATCCTCGCCGTGGCGGTGTACAACCACTACAAGCGCCTGCGCCACACCGCCAAGAATGCCGGCGATGTCGAACTGGCCAAGAGCAACATCCTGCTCGTCGGCCCGACCGGCTCGGGCAAGACGCTGCTCGCCCAGACCCTGGCTCGCCTGCTCAACGTGCCGTTCGTGATGGCCGATGCAACGACGCTGACCGAAGCCGGTTATGTCGGCGAGGACGTCGAGAACATCATCCAGAAGCTGCTGCAAAAATGCGACTACGACATTGAGAAGGCACAGCACGGCATCGTCTATATCGATGAAATCGACAAGATCTCGCGCAAGTCGGACAACCCGTCGATCACCCGCGATGTCTCGGGCGAAGGCGTGCAACAAGCCCTGCTCAAGCTGATCGAAGGCACCGTTGCGTCGATTCCGCCGCAAGGTGGCCGCAAGCATCCGAACCAGGACTTCGTCCAGGTCGACACCACCAATATCCTGTTCATTTGCGGCGGCGCCTTTGCAGGCCTGGAAAAGGTCATCCGCAACCGCTCCGAAAAGGGCGGCATCGGCTTCGGCGCCGAGGTCAAGAGCAAGGACGACGGCAAGGAAGTCGGCAAGATCCTGCAGGATGTCGAACCGGAAGACCTGATCAAGTTCGGCCTGATTCCCGAGCTGATCGGCCGCCTGCCGGTCGTCGCCACCCTCAAGGAACTCGAGGAACCGGCCCTGGTCCAGATTCTGACCGAACCGAAGAACGCGCTGATCAAGCAGTATCAGAAGCTGTTCAGCATGGAAGACGTCGAACTCGAAATTCGCTCCGGCGCCCTCTCGGCGATCGCCAAGAAAGCCCTGGAACGCAAGACCGGGGCGCGTGGTCTGCGCTCGATCCTCGAACACGTCCTGCTCGACACCATGTATGAACTCCCGGGTATGGAGAATGTCGAAAAGGTCGTCATCGATGAGAACATGATCAACGGCGACACCCCGCCGCTGCTCATTTACGCCGATCAGCCAAAGGTTTCCGGCTCGAACTGAGCCGGGACTTGAATTGCGGTTTCCCGCCCCCACCTAGGGGGCACATACCTATTTCAAAGGCTTCGTAATGTCGAACCCCAACTCGCTCCCGGAAACCGTCGAACTGCCGCTGCTGCCGTTGCGCGATGTCGTCGTTTTCCCGCACATGGTCATCCCGCTGTTCGTTGGCCGCCCGAAATCCATCAAGGCGCTGGAAATGGCCATGGAAGGCGGCAAGAACATCCTGCTCGTGGCGCAAAAATCCGCCGCCAAAGATGAACCGGAACCCGAAGATCTCTATCGGATCGGTTGCCTGGCCAATATCCTGCAAATGCTCAAGCTGCCCGACGGCACCGTCAAGGTGCTGGTTGAAGGCACCCAGCGCGCCCGCGTCGAAGCCATCGAAGTGCAATCCTCGGTGTTCATGGCCACCGCCGTCGCCCTGCCGCAAGCCGCCGTCGAAGACCACGAAATCGAGGCCATGCGCCGTGCCGTGGTGGCGCAATTCGACCAGTTCGTCAAACTGAACAAGAAGATTCCGCCCGAGGTACTTTCCTCGATTGCCGGCATCGAAGACGCCGGTCGCCTGGCCGACACCATTGCCGCCCACCTGCCGCTCAAGCTCGAGCAGAAGCAGGAAGTGCTGGAAATGGAAAGCATCCGCGACCGCATCGACCGCCTGCTCTCCCAGCTCGAATCGGAAATCGACATCCTGCAGGTTGAAAAGCGTATCCGTGGCCGCGTCAAGCGCCAGATGGAAAAGAGCCAGCGCGAGTATTACCTGAATGAGCAGGTCAAGGCGATCCAGAAGGAACTCGGCGAGGGCGAAGAAGGTGCCGACCTCGAGGAGCTCGACAAGAAGATCAAGGCGGCCGGCATGAGCAAGGAAGGTCTGGCCAAGGCACAGGGCGAACTGAAGAAGCTGCGCCTGATGTCCCCGATGTCAGCCGAAGCCACTGTCGTGCGCAATTTCATCGAAACCCTGATCGGCCTGCCCTGGCGCAAGAAGACCCGCATCAGCAAGGATTTGCGCGAAGCCGAGAAAGTGCTCGATACCGATCATTTCGGCCTCGACAAGGTCAAGGAACGGATTGTCGAATATCTTGCCGTGCAACAGCGCGTAGACAAGGTCAAGGCGCCGATCCTCTGCCTGGTCGGCCCTCCGGGTGTCGGCAAGACCTCGCTCGGTCAGTCGATCGCCAAGGCGACCAACCGCAAGTTCGTGCGCATGGCGCTCGGCGGCGTGCGCGACGAAGCCGAAATCCGCGGCCATCGCCGGACCTACATCGGTTCGATGCCGGGCAAGATCCTGAGCAGCCTGACCAAGGTCGGCGTACGCAATCCGCTGTTCCTGCTCGACGAAGTCGACAAGCTGGGACAGGATTTCCGCGGCGACCCGTCGTCCGCCCTCCTTGAAGTGCTCGATCCGGAACAGAACAACACCTTCCAGGATCATTACGTCGAAGTCGACTTCGACCTGTCCGACGTCATGTTCGTGGCCACGGCCAATACGCTGAACATTCCGGCGCCACTGCTCGATCGCATGGAAGTCATTCGCCTCTCCGGCTACACCGAAGACGAGAAGGTCAATATCGCGATGCGCTATCTGCTGCCCAAGCAGATGAAGAACAACGGTGTCAAGAAGACCGAACTGACGGTTGCCGACAGCGCCATTCGCGACATCGTCCGCTACTACACCCGAGAAGCCGGTGTTCGCGCCCTGGAACGCGAAATCTCGAAGATCTGCCGCAAGGTCGTCAAGACCCTGGTGCTGAAGAAACGCGACTCGAAGATCCTGGTCAATGCGAAGAATCTCGACAAATTCCTCGGTGTCCAACGCTACAGCTTCGGCATGGCGGAAAAGGAAAACCAGATCGGCCAAGTTACCGGCCTGGCCTGGACCGAAGTCGGTGGAGAGTTGTTGACCATCGAATGCGCCAACATGCCCGGCAAAGGCAATATCCTGCGCACCGGTTCGCTCGGCGACGTCATGAAGGAGTCGGTCGAAGCCGCCCGCTCCGTCGTGCGTGCCCGTTCGCGCCGCCTCGGCATCAAGGACGAGGCCTTCGAAAAAACGGACATCCATATCCACGTTCCGGAAGGCGCCACGCCGAAGGACGGCCCGTCTGCCGGCATCGCCATGACCACCGCCCTGGTTTCCTCCTACACCAGCATCCCGGTCCGTTGCGACGTCTGCATGACTGGCGAGATCACGCTGCGCGGCGAAGTGCTGCCGATTGGCGGCCTGAAGGAAAAGTTGCTGGCGGCTGTTCGTGGTGGTTTGAAGACGGCGCTGATCCCGCAGGAGAACGTCAAGGACTTGACCGAGATCCCTGACAACATCAAGAACAAGATCGAAATCGTCCCCGTCAAGTGGATCGATCAAGTGCTTGAACGCGCTTTGGAGCGTGCTCCGGAGCGACTTCCCGAGGTAGCCGAAGCAAATTCTGGCGTCGCCGCGGCAACTGAAGCGGCCACCACGGCGGCTTTGCTTACCCATTGATTTGAAAGGAAAGGCATGTCTGGCACCTCGCCCGACATGCCTTCCTGCCCTTCCCGAGCCTGGCAAAGCCGCCAAAATCCGCTTGACACAAGGATTTCGGCAGAGATATAAATCCGTCCTCACAAAATTTTGCCGTTTTATTTCATCCATCTCGGGGACCTGTAAATGAACAAAACTGAACTGATCGATCAGATCGCTGCTTCCGCTGAAATCTCCAAAGCTGCGGCTGCCCGCTCCCTCGACGCTACCGTTGCCGCCGTTAAGGATGCCCTCAAGGCCGGCGACACCGTCAGCCTGATCGGCTTCGGTACTTTCTACGTTGGTGAGCGCGCTGCTCGCACCGGTCGCAACCCGCGCACTGGCAAGACCCTGGAAATCAAGGCCGCCAAGTCGCCGAAATTCCGCGCAGGCAAGGGCTTGAAAGACGCCATCAACTAATGTTTTTTTGGGTGCTTAGCTCAGTTGGTAGAGCGTCGCCCTTACAAGGCGAATGTCGGCGGTTCGACCCCGTCAGCACCCACCAAATATCCATCTAGCACCGTCTAGATAGGTCTCAAAACCCCGCTCCGGCGGGGTTTTTTCTTGCTGCCCGTACCCATTGGTTTTATTGAAGAGTGCCACTGTCGCCGCGCTTGTCGATGGTGCTCACCAACTCATGCCCGATCAACCGGCAAGAACGGGAAACCTGCCCCCACCCAGCCAGCTGCGCCGAGATATTCCAATGCATTAAGCGGCATGCGATCATGATGACTTACCCGTTGTACAGTTCAGTGTGCGCAGTTTGCCCTTGCCATCTTTATCGCTTTGCAGAATCGAGGCCAATGAACTATCGAATCGGAATCCGAATCGTCGACACTCAGCACGATGCTCTTTTCGACGCATTCGCCCGCCTCAAGCGCAGCCCTAGCGGGGAAGCGGTCAGCGATGCCCTGTCCCTGCTCGACGATCTGATTCGGCAGCATTTCCACACCGAGGAAATCGTGATGCGCGGCCTGGGTTTGCCCGAAGCGATGTATCAAGCGCATGTCGAAGCCCATCAGCGCATACTGGAAGAGTTGGCCGACCTTCATTGGCGGTCGATGTTTGGGGAAGCCTGGACGATCGACGAGGTCGTCAGCCTGGTAGCGCGATGGGTAGTGGACCATCTTGCCGAATTCGACCTGGCGTTGAGGCCATTCGCCCAGCAAGCGGAGGATGCCACACCGACAGACCAGGCCCCCGGCTAACTCGCCAGACGCCACATTGACCGAGCCTCGCCGAAGCAGCGGATAATCGGCAAGGCCTACGATTCTCGCCCCCTTGATTGCTCACCCAGCAATGCCGCCATCCTGCTCTTTTCGGTAAACTCTCGAACGATGATCTATCCGTGCCAACCGCTCAACCTCGCTATTTGGCCAGAAAACACTGGCCGCTAACCCTGCACTGATCGATTCTGGCCGAGGCCACAACAAGGTGGGCCACCGCCGATCCGGAGTCCCTAACCGGAGTTTTTTGAAAGAACCAGATGACGAACGACAATTTTTCGACGATCGATGATGACAAGACGGGCAATGCGCTACGCAACCAGCGCTTCCAGATGCTTGAAGACATCGCCAAGGAACTGGCCGGCGACGTCGTTTTCCCAACCTATTTCGATGCCGTGCTGCGCTTGCGCAAAGCGCTGCAGGACCCGGCCCAGTCGCTGGCCGGAATCAGTGCGGCGATTGCCGTCGAACCATTGATCAGCGCCAAGCTGCTGCGCCTTGCCAACTCGGTCGCATTCAATCCGAACGGCAATCAAGTCGTTGATTTGCAATCGGCGATTGCCCGACTGGGCATCAACGCCGTACGCAGCGCGGCACTATCCATCGTCATGGCTCAATTGCTGCGCGCCAAGGGGATGGCCGCGTTCAGCGAACTGACCCACCGCCTGTGGGACCACTCCTTGATGACCGCCGCCGCAGCGCGAATCATCGCCCGCACGCTTCCCCGGATCAACCCGGAGGAAGCAATGCTGGCCGGCCTGATCCACGACCTGGGTGCGTTCTACATGCTCTACCGGGCAACGCAGTACGAGGAGCTTCGGCAGCGCCCTGACACCATCAGATACCTGATCATCCAATGGCACGAAAGCATCGGCGTCTCGCTGCTCAATGCCCTTGGATTGCCGGAAGAAATCGTTGAGGCCATGGAGGACCACGACCGGCTTCGCCAGACCCCCAACCCGATCCGTAACCTGGCTGACGTGATCTACGTCGCCAACATGCTGGCTGGTGGCCATTTTGAATGGACGATGCAGGAACAGCCAGCCGCCAGCGACGAGTTGGATAGCCTGATCGCGCTTTATGGCAATCTGAAGCCGGAAATTGAAGCCCAGGTCGCCGAAATGCAGGCCTGTTTCAGTTAAGGTTCAGCCTTTTCGGCCATGCCCGGTGCGAACTTGGGTCGAGGCGAGAATACCGCGCAGGATATTGATTTCATCCCGCTCCAGACGAGAGCGGCCAAACAATCGCCGCAACTTCGGCATCAGCCGCCCCGGCTGTTCCGGGTTGAAAAATCCGGTGTCGGTCATCACCGCTTCCAGGTGGGCATACAAGCCCTCGATTTCGTCGTGGCTCGCCGCCGGCGTGGCGAACGCCGTTGCCCCCTGGCTGGCGATGGGCGGCTTGCCGGCAAAGGCCGTCATGCGGCACTCGTAGCACAGCACCTGCACCGCCGAACCCAGATTCAGCGAGCTGAAATCCGGATTGGTCGGAATCGTCACCGCCGCCTGGCAATTGAAAATTTCTTCGTTGCTGAGTCCCATCGTCTCGTTGCCGAACACCAGTGCAACATCGCCATGCTCGGCCTCGGCCAGCAAGCGGGCGACGGTTTCACGCGGCTGCCCGATCACCGGACCGAGATCACGCTGGCGCGCCGACAAGGCAACGGCAAACCCGCTTCCGGCCAAAGCCTCGGGCAAGGTGTTCGTCACCACGGCACCCTGCAGCAGATCAACCGCCCCGGTTGCCCGCGTATCGGCCTCCGGGTCGGGGAACTGCTTGGGTTCGACCAGATACAAACGCGACAGGCCCATCGTCTTCATGGCCCGCGCGGCAGCACCAATATTTCCCGGGTGGCTCGGGCGACATAGAACAACTCTGATACGTGAGAGCAGGAGTTCGGGGTTCATAGTGTAAAATCCGGTCTTTAAATATAAATCGGGTGGCCTCGGCCACCCGTTAGCTCTTTAAGCCCATGCAACCAGCTCTGAATATCGCCATCAAGGCGGCGCGCCGCGCCGGCCAGATCATCAATCGCGCTTCGAACGACCTCGATTTGCTCAAGGTCGCCAGCAAGCAGCCCAACGATTTCGTCACCGAAGTCGACAAGGCTGCCGAAGCCGCCATCATCGAAACGCTGCAGGAAGCGTATCCCAGCTACGGCATTCTAGCAGAGGAGTCCGGCGAGACTGCCGGCCAGGGCGAAAGCGAATACCAGTGGATCATCGACCCGCTCGACGGCACCACCAACTTCATTCACGGAATGCCGCAATACGCCGTGTCGATCGCACTGGCCAAGGGCGGCGTGATTGAACAGGCGGTGGTCTTCGATCCGAACCGCAACGAACTGTTCACGGCCAGCAAGGGCGGTGGCGCATTCCTCAACGAACGCCGCATCCGCGTTTCCAAGCGCCTCAAGCTGCAAGGCTCGCTGATCGGTACCGGCTTCCCCTATCGCATGTTCGACCAGATCGACACCTATCTGGCGATCTTCAAGGAACTGGCCCAGAAAACGGCCGGTATGCGCCGTCCCGGCGCCGCCTCGCTCGACCTGGCTTACGTTGCCTGCGGCCGCTATGACGGCTTCTGGGAATTTGGTCTGTCGCCCTGGGACATGGCGGCTGGCGCCCTGCTCGTTTCAGAAGCCGGCGGCCTGGTCAGCGACATGCGCGGCGAAGCCAGCTATCTCGAAACCGGCAACATGATCGCCGGCACCCCCAAGGTTTTCGCGCCGCTGCTCAACCTGATCCAGGAAAAGCTGCCCGAGTCCTTCCGCGGCTGATCGCAACCCGGAATCGCCATCAAGAAAGCGCCTGCGGGCGCTTTCTTATTTCTCTGCCTGTCAATCTGCACCCCGCTTCGGGGTCAGCAGATAGACTTTCTGTTCGACACGAACCGGCGTCTTGATCGCCGGATCCGGATCGGCCTCAAAAACGCTCTCGACATACGCCAGTTCCATGTCGAAACGATCGCGATAGAGGCTCGATATCTCATCGGCAGCAGCAAACTCCTGATCCTGCGTTTCACCCTCTTCCGGCTCTTCGGTGGTCAACAGCATGATCTTGCAGGAGGCCGGCACGATTTGGCGCAGATGGGACAGGTAAGCCACCCGGATATCCTCCGGCAGGGCGGTCAGCGACGCCCGGTCAAAGACTGCGGCAATGTCGCCGAGATCGCTCGACGACAACTCGAAGAAATCGCCGCAGAGGATGGAAATACGCCCGTTTTCCCAGCAGGTGAAGCGCCCCATCGGACGACGCGCTGCCTGAATCTTGTTTTCCTTGAAAAAGGCACGCACGGCCAGCGGACTGAGTTCGACGCCGATCACCCGGTGGCCTTGTGCGGCCAGCCAGACGAGGTCGAGACTCTTGCCGCACAACGGGACAAAGATGGTCGAAGTGGGCGGCAAGGCCAGCTTTTCCCAAAATCTGACCAGATGCGGATTGACCACTTTCTGATGAAAATCCATCTTCCGGTCGCGCCATGACTGCTGCCATAGCTCGTTATCGCGCCCGCTCATGCTGACCTCGCTTCCGCTGCCTATTTACGTCAGGAATAATTCCGATCGAAAAACACAGCGCTTCGCGAGAAGGGGCATGTCAGCCGAAAAGATGCTCGACACCAGGGGCGCAATCACCCCGAATGCCTTCAGCCTATCACTTAAATTGTCCCGGCGACGCATCGAACTGATTTGTCGCATTCTCGACAAACTCCTGACACGCCCTCTCCACAAGCAAACAAAACATCAAATAATCATATAGTTGGACATTGGCACCATCCTTGCTGTTATCCAGCCGAGGAGAATGCCATGACCGATCAGCCTTTCGTCACCATCAACGACACCACCCTGCGCGACGGCGAACAGTCGGCCGGCGTGGCGTTCTCGCTGGATGAAAAACTGAGCATCGCTCGCCTGCTTGCCGAGATCGGCATCCCCGAACTGGAAGTCGGCATTCCCGCCATGGGCGAAGAGGAGCGCGACTCGGTACGCGCCGTCGCCGAACTGAAACTGGCAGCGCGCCTGATGGTATGGAGCCGCATGCACCCAGCCGACATCGCCGCCTGTGCCGGCCTCGGCGCCCATCTGATCGACATCTCGGTTCCCGCTTCCGACCAGCACCTGGCCTACAAGCTGAAACAGGATCGCGCCTGGCTGCTGCGCGAACTCCCCAAATTCATCGGCGCGGCACTCAGCCTGGGGCTGGAGGTCGGCCTCGGTTGCGAAGACGCCTCCCGCGCCGACATGAACTTTCTCTGCGCCCTGGCCGAAACCGCCGAGCGTGCCGGTGCCCGGCGCCTGCGCTTTGCCGACACACTGGGCATCCTCGAACCGTTCGGCACCTTCGAGCGGATCAGCACCTTGCGCCGCAACACCGGCCTGGAAATCGAGATGCACGCTCACGACGATCTCGGCCTGGCCACCGCCAACACCCTCGCCGCTTGCAAGGCCGGTGCCACCCACGTCAATACGACGGTCAACGGCCTGGGCGAACGGGCCGGCAATGCGCCGCTGGAAGAAGTCGTGCTCGGGCTGAAAAAGCTGCACGGTATCGCCACCGGCATCGACCTAAAGGGCTTCCCGGCCCTCTCCAGCCAAGTCGCGACGGCATCCGGCCGGGCCGTACCGTGGCAGAAAAGCGTTGTCGGCGCCGGTGCCTTCACCCACGAAGCCGGCATCCATGTCGATGGCCTGCTCAAGCACCCCGACAACTATCAGGGTTTCGACCCGCAAGAGGTCGGTCAGTCGCACCGTATCGTGCTCGGCAAGCATTCCGGCTCGCGCGCCGTCCAGGTGGTCTATGCCCAGCTCGGCCAGACCGTGACCGACAGCGAAGCCCAGGCCTTGCTACCGCGGGTGCGCAATTTCGTCGCCGAACACAAGCACCCGCCCGAAGCCCCCGACCTGGGCAAGCTTCTGGCCTTCGTCCGGAGCAACCTCCATGTCTGAAGCGATCACCATGACAGCAACTGCCATTGCCGAACCCGGCCTGTGGGCGACACTCAAGGAGGACCTCGCCTGTGTCTTCCAGCGCGATCCGGCAGCCCGCTCGACGTTCGAGGTGCTCACCACCTACCCCGGCGTCCATGCCGTACTCACCCATCGCCTGTCGCACCACCTTTGGCAGTCCGGCTGGCGCTTCCCGGCCCGCTTCCTGTCCTTTCTCGGACGGACGCTGACCAATGTCGACATCCATCCCGGCGCCACCATCGGCCGCCGCTTCTTCATCGACCATGGCGCCTGCGTCGTGATCGGCGAAACGGCGGAAATCGGCAATGACGTGACGCTCTACCATGGCGTCACGCTGGGCGGCACGTCCTGGAACAAGGGCAAGCGTCATCCGACCCTGTCCGACGGCGTCGTCGTCGGCGCCGGCGCCAAGATTCTCGGCCCCATCGTCGTCGGCGAGCGCGTCCGGGTGGGGGCCAATTCGGTGGTCGTCAAGGACGTTCCGGCCGACCGTACCGTAGTCGGCGTCCCCGGGCGCATCGTCGATACCCGGGCCGGCAGCCTGCGCCCGGAAAACGGCATCAGCCTCGATCACAACCTGCTCCCCGACCCGGTCGCCAAGTCGATTGCCTGCCTGATCGAGCGTATAGAAAGCCTCGAAAAGGAACTGGCCATCCTGCGCCAGGAGCCGCCACCGGCCGATCACAACGGTCAATGTCAAACCTGCTCGGCCGGAGACTTGTGCTGCGAGCACGAGTCCATGCACTGAAAGCGACCATGGACCTGCTCGACTTCTCCGACTGCAAGCTCTATTTCGAAGAGCCCCTGCCCGCCGAGGCAGAACGCCTCATTGCCCAGGCTGCGCGCGAATATGGCGAAGCCTCGGCCGAGTTCTCGCTGTTGCGGGCGCACCTGCTGGCCCCCGAGAACCTGACGGTCCTGGTCGGCCTCTACCGCTACTACTTCTACCAGCATCGGCTGGACGATGCGCTGGTTGTTGCCGAACGCGCCATGCAGCTCTCCGGCCGCCACCTCGGTCTGCCCAGCGACTGGAACCGGATCGACGAGGCGCAGCTGGGCCAGGCTGCCGCCAATTCGTTCGGCCTGCTGCGCTTCTACCTGCTCGCGCTCAAGGCTGCCAGCGTCGTGCTGCTTCGCCTTGGCCAGATTCCCGCCTCGCGTGCCCGCCTGAGCAAACTGGCCAGTCTCGACAGCCGCGACCAGCTGGGCGCCGGCAAATTGCTGGAAGTGGTCGACGAGTTCCAGAGCCCGTCGCCCGAAGAATCCGAATCCCTTTCCGAACTCACCCTTGTTGCCGCCTAAGGAGCCCACCATGGACGATACCCTGACCCTTGCCGAAGCCATGGAAGACCTGGTTTCTGCCGAAGATTTCCTGGACTATTTCGAAGTCCCCTACGAAGCCAGCGTGGTGCATGTCAACCGCCTGCACATCCTGCAGCGCTTTCATGACTACCTGGCCAAGCAGGCCCCCAATCTGCCGCCGGAAGAAAGCCAGCAGCGCGGCATCTATCGCCTGTGGCTGGAACGCGCCTACAAGGATTTCGTCACCTCCGACTCGCTGACCGAGAAGGTTTTCGCCGTCTTCCAGAATGTCGCCAAGCCGGATGGCGGCATGAGCTCCTTCGTTTCCCTCGACAAGGTCTTCCGCCAATGATGAACGCCCAATGGGAGTACGGGGAGCCGGTCCGGCTCACCCGCAACGTCCGCAACGACGGCACCTACCCCGGCCTCGACCCGGGGGCACCCCTGGTTCGCCGCGGCAGCATCGGCTACGTGGTCGACATCGGCACCTTCCTGCAGGACCAGATCATCTACTCGGTGAATTTCATCGAGGAAGGCAAGATCGTCGGCTGCCGGGAAGAAGAGCTGATCGGCGCCGACGAGCCGTGGACGCCGTCACGCTTCGAATTCCGCGACAAGGTTCGTTCGGCCAAGGGCCTGTCGGTCGGCGGCGAGGTCCTGGTCGAGCTTGGCGCGATTGGCGAAGTCATCAAGGTCATCCGCGACGCCCCTGGCGGCGTGGCTTATCACATCCACTTCGACTGCCTGCGCGGACGCGTCCTGCAGATTCCCGAAGATGCGCTGGAAGCGACAGAAGCAGTAGAAGAGTCAGAAGCAAAGGAATAACGATGCAGCTCGGCTATCTCGAACTGAAGCTTTCCTGGGAGCTTTTCCAGAAAGCGCCGGAAACCCTGTCCGATCCGGAACGCAATCGCCTGCACGAGGTTGCCGGCAAGCAGAACCGTATCGAGCAATGCATCCTGGCCAGTGCCGATGCCGCCAACGTGGTGGTTCCGGACACGACCCTGGCGACGCGCAGCGGCGAAATCCGCAAGCGCTATCCGAGCGAGGAAGAATTTTTCCTGGATTTGGAGAAAAACGGCCTGAACGAAGCCGAGCTGGCCAAGGCCGTCGAGCGCGACCTGCGGGTCGAAGCCGTGCTGGAAAGAGTCGCCGCCACCGCCACCCCGGTCAGCGCTGTCGATGCCGAGATCTACTACCGCCTGCATCAGGAGGCCTTCGACCGGCCGGAAGCCCGCCGCCTGCGGCACATCCTGATCACCTTCAACAACGAGAAGGAAAAGGTCAAGGCCCGGCAACAGCTCGAAGCCCTGCGCTTTTCGCTGAAAACGTCCAAGCAGTTCGCCGACGCCGCCCTGCGTCACTCGCAGTGCCCGACTGCCATGGAAGGCGGGCAGCTGGGCGTGGTCAAGCGGGCCCAGCTCTATGCCGAACTCGAACCGGCCGCCTTCGCCCTGGCGGAAAACGAGATCACGCCGGTTCTCGAATCGCCGATCGGCCTGCACATCCTGCGCTGCGACGAGATTTTCCCGAGCGGCATGATGCCCTTTGCCGATGTCGAAGCGAAAATCATCGAGCGCCTGACCGAAAAGCGCCGCCGCGAAAAGCAGCGCGACTGGATCAAGGATCGCCTCAATCCGCCAGGCAAATAAGCCGAGAAGCAACGCCGCAACGACAAACGCCTCGGATCGAGGCGTTTTTCGTTGCTCAGGTGCCCGACCGCAGCTTTCGCCAAGCGGCCGATCTCTGTCAGCCCAGCCCTCGCCCGGCGCACGCATCGACTCGCACGGGACAAAAAAGAGCCCCGGAATCGCTTCCGGGGCTAACCGAGGTTACTGCAGAGAGAACTGTATTGCCGTCAGGCGTAGGTCGGTGCGAAGGCGGCTTCCGGACTGGCGGCCGGCCCCTTGTCCGTCCAGTAGGGCGAAAGCTTGCGCAACTGGGCGATGATCGGCGGCACGGCCTCGATCACCCGATCCACCTCGGCCTCCGTGTTGTAACGGGAGAGCGAGAAACGGATCGTGCCGTGCGCGGCGGTGTAAGGAATCCCCATGGCGCGCATCACATGCGACGGTTCGAGCGAGCCGGAGGTGCAGGCCGAACCCGAACTGCCGGCAATCCCCATCTTGTTGAGCAGGAGCAGGATGGCTTCGCCTTCGATGTATTCGAAAGCGATATTGCAGGTGTTGGGTAGGCGATTCGACACGTCACCGGTCGGGAAGCAATGCGTGATCTGGGAGAGCAAGCCCTTTTCCAGCTTGTCGCGCAGCGCCTTGACCGTGGTGTTTTCCTCGGCCATGTGCTGCATGGCCAGCTCGCAGGCAACGCCGAGACCGACGATGGAGGCGGAGTTCTCGGTACCGGCGCGCCGGCCGCGTTCCTGGTGGCCGCCACGCAACAGCGGGCGGAAGCGGCAGCCGCGGCGCAGATAGAGCACGCCGATCCCCTTCGGGGCGTGCAGCTTGTGGCCCGACAACGACAGCATGTCGATCTTGGTGTTTTTCAGGTCGATGGGAATCTTGCCCACGGCCTGTACCGCATCGGTATGGAACATGATGCCCTTGGCTGCAGCCAGTTCGGCCATCTGCTCGACCGGGAAGATGGTACCGGTCTCGTTGTTGGCCCACATCACCGAAACGATGGCGACACGATCGTTCAACAAGGATTTGTACTCGTCGATATCGATCCGGCCCTTCTTGTCCACCTTCAGCTTGTGAACGATGTAACCTTCCTTTTCCAGCCATTCGCACAGCGTCAGGATGGCCGGATGCTCGACCACGGTGGTGATCACCGTGTTGCGCTCCGGTTGCGCCTTGAGCGCCGAGAGAATGGCCGTCGAGTCGGATTCGGTACCGCAGGAGGTGAAGATGATTTCCGAGTCGTGCTCGGCGCCAAGCAGCGCCTGCACCTGGCTCCTGGCCTTCTTCAGCGCCTTGCCGACTTCGCTGCCGAAGGCATGAATCGACGAGGCGTTGCCGAAATGTTCGGTGAAGAACGGAAGCATGGCTTCCACCACGGCCGGGTCGCAGCGCGTGGTGGCATTGTTGTCCAGATAGATCGGTTCCATGGCGCTGTCCTTTATTTTCTCTGTCGGGGTTGGGGATGCTTAGGCTTCGACCGGCATGTGCGACGACGGCAGCACCTGCACCAGTTCGCCGAGCGCTTCGATCATCTTCTGCTGGATACCGCCCAGGGTGGCCGCTTCCATCATGCAACCGGAGCAGGCGCCCTTCAGATGCACATAGATCTTCTTGCCCTGTACGTCGGCCAGTTCGACATCGCCGTGGTCGCGCTGCAGCATCGGACGCACCGACTCCAGCACTTCCTCGATCTTCTTGATCTTCTCGACGATCGACAGCTTCTTGGCCGGCGGCTTCGGCGCTTCCGGCGTTGCCGGGCAAGCGGCCGGCGGCGAGGTTTCACCCATGCCCGGGCGGGAAGCCTTGACCTTGGCGAGAATCTCTTCGATCCCTTCGTGGCAGGAGGCGCAACCGCCACCGGCCTTGGTATAGAAGGTCACTTCCTCGACCGTGTTCAGGTTGTTGGCGGTGACCACGTCCTCGATCATCACGGCATCGATGGCGAAGCACTTGCAAATCAGGGCGCCTTCTTCATGGTCGTCGGACCAGACTTCGCCGCGGTAGTTGGCGATGGCGGCCTGCAGGGCTTCGCGGCCCATGACCGAGCAGTGCATCTTTTCCGGCGGCAGGCCGTCGAGAAAGTCGGCGATGTCCTGGTTGGAGATTTTCAGGGCTTCGTCGAGCGTCTTGCCCTTGACCATTTCGGTCAAGGCCGAGGACGAGGCAATGGCGGAACCGCAGCCGAAGGTCTGGAAATGCGCATCGAGAATGATGTCGGTTTCCGGTTCGACCTTGAGCATCAGGCGCAGCGCGTCGCCGCACTGGATCGAGCCGACGTCACCGATACCGTTGGCATCTTCCAGCGGGCCGGAGTTACGCGGTTGGAAAAAGTGTTCGCGAACCTTGTCAGAGTATTCCCACATGTTTTCTGCTCCTTAAACCGAGAACGAAGAACCGCAGGAACACTGCGAGCTGGCGTTGGGATTGTCGAACTTGAAGCCGGTGTGGGTCAGCGTATCGACGAAATCGACCGTCACGTTGTCGATCATCGGGAAGGTCATGGCATCGACCAGCAGCTTGACGCCCTCGACTTCCAGCTCCCAGTCATCTTCGGCCTTCTCGTTTTCCAGCTTCATGCCGTACTGCAGGCCGGAGCAACCGCCACCGGAGATGGTCAGGCGCAAGCCGATGACCGGCGTTTCGGAACCACGAATGAAGCGTTGAACAGCTTTGATGGCAGCAGGTGTCAGATTGATCATGGTGATTCTCCCAGAGTAGATGGGCTATTCATTGCAAGCCCTGTGCCATGCAGAATACAAGCACTAAGCAACTGAATATATTGAATTGTTGCAGCGCAAGGCCTTGTCGCCTTTGCGACAATCACCCCAACACATGTTCGTAAGCGCGCCGTAGCAGATGGCGCTCGACATCGCTCAGATGACGGGATTCGGTAATGGCGATGAAACGGCTGTGGGTCCGCTCCGCCGCCGAAAACGGCGGCTCGATGCCGGTAAAGGCGGCCAGCAGCACCGGCACGTCGCCCTCCGGGGTATCGACCCAGGCCCCGAAGTCGGCAACTGGCTCGATGGCGCCCTCGGGCAGGCCGAGATGGATCTCCGCCTCGCGCACGATGGGGATGGGATGAAACTGGATCGTCGGCGAATAATCTTCGTCGCGGATCGCCGACAAGGTCGGCAAGGGGGTGAAGGCGACCACCCCGGAACTCAGGCAAAGGAAACGCACCCGGCCGCTGGTGCCGTGCTTATGCAGCAGGATCAGACGAGGCGTCAGACTCATCGCTATTTCATGAACTCGGCAAGCACGGCCTCGCCGCCCAGCTTGGGCGGGCGCCCCCAGATTTGCACCGAATCGACGTAGCTATCCGGCTTTTCCGGATGCGGCAGCAAGACCTGGTATTCGGCAAAAACCCGACCGTCGGGAAAAAAGGTTGCCTTGCCGAAACGCGCCTTGCCACGCCAATAGGCGACGACGCTGACCTCCTGCGAGAAGGGATCGGTCACCTCTTCGAAGCTGGCCTCGGACCATACCGGTTCGTCGCCGATCGACAGGCCGAGCTTCTCCACCTGGCTGCGCAGTGCGGCGCAGACAGCATCACCGACCAGCGGTTCGGGAATACGTGCAGTCATTTCTTGCTCCGTCGGACCGGCCTGACAAGAGAGCGCGTGCTACCAGCTTCCCGCCGGGCGGGAAGCGGCAACACGCTGCAGGCAACAAGGCCGGACTCAGGCTGGCGAATAGGTGTAGCAATCCTTCGGACACACCCGGCCGCAGGAACCGCAACCGATACAGTCCGACGGATTGGCCAGCGACATCACCATCATGTTGTCGTCCTCATCATCGTCGTCCTCCAGCTCGCGCTCGACCAGGTCGAGCACGTTGCGCGGACAGACCTTGTAGCAGCGGCCGCAGCCGATGCACTTGGACTGATCGAGGTTGGTAGCGAATTGCGGCGTCCATTCGGCGCCGCCACGGGTGAGTCCGGTGATCATGCGGGTTGTCCTTTCTGGGCTGCGGCGAGACGGGCGCTGGCATCGGCCCAGGCCTTGCAGGCATCAAAGGTGGATTGGGAAAGTGTCGGAATCTCCTGGTAGGCCGCCGGCAGGCGGTCCTCCACGAGATCGTGCATCTGGGAGGCCCATTCGGAAGCGATGCGCTTCAACTTCTTCACTTCCTTGTCGAGGGCGGCGATTTCATCGTCGGTCATGGTGCCTCCGAACAATTACAGGCCGGCAACCGCGGCGTGCTGACCGATGCGCTCGATGGCGACGCCGAGGATCTTGTCGGCCTCGTCCTTCATCTTGGACAGGCTGGCAAAACCGAAGCGATGCACGTCACGCAGGGTGC
>DAIMCQ010000036.1:0-21107 GCA_036726285.1 Azonexus sp.
ATGCCGCCGATCCAGCCGGCCGACAGGTTGTGCGGCAGGGCGACGGCGGTGTAGCGGGTACGGGCCGGGAAGAGTTCGGGCAGGGTGGCGGTCTGCGGGCCGGTCACGCAGGCCAGCGGTACGACCAGGACAAGCAGCAGCAAGGTGATCATCATCGTGTCCGGCGTCGGCAGCGTGCCGTAGTGGAGCAGACCCTGGAAGACCGGAAAGATGGCGAGGGCGCCGCTGATCAGGCCGGCCAACAGCACCGGCCGGCGGCCGATGCGGTCGGACAGCCAGCCGAAGAACAGCGTCGCCGGGAACAGGGCCAGCGTCGCCACCATGACCAGGCCGCTGGCATGGGCAGCCGGCAGCTTGACCACCGCTTTGAGGAAAACGCCGGTATAGACCTGGGCCGAAAAGAAAATCAGCGAGCCGCCGGCGGATATGCAGAAGAAGAGCAGGGCCATCCGGCCCAGCGTGTGGCGGTCCCTGAAACACTCGCGCAGCGGCGCCTTGGCCAGCCCGTTCTTTTCGCGCAGGTGGCGAAAGACCGGCGATTCGTGCAGGTTGAGCCGGCTCTTGATCGAGATGGCGAGCAGCAGGGCCGAGAGCAGGAAAGGAATGCGCCAGCCCCAGGCCTTGAAGTCCGGTTCGCTGAGCAGGGATTGCAGCGCGACGATCTGCAATGTCGACGCCATCATGCCGAGCGGCCCCATCAACTGCAGCACGCTGGTGTACAGGCCGCGCCGGCCTTCCGGAGCGTGTTCGGTCAGATAGACGGCAGCCCCGCCGATCTCGCCGCCGACCGACAGGCCTTGCAGCATGCGCAGGACGAGGAGCAGGGCCGGGGCCAGCAGGCCGACCTGTTCGTAGGTGGGGAGCAGTCCGACCAAGACCGTGGACAGGCCCATCAACACGATGGTGGCGAGGAAGATGGTGCGCCGGCCATGGCGGTCGCCGAGCGAACCGAACAGCGCGGCGCCGAGCGGCCGGACAACCATGCCGATGCCGAAGGTGCCGAGGCTGGCGAGCAGGGCGGCAACCGGATCGTCGGCCGGGAAGAAGAGGACGCTGAAATAGGTGGCCAGCGAGGCAAAGGTCAGGAAGTCGTACCATTCGAGAAAGGTGCCGAAGCAGGCGGCGATCACCACTTTTTTCTGGATGGTTTTTTGCGATTCAGGAGCGTTCATGAGGCCGGCAGGCGGAGGATGGCGCGAAAGGCCGGCATTATCGCCTGCATCGAACTTTGGTCCAATTGCCAAGGCGGAGAGCCTGATGCAGACTTGCAGCATGACGATCTGGAGGGCAGGGCATGCTTTACGTGGCGAGAGATAGTTCGGGGAAAATTTGCGAATTGCACCCGATGCCGCTGGGCGATGCCCACGAGGCGTTGCCGGCCGATAATCCGGAAGTGCTGCAGTTCATTCACGAGCGCTGGCGGCAGAACGAACTCGATGAGCTTGATCGGGATTTTGTCCGGGTTATCGAGGATACGATCGAGTTGCTGATCAGGAAGGATCTGATCCTGTTCACCGACTTGCCGCCGAAAGTCCAGGAAAAGCTGTTGCGGCGCAAGGAGGTCCGGCAGCAGACCTATTACGCCGGCAATTTCGGTTCCGGCGGCGACGACATCATTCCGCTCTGACTTTCGGCAAGCGTTCAGGGCTTGGCCGCCGCCTCGTAGAGTGGCATGACTTCCGGCAAGTGCTGTTCGATTTCGGCGATGCGGTCGTTGCCGGCCGGGTGCGTCGATAGCCAGGCTGGCGGAGCGCCTTTGCTGGCGGCGCTCATCTTGCGCCACAGGCTGACCCCGGCGCGCGGGTCGTAGCCGGCGCGGGCGGCGAGGTCGAGACCGACCAGGTCGGCTTCGCTTTCGTCGTCGCGGGAAAATTTCAGTGTCAGCAGGTTGCCGCCGGCCCGGAAGGCGCCGGCATAACGGCCGCCTCCGATCAGTTCGCCGAGCACGGCCGCGCCGATGTTGGTGATCTGGTTCTTGGCCAGCCGCTCGCGGGCGTGTTCGCGCAGGGCATGGGCGACTTCATGGCCCATGACGATGGCGATTTCCTCGTCGCTCAGTTTCAGCGTGTCGAGGATGCCGGTGTAGAAGGCAATCTTGCCGCCGGGCATGCAGAAGGCGTTGATCTGCGGCGAACCGATCAGATTGACCTCCCAGCGCCAGCGTCGCGCTGCCGGGTTGAAGCGTTCGGCATGGGGCAGGATGCGCCGGGCAATATTGCGCAGACGGATCAGTTGCGGGTGGGTGTCCGGGGCCAACGCGTTCTTGGCCGCCGCGGTCCGTTTCAATTCGCCGTATTGGCTGGCGGCGGCTTTTTCCAGTTCGGCCGCGGGAACCAGGGTACGAATGGCCGATGGGGCGCCGACATTGATGCCGTCATTCGGTGCCGGATCGGCAATGGCGTTGCCCAGTAGCAGGCCGAAGCCCAGCATGCTGGCGAGGAGTCGCTTGTTCATCGGGCTTAATGCAGGCTCAGCGTGGCCTTGACCAGTTCAGCCAGGGTCCGTACGCCCATTTTTTCCATGACCCGGGCGCGGTGTGCCTCGACGGTCTTCATGCTGATGTTGAGGGCGTCGGCAATCTGCTTGTTGAGCTTGCCGGCGACAACCAGTTGCATGACTTCACGCTCGCGCTGGGTCAGCTGCTCGATACGGTTGGCAATGGCGCCATCGCGCTGGCGGCGGGCGGCATTTTCGTTGTCGCGTTCGAGGGCGCGGGTGATGCGGTCGAGCAGGTCCTGGTTGTGGAAGGGCTTTTCGATGAAGTCGCAGGCGCCGCGCTGCAAGGCGGCGACAGCCATGGGCACGTCGCCGTGGCCGGTGACGAAGATGATCGGCAGTTGCGAGCCCAGGCTGTCGAGCTTTTCGTGCAGTTCCAGTCCGCTCATTTCCGGCATCCGGACATCGAGCACCAGGCAACCGCGCAGATCGTCGTGGCGGGCCCGCAGGAAGCTTTCGGCGGAATCGAAGCAGACCACCTGGTAGCCTTCGCCTTCGAGCAGCCAGGTCATCGAGTCGCGCATCGCCTCGTCGTCATCGACGACGTAAATGCTTGGCGTCAGCTCATTCATCTTTTTCCTCAATCGGTACGGTGAAACGGAACACGGTGCCGCCCTCGCGGCGGGGTTCGACCCACAGCCTGCCCTGGTGAAACTCGATGATCGAGCGGCAAATCGCCAGGCCGATCCCCATGCCTTCCGGCTTGGTGGTGTAGAAGGGCATGAAGATGCGTTCGATGTCTTCTTCCGCCAGGCCATGGCCGTGGTCGCTGACGGCAACTTCAAGCATTTCGTCCTCGGTCAGCCGGGCTTGCAGCAAGAGTTTGCGACGGTCGAAGGGCACGCTGTTCATGGCTTCGATACCATTTTTCACCAGGTTGAGCAGCACCTGTTCGATCATGATGCGGTCGACGACGATTCGAGGCAAGTTTTCGGGAATGTCGACCTCGATCTGGGTGCCGGTGCGCTGGGCTTCGATGTCGGCAAAGGCGCGTGCCTCGTCGACCAGTTCTTCGAGGGAGATCGGTTCGCGTTTGGGGTCGCTCTTCTTCACCATGTCACGCATCCGGCGGATGATCTTGCCGGCCCGTTCGGCCTGGTCGGAGGCCTTCTGCATGGCGGCGAGCAGGTCTTCGAAACGGTAGTTGCCGGCCTGCATGCGCTTGATGCAGCCGGCGCAGTAGTTGGCGATGGCGGAAAGCGGCTGGTTCAGTTCGTGAGCCAGCGAGGAGGCCATTTCGCCCATGGTGATCAGGCGCGAGGTTTGTTCCAGGCGCTTTTGCTGCTGCAGGTTGACCTCGTCGATATGTTTCTTGTCGGTGATGTCGGCGGCGATCTGGACGCGCACGGTGCGGCCGTCTACCCAGCGGATGGCGCGTTCGTGCAGGTGATACCAGTGGCCGGACAGGCTGTGCTGGACTTCGCCGTCGAACAGTTCGCGCGGCAAGTCTTCCGGCTGCAGGACGGCCGGCGGGCAGTCATAGGCGTCGGCCGGCGGGTGGCAGGCGGCGGTGACGCTGGCTGAATTGCGGCCGACGGTATCGAAACCGAAAATGTTCTGGAAGGCGCGGTTGGCGAAGAGGATCTCGCCGGTTTCGACGGCGGCGACGTGCACCGCCGTATCGAGACCGTCGATGACCGTGACGAAACGTTCATGGGCGCGTTCGAGTTCGACCCGGATGCGCTTCGGTTCGGTGATGTCGTTCATCGATGCCATCCAGCCGATCTGCTGGCCGTGGGTGTCGATCAGCGGCGAAAAGTAGAGGCGGACATCGAAACGTTCGCCGTTCTTGCGCATGATCCGCATCTCGAAGCCGCTGGCCGGGGCGTTGCCGGCCAGGGCGGTGTCGATGTTGTGCTGCAGCTTGTCGAATTCTTCCGGTGGCCAGTACGGGTAGGGCGGCGAGATGCCGACCAGTTCCGACTCGTCGAAGCCGGTCATGCGACAGAAGGCGGCATTGACGAAGGTGATGCGGCCGGTCGGGTCGATGGCGCGCATGCCGGTGACCAGCGATTGCGACATGGCCTGGCGGAAGGCGTAGGCATCGCGCAGCTTTTCTTCGGTTTCGGCCCGCCGCCGGGCGTGGCGGCGCAACTGCACCAGCGTGCCGGTGGCGATCAGCGTCAGCATGACGATCAGTCCGGCTGGCAGGTAGGGCAGCCAGCGGCCGCCGCCGCGGTAGGCGACGATGTTCAGCCCGAGCTGGTTGTTGGGCAGTTCGAGGCTGATCGTGCCGGAAATCTGCCGGTCGGTCGGTTTGACCGAGGAATTGCTATAGACCTCGCGGTTTTGCGCATCGACCAGCGACAGGCTGTAGCGTGCCGTGAATACGGTCGGCAGCGTGGCCCGCATCAGCGTGTCGAGCGACTGGATGGCGATGAAGGCGCCGAGGTCGCTGCTGCTGCGCTGGACCGGCAGGATGATGTCGTTGTAGGACTTGCCGTAGTTGGTTGAAAAGACCATCCGGTGGATGCGCAGTGCCTCCTGCAAGGTTTGCAGCCGCGTACCGGTCAATTGCTCGCCAACAAAGGTGATCGGCGAAGGCGACTCGTTGGGCGAAACCCACTCGACCTTGCCGTCGGTATCGGCCCAGATGATGGCTTCGATCTCCGGGTTTTCATGGATATAGCGCGAGGCCCGAACCTGGAATGATTCGTAGGTGAGTTGCATGAATTCCTGCTCGCGGCCCAGTTCGCTCAGGAAGTCCTGGTGCTGGTGCAAGCGGTTTTCCAGGGTGCGTTCGGCCCAATGCATATCGCCTTCGAGGGCGGAGCGCGCCGTGTCCTGTTCGCGCCATTGCAGGATGGCGGTGACCACCAGCATGGCAACGGCAAAAATGCCGATGGAGAAATAGGGGGCTAGCCAGAGCCAGGGCTGCTTCGGCTGGGTGGGGGGCGGGCGTATGAACATCGGCTAATTCTTCGCTTGGGCAAGGTCGGCGACCATTGGTACTTACCCTAGGTCAGGTCGTGCTTTTGCCCGGCGGGACGGCAAAAGGGGCGCGATTCTACGCGCTAAGGCGGCGAAGTTGGCGTGCGGAATTCGGACATCCGGCGCAAGAAACTGCTTTGGCCGACTTCGCGGTCGACGACAATGCCTTGCCGAATTGGCGCCGGGGAGAACGGGTCATGGAGACCCGGCGCGAAATCCGCACCGGCCGGCTGGCGCGGCAGGGCGTCTCCAGGTCGGACGGCTATTGCCCGGACTGTCGTTTGTTCGCGTTGGCCAGCCAGGCAAGAAACTCGTCTTCCGGCATGGGGCGGCCGAAGTAATAGCCCTGCGCTTCGTTGCAACCAAGATCGAGCAGGTATTCGGCGGTGCCGACATCCTCGACGCCTTCGGCGATTACCGTCATGCCCATTTCCCGGCCGAGCATGATGATGGTGCGGGCGATACGGGCGCCGTTGCCGTCCTTGCCGAGGGCGCTGACGAAGCTGCGGTCGATTTTCAGATGGGTTGCCGGCAGACGGTCCAGGTAGGACAGCGACGAGTAGCCGGTACCGAAATCGTCGAGGGCGATGGTGATGCCCTGGGCGCGCAAGTCGTTGAGGAGCGGGATCAGTGCGTCCAGCCCGCCGACGGCGACTGATTCGGTGATTTCCAATTCCAGGTTGTGCGGTGACGTACCCGTCGCCTGCAGGGCTTGCTGGATCAATTTGAAAAAATCGGGCTGACGCAGTTGGACCGGCGAAATATTGACCGCCATCCGCATCTCGGGGAAGCCGGCGGCGCGGAAGCTTTGCAGCGAGCGCAGGGCCTCTTCGAGCAGCCAGCTGCCCATGCCGACGATCAGGCTGGACTGTTCGGCAACCGGGATGAAGCGGTCGGGCGGCACCATGCTGCCATCCGGCTGGCGCCAGCGGAGCAGCGCTTCGGCGCCGAAAATCTCGCCGGTGGCCAGATTCACCTGGGGCTGGAAAGCGAGAAACAGTTGCTGATTGTCGAAGCCTTGGCGCAAGTCGCGCAACAATTGGGCGCGTTCGCGCGATTCGAAGCCGATGGCCCGCGAGAACATCACGTTTTGGCTCATGCCTTGCGCCTTGGCGCGGCGTAGTGCGATGTAGCCGTCTTTCAGCACTTCCGGACCGTTGTCGTAGGTGTCATCGATTTCGACCAGGCCGCTGCTCACCGAGACCCGGTGGTCCACGCCTTCGATCAGGAAGGGGCCGGCGAAGCTGCGCTGGAGGTGATCGGCGTTGACCTCGGTCGGTTGGCCCAGGATAGCGAAAGCGTCACCGGCCAGGCGGGCCACGAAGACGCTGCTGCCGAAATGGCTGCGCAGGCGACGGGCGGTTGCCTTGAGCAGGGCATCGCCGTATTGATGGCCAAGCACGTCGTTGGTAGCCGCAAACTGGTCCACATCGACTATCGCCAGGACTTCGTTGGCGACGCCCTTGCGCAGGCGATCATTGAGTTCGGCGATCAGCGCGTTGCGATTGGGGAGGCCGACCAGTCGATCGAAAAAGGCATCGCGCCGCAATTCGCTAACCAGGTCGACGTTCTTGGCGCAGAGGGCGATGTTGGTACAAAAAACTTCGAGCAGGTTCTGGTCGACATCGCAGATCGGGATGGCCGAGTCGATATAGGCGGCAAAGCCCTCGTCCTTGCTTTTGCGGAAATAGAGGGTGACATCATGCTCGGCAATCAGACTTTGCTGGCTGCGCAGGGCCTGGGTCAGGTTGGCGATGATATGCGGATGATCGATTTCGCTCAGGCGGTGCTGGATCAGATGACTGAAACGCCCGGCTGCCGCGATGATACGGAATTCGAGCGTGCTGCTCGGGCTTTCCGGATTGTCGTCGACGGCACAGACCAGGCCATCCGGCGAAACGCCGATCAAGCTGGCGATTTGCGTGATGACCCCTTCGGCGAAGGCCTGCAGGCCTTGCTCGGCAATGAACTGGTTGCTGGCGGCAACAATTTTCTCCAGGCCGCGGCGGCTGGTGTCGAGGCGCAGCAACTGGTCGTAGGAGCGAATGGCCGTGGTCAGCGTTGTAAACAGCTTGTTCTGGTTGAGTTCGCTCTTGGTCTTGTAGTCGTTGATGTCGTAGCGGGTGATCGTCTCGGCTTCCGGTGCCTGGCCGGGCTGGCCGGTACGCAGGATGATGCGGGTGTTGGCCAGTTTCAGATCCTGACGGATGGCACCAACGGTCTTCAGGCCGTCGTCGTCGCTTTCCATCACCACGTCGAGCAGGATGACTGCGATATCCGGCTCAGCGGCGAGGATTTCCAAGGCATGGCGGCCGGAATGGGCATGCAGCAGCTGCAATGGGCGGCTCAGTATCTCGATGCCGGCCAGGGCGAAGCGGGTGGCTTCGTGGACGTCCTGGTCATCGTCGACGACCAGGATGCGCCAGGGCGACGGCAAGTGGCAATGGGTGGGCGAAGTGCTGTCATCCTCGATGAAAACAAGGTCATCACTGACGGGCTGGCTCATGGCAATCCGATGCACGGAGAAAATATAAAAAGTGATAAAACTAATAACGCAATTGTGCTTTAAATATTTTACTTATGCAATATGAACAGCCGTTGATATTCAATTCAGCCAGCCGGCCAGCGGCGGCAGCAGTATGGCCGTGAGTGCGCCGTTCAGGCCCATCGCCAGCGCCGCAAAGGCGCCGCTCTGTTCATTGACCTGGAAGGCGCGTGCCGTGCCGATGCCGTGCGAGGCAATGCCGATGGCGAAGCCGCGAATCGCCGGGTCGTGCAATTTCATGGCATCGAACACGTAACGGGCGCCGACTGCGCCGAGAATGCCGGTGACGATCACCAGCACGGCGGTCAGCGAGGGAATGCCGCCGATCCGTTCGGCGATGCCCATGGCGATCGGTGTCGTCACCGACTTGGGGGCAAGCGAGAGCTGGGTCGGCAGGCTGGCGCCGAACAGACGGCCAATGAAAACGGCTGACAGCACCGCGCTCAGGCTGCCGGCGAAGAGGCCGGCGACGACCGGCAGCAGCATGGCCTTGACCCGCTTGAACTGGGTGTAGAGCGGAATCGCCAGGGCAACGGTGGCTGGGCCGAGCAGGAAGTGCACGAACTGGGCGCCGGCAAAATAGGTCTGGTAGCTGGTTCCGGTCAGGGTCAGGAAGAGGACCAGCGCGCTGACGGCGATCAGCACCGGGTTGGCCAGCGGGTTGCTGCCCGAGCGCCGGTAAATCCAGAAAGCGCCCTGATAGGCGAGCAGCGTGACGGTCAAACCGAGCAGCGGCGAAGCGGCGAGATAGACCCAGATTTCGGCGATGCGCGGCGTCATGGCGCCTCTCCCGGTTGCGGCGCTTTGGGCTGGCACAGCTTCATCACCAGCGCGGTGACGAGCAGGGTGGCGAAAGTGCTGAGCAGCAGCGACAGCAGCAGTGCCAGCCATTCGTCGGCGACGCGGTGCAAATGCACCATGATGCCGGTGCCGGCGGGGACGAAGAGCAGCGACAAGTGTTGCAGCAGGTTCTGGCTGGTCGTCTGCAGCTCATGGCCCGGGCCGCCGCGCAGGATCAGCGACAGAAAGAGCAGCAGCATGCCGAGTACCGGGCCGGGCAGGGAGAGATCCAGCGAGCGGGCGATGACTTCGCCAAGCAACTGGAAAATGAGCAATTGGGTGAGGGCGGAAAGCATGGGCAAGCCTGATTGAAGTGAGGCTTGCAGTTTATTGCGACAAATGTGATGGTAATAGACCGTAAAACGTCTATTTATTTTTTACTTTAAGTAGCTGATCGTTGGTGGTGGGCATACCTCACGCCGACGCACCCGATCAGGGATTGATGCACCGACATGGCCTGTTGGCGCTGGTCGGTGCCGGTCGGTCTCATCGTTTCGACTTGTCGCTGGGGGCATCCTTGCTCGGCACGATGACGGTCGGCGAGCCGATGCTGACGGCGATCAGCAGCAACTGCATGATGCCCAGCGTGACGGCGAAAACCTCGAAGCTGTCGAAGCCGACGCCCAACGTCACCGGCAGCACGAGCAGGCCGCAGGCGAGGAACTCGGTGAGTTTGGTCCATGTATCCATGATGTTCTCCTGTCGCGAATCCAACATGCGTCGATGTTGTCTTTTGTGCAGTGCACAAAGCATGCCGGAGAACGTCGGCCGGCCGCTCAGGGGAAAACGATATGCCCCACCGTGCGCAAGGCGATGCCGACGCAGGCGCCGAGTGCAGCCGGTTTCCAGACGGCAGCGACGCGCTTGCCGGCCGAAATCAGCACTGCCACGCCGGGAATGTCGAAAGGCGAGATCAGGAAGCCGGCGCTGGCATTGAGCAGTTCGACACTGATCTGGCCGCTGCGGCGCATTTCATCCATCACCCCCATCATCGCGGTACCGCCGCCGATGTACTTGGTCAGGGTCGGCAGGATCAGCGCACTGTCGATCGAGGCGGCGGAAAGCAGCGGCGAGAGGAACTGGGTCAGCGCGGCAATGGCGCCGCTGGTGCGCAGCGCGGTGACCACCACCAGCGACAGCACCAGCATCGGGATGGCGCCGGTGGCGATCTTGAAAGCCTCCGCCCCGGCCCGGTTGATCACGTCGAGCACGCCCTTGGCGCTTTCGGCGCTGGGGTGATTCAGGGTTTCATCGAGCACGGCTTCCTCGGCCGACAAGTGCCGGGCAAACAGGTAATAGGTCGAGGCCGCCGCGACCAGGCCGCCGATCACCGAAAAAATCAGCGTCGTGCCGAAGTGCAGGCCCATGGTCATCATCGGAAACGCCGCGTTGGCCTGCGACATGGCGAAGACCATGGCCAGCGTGGCGGCGATGTGGCGATCCGACGTGCCGCGCTGGTCCATCATCGATAGGGTCGCCATCGGCGCGGCGAAACTGACGAAATTGATCTGCAGGGCGGCGAAGACGCCCAGACCGTTCAGCCCGAAAGGGCGCAGCAGCGGCGCCAGGCGGGCGACCAGCCGGTCGAGGATGCCCTTGGCTTCGAGCAGGCGCATGATCGACAGCATCACCACCATTACCGGCAGCAGGATGAACAAGGCCAGTTCGACCGCCGAGCGGCCGGCCTTGAGGATGATGTCGATGAGGATTTCCATGCGGGTTCCGAAGTAGAAGCGGGGCGGTGACGCGGCGCCGTAGCATGTCGTCATCCGCCCCGCCGGGCAATCGTGGTTTTCCCCTAGCCGGGGAATCCTGGCCGGGGCTCAGTATTCCTTGGCGTCCGACCACATCTCCGGGCTGAAACGGATCACCCGGTTGCGGCCCTGTTCCTTGGCCTGGTAGAGCGCCACGTCGGCGAACTTGACGGCCTGCCAGAAGGTTTCGCTGTCGGTCGGGAAATCGGCAATGCCGATCGAGATGGTTTTCTGGATGACCACGCCGGAAATCTGCACCTTGAGATTCTCGACGGCGATGCGGATGTTTTCGGCGACCCGTTCGGCCGCCTCGCCGACGCTGTCGACCAGGATGATGAGGAATTCCTCGCCGCCGTAGCGGATGACCAGGTCGGAGGCACGCACCGATTGCTTGAGGATGGTGGACAAGGCCTTGAGCACGGCATCGCCGGCATCGTGGCCATAGGTGTCGTTGACCATCTTGAAGTAGTCGAGGTCGAGCATCAGGATGGCGGCGTGCGAACGTTTGCGCTGGACGCTGGCGACCAGGGTCTCGACGTACTCTTCAAGGAAACGGCGGTTGTTGAGGCCGGTCATCGCATCGCGCAGCGTGGCGTCGCGCAGGCTTTCCATCAGGCGCTTGGTTTCCAGCACCGGCGCGGTTTCGCGCAGATAGACATTGATGAAGGGGACTTTTTTCTGCAGGTTCTCCTGTTCGGCGATCGGGGCCAGCAGCTGGACGACGCTGCCCACCGAGCCGGACTGGATGACCGGGAAGCAGACGTGGCCGCGCTCGCCGGCCTCTTCCGGCGGCCGGAAGGAGTAGCAGATGCCGGGATTGCTGATGCCGTCGACGACATGGCCGGTGCGGCGGACGCGACAGGCTTCGGGGCGGATCAGGATTTGCGGGTCGCACCAGCGGCAGGTATCGGCCGTTTCGCCATCGACGATGATGCTGCGCATCTGCTTCTTGTTGCTGCTCACTTCGTAGAGCGAGAACTCCGGCAGCGCGAATTCGTTTTGCAGCGTACTCGACAGGCGCTGGTAGATCTCGATCTTGGCTTCGTCTTCCTCGATCGCCTGCTTGAAGTGGGCCGCCTTGGTCAGGCCGTCGACCATGGCGATGGTGGCAGTGAGCAGGTTTTCACCGGGGGCGGGAGTGCGTTCGGTGAGGCGCGCCACATTGTTGCCGATCCGGTTCAGACCTTCGTCGAGGAAGGTCAGCAGGCGGTTCATGTCGGTGGCGATCTGGCCGATTTCGTCGTTGGTCTGTTTTTCGACATGAATCTTGAAATTGCCGCGCAAGGCATGCTGGACGGCATCTTCGACTGCATTGGCGGTATCCGAGATCGGCCGCAGCAAGCGACGCATCAGCAGGATCAGGAAGAAGGAGAAACAGGTGACGGCACCGGCGATGCCGGCGACGGTGATCAGCGCCTTTTGCTTCAGGGCGTCGATCGACATGGTCATGCTGACTGCGCCCAGTACGGTGCCTTCTTCGACCTGATGGCACTGCAGGCAGTTGGGCGTGCCGCTGGCGGTGGCGATGTAGGGGATGGTGCCGCGGAAGACGGCTTCGTCGTCGCGATTGGTCAGTTCGAAGTAGGGCTTGCCTTCGCGCAGGACCTTGCGTTCGATTTCGTCGGCGCCGGATTCCAGCATCAAACCCTTGCCAAACTGCCTGACCACTTCCGGCGAGCGAACGACGCGGGCCGATTTCAGGCCTTGCACTTCGACCAGGCGCAGCAGGAAGCGCTCACGCTTGTCGATCACGCCGTTGATCATCGATTCCGTCAAATGCACCCGGACAATCTCGCCGGCCGTCCGGATATGGTCGGTGGCCGAAGCGATCGAGAAGCTGCGAAAGGCGTACAGGCTGATTGCAACCAGCACGGCGAGCAGCAGCGCGGTCATGCAGACGAAGAAGAGAGTGACCTTGGCGTTCAGATTCACGGCGGTGCTTTCTGGAAACACTATTTCGGGAGTGGGGGATTATGTCCGAGCTTATTCCGGCAGCAAAGCTAATCCGTTGAAAGCATTGAATAGAAAGCACTAAGGTTGACCGAGGTCAATTTATTTCCGGCGCCTGAAGCATCTCGATAAAGGCGCGCAGACCGTTCGGCTGCAAGCGCCGACTCGGGTAATAAAGGTAGAAGCCGGGGATCGCCTGACTCCAGTCGTCGAGCACCGTGCGCAAGCGGCCGGTGGCTACCGGCGCCGCCGCGTATTGGTGGTAGACGTAGGCCAGGCCGAGACCTTGCTCGGCGGCATCGACCATGACGCGCATCTCGCTGGTCGCCAGCGGGCCGTCGACCTCGATCTCGCAGCGCTCCTTGTCACGGGCAAACTCCCAGCGATAGAAACTGCCGTTGGGGAAACGGATGCGGACGCAACGATGCTGTTGCAATTCGCGCGGGCAGGTCGGCGTGCCGTGGCTGGCCAGATAGTCCGGCGAGCCGACCACGACAAAGCGCTGCGCCGGGCCGAGCGGCACCGCCACCATGTCCTGCTGCAGGCTCTCGCCAAAACGCACGCCGGCATCGAAGCCGCTGGCGACGATGTCGACCAGCGCATCCTCGGCCACCAGTTCGACCCGCATGCCGGGGTGGGCGGCAAGAAAGCTCCCGATCAAAGGTGCCAGCACCAGCTCGCAGGCGGCACGCGGGGCGTTGATGCGCAGCGTGCCGAGCGGCGAATCGCGAAAGGCGTTGATTTCGTCGAGTGCCCCGTGGATGTCCTGCAGGGCCGGCGACAAGCGGGCGAGCAGGCGTTCTCCGGCTTCGGTCGGGGCGACGCTGCGCGTCGTCCGGTTGAGCAGGCGGACGCCGAGCCGGGCCTCCAGGCCGCGCAAGGCATGACTGAGGGCGGACGGCGAGACGCCCAGTTCCGCCGCGGCCTGGCGAAAGCTGCGCCGGCGCGCCACGGCGGCAAAGGCCTGGAGATCGGCAAGGCTGGCTGGGTTCATGGATTGATGAATATTGCTCAGTAGCTTGTGAATGATTGCGCCGATTGTTGCACAGTTGGGCCGGGCGTAGCCTGCTGCCTGTCCTATCCGATTCGTACAACCCCAACCCTGATACGGAGAACACCATGCAAAACACCCCGACTGATCTGGCCGGCAAGAGCATTCTCGTCACCGGCGCCTCGTCCGGCATCGGCGCCGCCACCGCACTGGCATTGGGCCGGGCCGGCGCCCGCGTGGCCTTGGCGGCGCGCCGGCTCGACGCGCTGGATAGCCTGGTGGCCGAGATTCGTGCCGGTGGCGGCGAGGCCATCGCGATCCGCACCGACGTCACGGTCGAGGCCGATGTCAAAAATGCCGTGGACCGTACCGTTGCCCACTTCGGGCGCCTCGACGGCGCCTTCAACAATGCCGGCGTGCTCGGCAAGCTGGGGCCGCTGACGGCGCTGGAAAGCGCCGACTTCGCCGAGGTCATGCAGGCCAACGTGTATGGCGTGTTCTGGTCGCTCAAGCACGAGATGGCGGCGATGCAAAAGAGCGGTGGCGGGGCGATCGTCAATACCGCTTCCATCGTCGCCGAGATCGGCTTTGCCAACTTCGGTCCCTACGTCGCCAGCAAGCATGCAGTGCTCGGGCTGACCCGCAGCGCGGCGCTGGAAGGCTTTCAACAGGGCATCCGGGTCAATGCGGTCAGCCCGGGGCCGATTGTCACGCCGATGGCCGAGATCGGCTTCGGTGGCCTGGATAATCTCGAAGCCGCGCTCAAGGGCAGCCCGGCCGGCCGTCCCGGCACGCCGGACGAAATCGCCCGCCCCGTGCTTTTCCTGCTCTCGTCCGCCGCCAGCTACATCAGCGGGCAGAGCCTGACCATCGATGGCGGTTATACCGTCCAGTAAGGAGTCCGCATGCAAACACGTCATTTGGGTTCGCAACAACAGCCGGTATCCGCCCTCGGCCTCGGCTGCATGGGCATGTCCGAGTTCTACGGGCCGGCCGACGATGCTGCGTCGCTACAGACGCTGGCGGCGGCGCTCGATCTCGGCATCAACTTCTTCGACAGCGCCGACACCTACGGGCTCGGCCACAACGAACGCCTGCTCGGCGAGTTCATCCGCCAGGGCGGCCCGGAACGACGGCGGCAGATGGTGCTGGCCACCAAGTTTGGCATCGTCCGCGAAGCCGGCAAGTATGAGCGGCGTATCGACAACAGCCCGGACTACATCCGCCAGGCTTGCGATGCCTCCTTGCAGCGCCTGGGCGTCGAGCAGATCGATCTCTATTACTGCCACCGGCGCAATCCGGCGGTGCCGGTCGAGGAGACGGTTGGCGCCATGGCGGCCCTGGTGGCGGCCGGCAAGGTCCGCCAGATCGGGCTTTCCGAGGTTTCGCCGGAGACCTTGCGGCGGGCGCATGCGGTGCATCCGATTGCCGCCGTGCAGAGCGAGTATTCGCTGTGGTCGCGCGATCCCGAGCAGGGCATGCTCGCCGCCTGCGCCGAACTGGGGGTCAGCTTCGTCGCCTACAGCCCGCTCGGCCGCGCCTTCCTGACCGGCGCGGTGGAGAGCAGCCAGTTGGCCGAGGGCGATTTTCGCAAGAACAATCCGCGTTTCGTCGGCCAGGCCGAGCAGATCAACCGCGAACTGGTCGCCGAGCTGCAGGGCTTTGCCGCCGCCCGCCACCTCACCAACGCCCAGGTGGCGCTGGCCTGGCTGCTCGCCAAGCATCCGCAGGTCATTCCCATCCCCGGTACGCGGCGCATCGCCTACTTGCAGCAGAACGCCGCCGCCACCGATTACGTCATGAGTCCGGCCGAGGTCGCCGAGCTGGACCGGATCTTCGCGGTCGAAAGGGTGGCGGGCAGCCGCTACCCCGAGGCCGGCATGGTCGGTATCGAGTAAACGTCGCAGCGCCGGCCTGGCCGGGCCGGCGCTGTGTTGCGTCGTGGCTGCCTCGCGTCGGCGGCGGTTCAGGCCAGTTCCGGCGCGATCTTGCGGAAACGGACGGCGAGGGCGGCCAGCGCGCTCAGGGTCGCCATGGCGGTAACTGCGATCCAGCCCCATTGCGCCAGCAACTGGCTACCCAGTACCGCACCGCTCGACATGCCGATGAACATGCCGACGAATAAAACAGCGTTGAGGCGGCTGCGGGCGCCGGGTTCGATGCCGTAAACGATGGTCTGGTGGGCGACCAGCGTGGCCTGAACGCCCAGGTCGAAGCCGATGGCGGCGACGCCGAGCAGGACCAGTTGAGCCGCCGGCGAGAGCAGCGGGGCAAAGCACAGCGCCGCGAAGGACAGGGCGGTCAGGCCGGTTCCCAGGCGGGTGACCAGCTCCGGGCCGCGACGGTCGGCGAGATGCCCGGCCAGCGGGGCGGCCAGCGCTCCGGCGGCGCCGGCCAGGCCAAAGGCGCCGGCAACGGTGCCGCCGAGGTGGAAGGGTTCGCCTTGCAGCATCAAGGCCAGTGTGGACCAGAAGGCGCTGAAACCGACCGACAGCAGGCCTTGTGCCAGTGCCGCCTGACGCAGCGCGGCATGGCGCAGCCACAGCGTGCGCAGCGAGCCGAGCAGGGCGCCGTAAGGCAGTTGCGTCGTCGGTGCGAAACGGGGCAGGCCGCGCCAGGCGGCAAGGCCGATCAGCGCGATGCTGGCCGCCGCCCCCAGGTACATGGCACGCCAGCCGAACTGATCGCCGACGAAGCCGCTGACGACGCGCGAAAGCAGGATGCCGAGCAGCAACCCGGTCATTACCGTGCCGACCACCTTGCCGCGCTGCGCCGCCGGGGCCAGTGTGGCTGCCGCCGGCACGATGTCCTGGGTCAGGGTGGCAGTGAGGCCGATGGCCAGGCTGGCGGCGAGCAAGGTACCGATCGAGGGGGCCAGGCCGCCGAGCAGCAGCGCCGCGACCAGCAGGGCGGCCTTGATCAGGATGATGTTGCGCCGGTCGTGGCGGTCGCCGAGCGGCGCCAGCAGCAGGATGCCGAGGGCGTAGCCGAGTTGCGTCAGGGTCGGCACCAGGCCGACGGCGCGTTCAGATGCCCCGATGTCCGCGCCGAGAATGCCGAGCATCGGCTGGCTGTAATACAGGGAGGCGACGGCGAGACCGGCGCCGGCAGCGAGTAGCAGTACCAGCGACGGTGGCAAGGCGCTTTCATGAGAATTTTCATGCGCTAATTGAATGGAAGACATGGCTGACCTCTGTGATTTATCCGATATGCAGCGCATTTTCATCGCTATGGCAGGTGGCGGGTAGTAGCGCACTTCGTACATTTGTTATACATTTTTTGCATGACAGATTCCGCAGAACCGATTTCTACCGCATCGACCACCGCCGCCGCCAGCGTTTCCTCGCCAGGCGCCGTCGTGACCGGCGATCGCATCGAACTGATGCAGACCTTCGTCCGTATCGTCGAGGCGGGAAGCCTTTCGGCGGCGGCCGCCCAACTCGGCACCACCCAGCCCACGGTCAGTCGCCGCCTGCAAATGCTGGAACGCTCACTAGGCTTGCGCCTGCTGCAGCGGACGACCCACACCATGCGCCTGACGGTCGATGGCGAGCGTTGTTACGAGCGGGCGCGCGAGCTGTTGAGCAACTGGGCCGCCTTCGAATCCGAGTTGCGCGGCGCCGGCGACGAGCCAGAGGGCATCCTGCGCGTCATCGTGCCGCACGCCTTCGGGCAGGAGCGCCTGATCAAGCCCTTGGCCGAGTATCTCAACCGCCACCCGCGCATGACCGTCGAATGGCTGCTGCACGACGACCGGGCGATCCAGGACTACATTGCGGCCGGCATCGACTGCGCCATCCAGGTCGGCGAAGTGACCGATCCCGGCCTGGTTGCCATCCGCCTGTCGGAAGTGCCGCGCATCGTCGCCGGCGCGCCGAGCGTGCTCAACGGCGCGCCGGTGCCGGGCGATGCGGCCGAACTGGCCGGGCTGCCCTGGCTGGCCCTGCGCACCTACTACCGCAACGAGGTGACGCTGACCCACGTTGAAAGCGGCAAGAAAAAGCGCATCGCGATCAACCCGCGGATGAGTACCGACAGCCTGTACGCCCTGCGCAGCGCCGCCGTAGAAGGCCTCGGTGTTTGCGTCGGTTCGGCCTGGGTGCTGGCCGAGGACATCGCCGCCGGGCGCCTGATCCAGCTCGCGCCGCAATGGCAGGCGGCACCGCTGCCGGTCAGCATCGTCTATCCCTATGCCCGCTTCTATCCGGCCCGCTTGCGGCGTTTTGTCGAGGTGGTGCGGGCGGCCGCCAGCCACATTGTCGACAGCCAGCCGGCCTGAGCGAGAAGGCCGTTGCCTCAGCGCCGGGGGGCCACCATCGAGAACCAGGCGCCCTGCGGATCCTGGCAGTTGGCGATATACATTGGCCCGGGCACTTCCTGCGGCCCGTGCATCAGCTTGCCGCCGGCCTGCAGCGTGCGCTCGATGGCGGCGTCGAGCGATTCGACATTGATGTAATAGGCCCAGAACGGGTAGGGCATGTCCGGCATCTTGGTCATCATCCCGCCAATCGGCTCGCCACCCGCCGCAAACAGCCGATAGATGCCGAGCGGACCCATGTCCATATCCTGGCTCACCGTCCAGCCGAACAGCGCCGAATACCAGTCGAAGGCTTGCAGGCCATCGACCGCATGCAACTCGTTCCAGCCGACCAGACCCGGCGTGCCGGGCGCCGCTGTCGGCATCGGTTCGCTGCTGGCTGCCTTGAAAATGATGAAGACGGCGCCCTGCGGATCGGTCACCAGCGCGAATCGGCCGACCTCGGGAATATCGGCCGGCGCCCGCAGGATCGTCCCGCCGCTGGCGCCGATCCGCCCGGCATACAGATCGACATCGTCGACCGCGATGTAACCCTGCCAGCACGGCGGCGCGCCCCGCTCACAGGCATCCGGCGGAATCGCCATGATCCCGCCAACCCCGACCTTGCCGGCTGACAGCACGGTGTAGTCGTTGTCGGGTGAGAAGGACTGCATGTTCCAGCCGAAAACGGCGCGGTAAAACTGCCGTGCTGCTGCGGGATCGGTGGTGATCAGGTCGTGCCAGACGAAGGGGGCGGGTTGGGTGGTCATGGCGGATTCTCCTTGGGGGAGGTGGAATGGCTGGACTGGGTGCTGTTAATGACAGGCTGCTATCGGGAAGGTTCAGTGGCTGTTTGTGACCCAAAGCTGCCGTAGCGAGTATTTGAAAGCGGTCACTCAGAACGTGAAGCGCCTTAGTAGGGCGCGGCCTGCACGGTTAGCCGGATTGTCAAACAGGGCACATACAGTGCCGACAAATTGCAGCAACATGAATTGCGGTAGTGTTGAGGAAGGGAATCTTCGACATTCCTTCATTGAGAATTAGTGGCAATTCGGTGCAACCAAGGATGACTGCATCAATATGGTCACGCTCATTCATGCGACTGATGATTGCCAATAGCTCTTGGCGAGTAGCCTCGTTAAATATGCCCAATTCAATTTCACTGACTAGCTTGTTGTGGATATATTGTTGTTCGTAATCGTTAGGAACGACCACGGCAATACCTTCCTTGGCAAATCGACTACCGAAAAAGTTAGACTGCATCGTAAACTTGGTGCCAAGAAGCCCCACTCTCCCAAGGCCAATAGACTTTGCTGAGGCAAGTGTAGCCTCAACAATGCTGATGAGCGGGAGAGGCGATTTAACCTGCACTTGGTCAAAAACGATGTGCGGCGTGTTAGCGGAAATAGCGGCGAAATCCGCGCCGGCATTCTTGAGGGCAACCAATTTGCTAGTTAGCCAGTCAACCAAGTCCTCCCAACGTTTGTCTGCGACAAACTTAAATAACTCGGCCATATCTACGCTGTAGATGATGATTTCGGGGGTGGAGAGGCTTTGATTTTGGTCGTGAAAGAAGTCCACAACACGTTTGTAGTAATCAGCAGTAGCCTCTGGCCCCAGCCCGCCAATGATTCCGATTTTCCTCATAAAAACCTCAATCGAATTTTTCAGCCCAAATTATCCCAATGGCATTGATTGCTGTCTAACATTTATCGTAAATTGAGCAGGTGGTCCGAGATTCGAATGGCGCCTATTGAGCAGTATCCTGAAGGACAGCTCATGGTCGAAAGCTCCCTAACGCTATCCCGTCTGATGGGGCGTGTTTCGTTCAGCCCTGGCCGAACACCCCCGCCAACAACCGGCGGCAGCGCTCCGCCATGAACTCCCGTAGCGCCTTGACCAGCGGGCTGATCTGGTGGCGGTCGGCGAATAGCAGGTGGAGGGGGGCGATTGCCCCTATTTTGTGGCCAAAATATCGGTGCGCAATAGCTCGAATTTGAGCGCGAAACGCGCCAGGTATTTGCGTAGACGATCCGCATCGTTGCTCTGCTTCTTCTCGGCGCGCGAGCTGGCGAAGAGTCGCCGCCCGGCTTCCGACAGGCTGCTGCTGGTCCGGCAGACGGCGATCACCGTATTGAGCTGGCAACGGTCGAACAGATCCAGTTGGTCAGCCGCGCTGCCGAGTGCCCGCGAGCAGGCATCGGCGGCCGTTTCATCGTGCCAGCTGTGGGTGAGGCGGGCGATTTCGTCGGCGACATCGGTTTCGGTAATGCGTCCGGCGGTGGCGAGCGTCGCCAGGCGGGTGAGGGAGGCGCCGAGTTCGCGGAAGTTGCCGCGCCAGGCGGCGTTGGCCGAGGTGGCGAAGGCGAGGTAGCGACGCCGCGCCTCGACGTTGAAGCGCACCAGTTGGCCGTGTTCGGCGGCAAAGCGCTCCAGTTCGTAGTCGAGGTTGGGTTCGATGTCCTCCGGGCGGCCAGTAAGGCCGGGCAGGTCGAAGGTCCATAGGTTGATGCGGGCGTAGAGGTCTTCTCGGAACTTGCCCTGGCGCACCCACTGGCGCAGGTCGCGGTGGGTGCCGGCGATGAGCTGGAAGTCGCTGCTGGCTTCCCGGTCGCTGCCGAAGGGGAAGAAGCGCTTTTCCTCGATGGCCTTGAGCAGCATGGCCTGCTCGTCGAGGCCGAGTTCGCCGATTTCGTCAAGAAAGAGCAGGCCGCCGTCAGCGGAACGCAGCAAGCCCGGCCTGTCCTGCTGGGCGCCGGTGAACGCTCCCTTGCTGTGACCGAAGAGCGTGGACATCGCCGAATCACCGCGCAGCGTGGCGCAATTGACCTCGATGAAACGGCCTTTCAGTTGCTGGCGCTGGCGTTTCAGTTCGAAAACACGGCGGGCGAGGAAGGACTTGCCGGCGCCGGTCGGGCCGACCAGCAGCATCGGCGCCCGCGAGCGGCCAGCGACTTGTTCGATCTGCTCGATCATCCGGTTGAACGCCGGGTTGCGGGTGGCGATGCCGGATTTGAGGAAGGACAGGTTGTCGTCACGCTCGCGGGCGAAGCGCTGGGCGATGCGGTCGTAGCGCGACAGGTCGAGGTCGATGATCTCGTAGCTGCCGACGCTGTTGGCAATCTCCTTCTTGCGCGGCGGCGAGGTCTGCAGCAGGCGGGCCGGCAGGTAATGCGCCTCGGCGAGCAGGAACCAGCAGATCTGCGCGACGTGCGTGCCGGTGGTGATGTGGATCAGGTAATCCTCGTTCTCGGTGTCGAAGGGATAGTTGCGCGCCAGTTCGTGTAGGGCGGTGTAGACCTC
>DAIMCQ010000036.1:21117-21489 GCA_036726285.1 Azonexus sp.
GCGCGCGCGAAGCCGTGCATCGCCGCGTAGACCTCCTCGAAATCCCAGGGGTCGCGCAATTCCATTTCCAGCCGCTTCAACTCGGTTTCCGGCGAAATGCGGGCGATGTCGTTGCCGATGCGCTCGGCGAGGCTGCGGTTGCGCAGGTCGTGGATCAGCTCCAGCCGATGCACAACCAGATCTTCCTGCTGGCACAGCGCCACCGTCGGCCGCCATTTGTCCCAGCGCGGGGTGCCTTTGCCGGCGTAGTCGAGTTGGGTGCCGAGAAAGCCGATGACGACAGTTTTTTTCATGCTGCGAGGATCTTTCGTGGGCAAGTTGGGCGGAGGGCCAAAGTCCTGCCCGGGTTTATATAAATGGATAAATTACTAT
>DAIMCQ010000037.1:0-21309 GCA_036726285.1 Azonexus sp.
GCCTTCGTGGCCGCGGCGCGCGGCATCCCGATCACGCTGACCATGCCCGAGACGATGAGCATCGAGCGGCGCAAGCTGCAGCTGGCCTACGGAGCCAGGCTCGTGCTCACCGAAGGCGCCAAGGGCATGAACGGCGCCGTGGCCAAGGCCGAGGAGATCGCCGCCAGCGACCCGAAATACGTGCTGCTGCAGCAATTCAAGAACCCGGCCAACCCGGCCATCCACGAAGCCACCACCGGCCCGGAAATCTGGGAGGACACCGACGGCGCCATCGACATCCTGGTCTCCGGCGTTGGTACCGGCGGCACGATCACCGGTGTTTCGCGTTACATCAAGCAGACCAAGGGCAAGGCGATCCAGTCGGTGGCGGTCGAGCCGACGGCCAGCCCGGTGCTGACCCAGGCTCGTGCCGGCGAACCGATCAAGCCCGGTCCGCACAAGATCCAGGGTATCGGTGCCGGTTTCGTCCCGGCTGTGCTCGACCTGTCGCTGGTCGATGCGGTCGAGCAGGTGAGCAATGAGGATGCCGTCGCCTATGCCCGCCGTCTGGCCCGCGACGAAGGGATCATCTCCGGCATTTCGAGCGGTGCGGCTGTGGCGGCGGCGGTTCGCCTGGCCAAGTTGCCGGAGAACGAAGGCAAGACCATCGTCGTCATCCTGCCTGATTCCGGCGAACGCTACCTCAGCTCCATCCTCTTCGAGGGGCTGTTCAACGAAGCCGGGCTGCCGGCATGACCAACCAGGGCCCGCTTGCCTCGGCTGCCTACGAAAACGTCGGCGGTTGGGGCGTCAGCCAGGTGGTGGCCGAGCTGCGTGCGGCACGCGAACGCTGGCGCGCCGCCCAGCAGCGCAGCCTCGAGTTCGCCGTCCGCGAGTTCCCGTCGCGTGAAGCCCTGAAGCAGATCGCCAGCGACCTGTGCGGCGTGCTCTTTCCGATGCGGCTCGGCCCGCCCGAACTGCATCAGGAAGGCGAGGACTACTACGTCGGCAATACGCTCGACACGACGCTGAATGCGCTGTTCCAGCAAGTTCGGCTGGAGTTGGGCTATCTGGCGCGGCATCAGGGGCTGGACCGCAATATCGATGCCGATGCGGCGCGCATCGTCAAGACCTTCGCCGCCGGCCTGCCGGCCTTGCGTTCACTGCTCGACAGCGATGTCGAAGCCGCCTACCAGGGCGATCCGGCGGCGCGCAGCGTCGATGAAGTCCTGCTCTGCTATCCGGGCATCCTGGCCGTTATTCATCATCGTCTGGCGCACGCCCTCTATGAACTGGGCGTGCCGCTGGTGGCGCGGATCATTGCCGAGATCGCCCATTCGGCCACCGGAATCGACATCCACCCCGGCGCGACGATCGGGTCGGGATTTTTCATCGACCACGGCACGGGCGTGGTGATCGGCGAAACGACGGTGATCGGCAACCGGGTGCGCCTGTACCAGGCGGTGACGCTCGGCGCCAAGCGCTTTACCCAGGACGAGAGCGGGGCGCTGGAAAAGGGTGCGCCACGGCATCCGATCCTGGAGGACGAGGTGGTGGTCTATGCCGGCGCGACGATTCTCGGCCGCATCACGATCGGCCGCGGTTCGAGCATCGGCGGCAACGTCTGGCTGACGCGCAGCGTGCCGCCCGGCAGCCATGTCTCGCAAGCCAGCCTGCAGCACGAGCCGCCGGAACTCAAACGGGTGGCCTCATGACCGAGTTGATCAACAGCTTTGGCGCAGCCGTCCGCCATTTTCGCGAGGCGCAGGGCTGGTCGCAGGAATTGCTGGCCGAGAAGGCCGACCTCAACCGTTCCTACCTCGGCGAGGTGGAGCGGGGCAAGGTCATTCCTTCGCTGGCAACGGCGGGAAAACTGGCCTCGGCGCTCGATATTCCACTCTCCGGCCTGCTCTCGCATTGCGAGAAAAGTGCCGCCTGAGCAGGGTTTTGGTGGCTATAGCATGTTGAAGGCATGCCGTGCCGCGCCCAGAATCCATATTTAATTTTCTTATAAACAATTTCATTCCTGATCTAAGGAGAGTCTTAAATGGCACAACATCCCGAAGCGACTGCCCTGGGCGATGTCGCCGCACGGCAACTCGCCAATGCGACCAAGACCACCGCCCAGCTGTCCACCATCAGCCCGCGCTGGCTGGTGCATCTGCTGCAATGGCTGCCGGTCGAAGCCGGTATCTACCGCCTGAACACGGTCAAGAACCCGCGTGATGTGCGGGTCGCTTGCTCGCAGCGCGACGAATCCGAATTGCCGCAGACCTTTGTCGATTACGACGAACAGCCGCGCGAGTATTTCCTCAATGCCGTCACCACCATCCTCGACGTGCATACCCGCATTTCCGACCTGTACAGCAGCCCGCACGACCAGATCAAGGAACAGCTCCGCCTGACCATCGAGACGATCAAGGAGCGCCAGGAATCGGAGCTGATCAACAACCCGGACTACGGCCTGCTGGCCAATGTGCATGACGACCAGATCATCTCGACGCTGACTGGCGCCCCGACCCCGGACGACCTCGACGAACTGTTGACCAAGGTCTGGAAAGAGCCGGCCTTTTTCCTGGCTCACCCGCTGGCCATCGCCGCCTTCGGCCGCGAATGCACCCGCCGTGGCGTGCCGCCGCCGACCGTCTCGCTGTTCGGCGCCCAGTTCCTGACCTGGCGCGGCATTCCGCTGATCCCGTCGGACAAGGTGCCGGTGGATGGCGGCAAGACCAAGATCCTGCTGCTGCGCGTCGGCGAAAAGCGCCAGGGCGTGGTTGGCCTGTTCCAGCCCGGCCTGGCCGGCGAACAGTCGCCGGGCCTGTCGGTGCGCTTCATGGGCATCAACCGCAACGCCATCGCGTCCTACCTGATTTCGCTGTATTGCTCGCTGGCCGTGCTGGTTCCGGATGCACTGGCTGTCCTCGATGACGTGGAGATCGGCAAGTACCATGACTATCCCGACACCTACAAGTAATGGCGTCGAGGGACTGTCCGGCGCTCCGGCGCCCGGCATTCCCGACGAAGCCACGCTTGGACGGCTTGCCTCGGAGTTCTTCCGCGCCTTGCCCGGTGCCGCGCTGCCCTCGTTCGACGACTTGCCGACTTCGCTCGGTGCCGGCAGCGAGTTTGGCAAATTCGCTGCACCGGAGTTGAGCCTGGCCCAGTCCGGCCCGAGCATCGCGCCACAGCCGGTTGCGCCGGACCCGGTTGATCCGGTGGGCAGCGGCGGCGCCGAATTCGGCGTGCCGGAAGCCTATGCGGCTTCGTTGCCCAGCGTCACGCCACCGCAGCCGCCAAGCCAGTTCGCCGACGCGTTGCCGGTTTCTCCGCCGGGGTCGCCTTACTACTTCCTGGGTGAGGCCAGCCCCTACACCCAGTCGGGCACTTCGCCCACGGTGCCGGAAAACCGCGTCGTCGCGCAGCCTTTCGGGCTGCCTGGCGAAGGCGAACTGAAGGCGCTGTTGGCCGAGATTGCCGCCGATCGCGAGCCGGTCGCTGCCCACGGCCAGCCGGCCAATACCGGGAATTTCTACTTCCTGGATGCGGCCAAGGTACCGGAAGCCGGCCCGACAGCTCGCCCGGCCTTCGACGTCAATGCGGTGCGCCGCGATTTCCCGATCCTCAACGAACGGGTAAATGGCAAGCCGCTGGTCTGGTTCGACAACGCCGCCACGACGTAGAAGCCGCAATCGGTGATCGACCGTCTCGCCTACTTCTACGCCCACGAGAATTCCAACATTCACCGTGCGGCGCATGAACTGGCGGCGCGGGCAACCGACGCCTACGAGGCGGCACGCAACAAGGTGCAACGCTTCCTCGGCGCCGGCTCGGCCGACGAGATCATCTTCGTGCGTGGCGCAACCGAAGCCATCAACCTGGTCGCCAAGACCTGGGGCGTGCAGAACATCGGCGAAGGCGACGAGATCGTCGTCTCGCTACTGGAACACCACGCCAACATCGTGCCCTGGCAACAGCTGGCGGCGCAGGTTGGGGCGAAGATTCGCGTCATTCCAGTCGATGACAGCGGCCAGCTCCGGCTCGACGAGTTCCAGAAACTGCTTAATGCCCGGACCAAGCTGGTGTCGGTGACGCAAGTCTCCAACGCACTGGGCACGGTCACACCGATCAAGAAGGTGATCGACATAGCCCATGCGGCCGGCGCCAAGGTGCTGGTCGATGGTGCGCAATCGGTTTCCCACTTGCGGGTCAATGTGCAGGCGCTGGATGCCGACTTCTTCGTCTTCTCCGGCCACAAGATGTTCGGCCCGACCGGCATCGGCGTGGTCTATGGCAAGAAGGCGCTGCTCGAACAGATGCCTCCCTGGCAGGGCGGCGGCAACATGATTGCCGACGTCACCTTCGAGAAGACGCTGTTCCAGCCGGCCCCGAACAAGTTCGAAGCCGGCACCGGCAACATCGCCGACGCGGTGGGCCTCGGTGCGGCGCTGGACTACGTCGAGCGCATCGGCCTGGAGAACATCGCCCGCTACGAGCACGACCTGCTGGTCTATGCCACGCGCGGCCTGTCCTCCATTCCCGGCGTACGCCTGATCGGCACGGCGGCGGACAAGGCCAGCGTTGCTTCCTTCGTCCTCGCCGGTTACTCGACCGAGGAAGTCGGTCGGGCGCTCAACGAAGAAGGCATCGCGGTGCGCTCCGGCCACCATTGCGCCCAACCGATCCTGCGTCGCTTCGGCGTTGAAGCCACGGTCCGGCCCTCGCTGGCCTTCTACAACACCTGCGAAGAAATCGATCGCATGCTGGCCGTGGTACGCCGCCTGGCAAGAGGCAAGGGCAGGGTTGCTGCCTGATTTTTCATCTCGATGAAAAGCAAAAAGGCCTGGGTGACCAGGCCTTTTTTATGTTTACGCGCCAAATGCTGCGTAGAGAGGCACGGGTGTTTGGCAACCGGCCAAGGCAGGCGTTGAGGGGACGCCGTTTGAAGCCTGCTGAAATGCCTTGTGCAGTTTTTTTCGAGTCAGAACAGCCGGTCAGGGGTGTAGCGAATTCCAAAGGAAATCCAGTGGCTGTTTCCTTCGCCTGATAGCTGTTGTCCAAGGGTTGCATCAAGCTGAAACAGGTCGGGGATCACCGAGTAACGGATGCCTATTTGCCCATAGGACATGCCGCGGTTGTCGCCATACGTTTCTGCAATGCCAAGCAACTTGGCGTGCATTTTGAACTCGCCGCCAACACCCCATGATGCGCTGTGGAGGCCTGACGACTTGTCTTTCAGCCACCCTAGATTCGCATGCAAAATGATCTCATCGTCATTCAAAGAAACCGACAAAGGAATGTAGGCATAGGTGTTGCCGAGCATGTTCGGCCCCGGGTTGATTTCCGGGTGGCGAATTGTTCCGACCGCCAAACCCATGCCCCAGCCATTGGTCTCCAGCGGACGGAGCAGGGTCTTCGCCTGAAAGACATAGTCGCTTGTCGCCTGCTCGCCTTGAGGTTTTGATCGCCCGCCACCAAATGTGAATTCCAGATTACCCGTTGGATTGCAAGCTGGAAGCGCCCAGAGTTCGTTGCTGTCGGGATAAATCCGCATCCAGCTCTCCATTTGGCAGCTGCCGCCCGTGGTCAAGCGCGCGTCATCCGTCACGAAGGGCCGTGCAGCCAATGCGAACGATGGAATGAGAAAGGCGATGCAGGCTAATGCGCTATGTTTCATGGGAAATATTGATCGAAAAGTTCAGAGGTCTTGCCGTTTTTGCGCGGTGATCAAAGGGGAATTGCTCGGCCGAAGGAGTCTTCGGGCCCGTCACTCCGCTGTGCTCGGGCTCCAGAAGGCTTGTGTGATGATCGGCATGTCCGCAAGTTGCCGGGTCAATTGGTCGAGCTTTTCACCCTCAACAGCAGATGCCAGCAGGACCGCTTCGATTTCAACGGCATCATCACCAAATGCGTGGACGAGCACGTCACGGGTGCCGTACTCCGCCTTGTCCAGAACGTTTTCGAGTAAATTCAGCGCTTGTTTCTGATGCGCGCGCGGGGCAATCACATAAACCGTATTGGTTACTTCGACCGTGAGGGTGTCGATAGGCTGCCGGTTGATTTGATTGACGACCGGGCGCAGCAGCGTATTCGAGGCCAGCACGAACAGCGCGCCCATGACCGCCTCCGGCAACATATCGGCCCCCGCACAGGCGCCGACGGCAGCCGAGCCCCACAATGTCGCGGCGGTGTTGAGCCCGCGGACGTTTCCTTCTTCCCGCATGATGACGCCCGCACCGAGAAAGCCGATTCCGGACACCACGTAGGAAACGACGCTGACAGCGCCTTGATGACCATTCAGGCGGTTGGCCATATCCACGAAGATGGCAGCCCCCACGGCAACCAGGACGTTCGTACGCAATCCGGCCGTTCGCTGCCGGTACTGTCGTTCAAGGCCAATCAAGCTGCCAAGAATGAAAGCCGTAGTCAAACTGAGGGCGGTGTCGGCGAGTGACGCCAGATTGATGTGTTCGATTGCTTGTAAAGTCATGGTCGTTAATCAACGTCATTGCGTTGTTGTCAGCGTTGTCTTGAAGGCCGGTTGGTTGCCATCGGCCAGCACGGCGGCAACGTGGTGCATCAGGTAAGCACCGGGTCTATATCCGACAGGAAAATGAAACTGAAACGCATGGTCTGCCTCCTGGAGAAATGAAATGCAAATATCCCTGAAGAGTCGATGCAGAGGACGTGTTTTGCAATCCGGCAAAATTCCCCCTGCCCAGATAAGCCGGTTGGGAATGTGGCGTGGTCAAGGCCTTATCCGTGCGGTCAAGCATGGAAAGGCCTGATTGCAAATTGTTGGTGGAATTGGCGAGAAGCCTGAACCGGCTTCCTGTACCGCATCCCGCTCTTGGCGAGATAGCGGCAGAAAAAACTGCGCGTTATCGTGCCGAGAGCGTGCTCGTCAATTGGACAGAGCGACAACCATCACTCGAACAAGGGCCCACAGGGGGTCTCCGCAAAAAATAACGGGCGGATTCTGGGCGCAGAGGATATGAAAGTAAAGTGACGATTCGGTGAATCCCTGAAGAAACGTTGGGTTTACGAGCTATTGTCACGTTGAATTTTTCCGGAGATGTCGTGGAAGAGGCTAGCTTGAATTTGATATCAACCGATACGGCCACGACCTACTGAACCATGTAACGCCCGGCCTGTCCTCTGGGACTGGCTGGCACCCAGGTGATCCTGGAGCATTTCGGCCATAGGCCGGCACTCAGTGGATATTGTCGAATGTCGGAAATTTTGACAGTTGACTCTCCTTTGGGTAGTCGATGGCGTTCAAGGCCGCGCTGAATGGGCGTGGTATGGATATTGCTAATGGCCTGTCCATCATTTTTATACATTGGATCGGCCCATTATGCAGAACTGGATTAAATCGACGTTGTGTGCTGCCGCGATATCTGCGGCCTTGATTGCCCCCGCTAAAGCCAGTTTGGTTCTTGACATGATGCCAGGTGGGTCGGCAAATCCTTGCGGCGCCTGCGGAAATGGTCAGACTTTTGGCTGGAGTTTCTCGGTTCGCAATGAAATCCGGATCGATGGTTTGGGGATGTGGGATGCAGGTTCAAACGGTCTAGGCCAGCCCTCCGTGCAGATCGGTTTGTGGTCTGGTGCCGGTTCTTTGCTAGCTTCAACGACCGTAACCGATGCCAGCACTCAGGTTGCATCGGCAAATCTCACCGGCGAATGGCTGTTTGAGTCGATTTCTGCGCTCACCCTGGGCGCAGGAGACTACCGGATCGGGGCTGTATTCCAGAGTGCCACACCGCTGGCCCAAGTGGGCGGAGTCTACTCCACGATTTCCGACATCACCCTCACCGGCGGTGCGCAAGCCAATGGCACGGGCTTGGCTGACCCCGTCAACAGTTTTTCATTCCCCATCTTTGGGCCAACGATGCGTCTGGCTGATGCCAATCAGGTACCGGAGCCATCAACTATCGCGCTGATGGGCTTGGCATTGCTCGGCGTCGGCGTTGTACGCAGCCGTCGCAGCCGCTAATTGGCTTCAGTTACGGGGTTCAGGATGCGGTATCCAGAGTCCTGCTGAAGCTGTCACGAGCAAACGATCAGGATAACGGGGCTGGTTGCTGTTGGTTGCCAACAGTAACCAGCCCCTTTGCTTTTGACTATTCAATTTCGGCGGTTCATGACTGAACGAGGGTATGCCGACTGATCGCCGCAGTCGAGAGTGGCTTGTTCGGTATTTTGTCGATCGGGCTGCTCTATGGCTGCTGCATGCATCAGATGACCCAAGGCAAGTGGGCGCCCGATTCCTGCGGGTCGGAACTATGAGACGACCTCGGGATGATGGAACACCTGGCGCAGGTAGGCGAGGAAGGTGTGGTCCTCGCACAGCGTCTTGCCCGGCGAGTCGGACAGCTTGGCAACCGGCTGGCCGTTGCACGAGGTGATTTTCATGACGATGTTCAGCGCCTTGTGCGGCGTATCGTTGGTCAGGTTGGTGCCGATCCCATAGGAGGTCGGGATGCGCCCGAGGAAGCGCTTGTAGAGGGCGATCGAGCGGGGCAGGTCGAGGGCGTCGGAAAACACCAGGCGCTTGGTCATCGGGTCGATATTGAGCTTCTGGTAATGGGCGATGGCCTTCTCCGCCCAGACGACCGGATCGCCCGAATCGTGGCGCAAGCCGTCGAAGAGCTTGGCGAAATATAGGTCGAAGTCAGCCAGGAAGGCATCCATGCCGACGACGTCGGTCAGGGCGATGCCGAGGTCGCCACGGTATTCCTGCACCCAGGCTTCGAGCGAGGCCTTCTGGAAGTCGCGCAGGCGAAAGCCGAAGGCCTGGAAGGCTTGCAGGTATTCGTGGGCCATCGTGCCGATCGGGATCAGGTTGAATCGCTTGGCCTGATAGACGTTCGAGGTGCCGGGAAAATGGCCGGGCAGTTCGGCGGCCAGAGTCTGGACGACCTCGTCGTGCCAGGGGCCGGAATAACGCCGACGCAGGCCGAAATCGACGAAGGTGAAGGTTTCGTTGCCGACCAGTGCCGGATCGTTCTTGACCAGCGCGATCTTGTCGGCCAGCCGCTGGCGCGCCGTGGCGAGGATGGCCGCATCTTGCGGCAGGCGGCGGAAATACAGCTCATTGACGATGTAGAGCACGAAGATCTCGAAGGCCATGACATGCACCAGCGGCCCACGGGCGACGATGCGCAATTGCTCGCCTTCGGTCGTCACCTGGATGAAGTGACGCTGGAAGCGGAAGACCGAGAGGAAATCGACGAAATCGCTCTTGATGAAGCGCAGGCTGCGCAGGTAGGCCAGCTCGTCGGCCGCGAAACTCAGCGTGCACAAGCGGTCGAGCTCGGCTTCGACATCGTCCTTCAGCTCGGCCAGCGGATAAGCCGGCGCGTTGCGGCAGACGAAGGCGTACTCGGCCTCGGCACCGGGATGGCTGTGCAGCAGGGCCTGCCACATGGTGAATTTGTAGAGATCGTTTTCAAGCAGGCTGCGGACGACGGGGAGCTGTGCGTGGGTGCTGTTCATGGTTGTTCTCCGTTTTATTCTCGGATTCATCAGCGGGCGCCCGCCTGGGGCGCACCGGTCAGTTCTGCTGCAATAAAGGCAGGATGTCGGCCGAGGTACTCAACCCCAGCCCGCGCTGCCGCATGTCCGCAAGAAACTCGGCGTACTGCGCCTCGAAACCGCCGACCGCGCTCATGCAGTCGGTGAGCAGCACCAGCCGCCCCAGTTCGCCGGCCGGCCAGTTCTCCACAACGTGCTCGACCGTTGCCCGCACGCAGTGGCTGCCCGCCTCGCCGGCGAACAATATCCGGTCGGCTGTTGCCAGCCGGCCCAGGAAATCTGCGTTCAATTGCGTATCGGCATCGTCGGCATCCGGCACCTCGGCCTGGATCGCGCTGAAGTGCTCGGTCCACGGATTGCTGCCCTTGAACACCTTGTGCACCACGGCGGCATTGGCTTCTTCCCAGTCGTTGTAGGCGGCGCGCACGGCGGCATGGACGCTGTGCCCCCAGGCGCCGATTTCGCAATGCACCGGCCAGACCATGTGCACATAACGCCCGGCCGCTTCCAGCGCATCGAGATAAGCCAGCACGCGCGGCAGCGCCTCGGCCCGGCGCGGCAGAAAACGCCCGGCCCGCAAATCGGCGGCGCGAATCTGCGTAAACGCCCCGACCGCACTGCCATCGCCTTGCCGCCAGAAGGTGGGATGGGCGATATCGACGCGCTGGTGGGCATCGAGGGTCAGCGAAATATCGCTCAGGCCCGAACCGCCGGCGCGGATCAACTCGGCGACCCGCAACAGGTCCGCATGCGCCCCCGCCACCGGCAAGGCAGGCGCCTGCTGAACGCCGCCGATAACCGGGCAATCGGCCGCCGGCAGATCGCAGAAATCGTTCTGCGGATCGATGATGACCAGATGGATACGCTGCTTCGCCATGATCGTTCTCCTTGGATACCAGCGCTGGAACCTGCGCTTGAGTGCACTTTAGGTTTGTTAGTTTAATATTGCAACTAATTAACTGCGGGCTGCCATGGAGCGCATCAACAGCGCGTGTCGTTGTTACGAACTCCAGCAGGGGCTGTTATGCTAACGGACTTACGCAAACGTCTTGGGCGATTTCAGAACCGGCGCAAGTGAGCGTCTCGTACCTTTAAGCAGCGCAATGCTGTTGGCAGGCTTCAGCAGTACGGACTACGGGATGCAGGTTGCGCGAGACAGGCGGCAAATTGCGCTCTTCGTTACCCATCATCCCCAAAGGACTCCACCATGGACATCCCTCGCATCTTCAACATCACCGAAAGCGCCCACCGCATTCACAACCCGATCACTCCGGACAAGCTCGCCACGCTCGGCGCGGCCTTGCGGCTGGAGAGCGGGGCGCGGGTGCTTGATCTGGGGAGCGGTTCGGGCGAAATGCTGTGTACCTGGGCGCGCGATCTCGGCGTCGTTGGCACCGGTGTCGATCTGAGCCAGTTGTTCACTGAACAGGCACACCTCCGGGCGCTGGAACTCGGTGTGGCCGATCGCGTCCGCTTCATCCATGGCGACGCGGCCGGCTTTGTCGCCGAGGCGCCGGTCGATGTCGCGGCCTGTGTCGGCGCCACCTGGATCGGTGGTGGTGTTGCCGGGACTCTGGCCTTGCTGGCGCGCAGCCTGCGGCCGGGTGGCCTTTTCCTGATCGGTGAGCCCTACTGGCGGCAGTTGCCGCCGACGGAGGCGGTAGCCCAAGGCTGCCTGGCCCGTTCGGTTGCCGACTTCCTGACGCTGCCGCAACTGCTCGCCTCTTTCGGCGAACTGGGTTACGACGTGGTCGAAATGGTGCTGGCCGACCAGAACGGCTGGGACCGCTACGAGGCGGCCAAGTGGCTGACCATGCGCCGCTGGCTGGCGGCCAACCCTGACGACGAACTGGCCGGCGAGGTTCGCGCCCAGCTGACCGCCGAACCCGTGCGCTATGCCACTTATACCCGCGAATACCTCGGCTGGGGCGTGTTCGCATTGATGCAACGCTGATTGGGAGCAATTGACCATGAAATTCGGATACACCATCGTCTATGTCGATAACGTCAAGGCATCGCTGGACTTTTTCGGACGGGCCTTCGGCTTGAAGACAAGTTTCTTGGACGAGGCGGCGGGTTACGGCGAGCTCGATACCGGCTCGACTGCGCTGGCCTTTGCCTCGCACGCGCTGATGGCGGAACTGCTGCCCGAAGGCTACGTTTCCGGGCAGGAAAGCGCGCGGCCGCTGGGTGTCGAAATCGGTCTGTTCGTCGAGGACGTGGCGGCCGTCCACCGGCAAGCCCTGGCCTGCGGCGCCATCGAGCTGGCAGCGCCCAAACGGACACCCTGGGGGCAACTGGTTGCCTTCGTTCGTTGTCCGGACGGCACGCTGGTCGAAATCTGCACGCCAACCCAGCGCTGAACTCGGCACTTGCGGGCCGGCCTGCGGATTGTCGCTTTATCTGGCCGGGAAGCTTTCCGCCGGGCAGGTTGAGGCTTTCGTTTCGCGCATCCGGCGATGCCCTGGGGAAATGGGCTTGGCTCTATCCTCGATTCTTTCGCGCTAACATGTTTCTTTTTCCAGCCAAAGCCAGCCCTTGAACGACATCATCTGTACCGTCGACGTTGTCCTGATGACCCTCCGGGACAGCTGCCTGCATGTCGCGCTGCTCAAACGCGACCACGCGCCTTTTGCCGGCGTGGCGGCGCTTCCCGGCGGCTATATCCGCGTTGCCGAAGATGCCGATACGCAGGCAGCGGCGGTACGGATGTTGCACGACAAGACGGGTATTGCCAGTCCCTATCTGGAGCAGTTGGCGACCTTTTCCGGACTCGGCCGCGACCCGCGCGGCTGGTCGATCTCGGTGGCCTATTACGCGCTGGTGCCGGAGGCGGTGATTGCCGGCGGCGGACATCCCGAGCTCGAACTGCGGCCGGTCGAGGCGCTCGCGGGCTTGCCGTTCGACCACCTGCAGATTATCGAGGCGGCGGTGCAGCGGGTGCGCAACAAGAGCAGCTATTCGTCGTTGCCGGTGTATCTGTGCGGCGAGAACTTCACCTTGCCGCAATTGCAGAAGGTGTACGAAGCCATTCTCGGCGAGCCGATCAACAAGGTCAGCTTCCGCCGCAAGCTCGATGAGCTGGACATCCTCGAACCGGTGGAAGGCGCCATGGAGACGGGCAAGGCGCATCGCCCGGCGCAGCTTTACCGGCTGAAGAAGTGCTTCCGCCAGCAGCTGTCGCTGACCGATCGGGCGCTCAACGCCGCCAACTGAGCGATTCTCCCCGCGTGCTCGGGGTAGGCGGTACCCATCAATCCGGTGAAGAGCGCTCCAGCGCCTGGTCGGCCATCGATTTCGGATCGCCCAGCGGTTCGAGGTGGGTGGTGACATGCGCGCCGGGCAGCAGGCCGGCAATATCGAGTTCTATCCGTTCGGCCCAGTCGTGGCCGTGCTTGACCGTCCATTCGTCGGGTACCAGCACGTGCAGCGTGACGAAGGCGCGGCTGCCCGACTGGCGGGTACGCAAGGCATGGAAATCAAGGCCGCTGGCCCGGTAACCGGCCAGCAGGCTTTCGATTTCGGCTTGTTTCTCGGTGGGAATCGCCGCATCCATCAGGCCGCTGGCTGAGCGGTGCATCAATTGCCAACCGGTCCAGATGATATTGAGCGCGACCAGAATGGCGATCACCGGGTCGAGCCACAGCCAGCCGGTCAAAGCGACCAGGCAGACGCCGGCAATGACGCCGACCGAGGTCCAGACATCGGTCATCAGGTGGTGGGCATCGGCTTCAAGGGTGATCGAGTTGTGCTTGCGGCCGACAGCCATCAGCGTGCGGGCGGTCAGCAGATTGATGATGGAAGCCAGCACGGATACCGCCAGGCCGACGCCGATCGCTTCCAGCGGCTGCGGGTTGAGCAGGCGCAGTACCGCGGTGTAGCCGATGCTGAGGGCGGCAATCAGGATCAGGAAGCCTTCGAAGGCACTGGAGAAATACTCGGCCTTGCTGTGCCCGAAGGCGTGCTTTTCATCGGCCGGCATGGCCGCCAGCGTCAACATGGCCAGTGCCATGATCGCCCCGGCCAGATTGACGAAGGATTCGATGGCATCCGACAGCAGGCCCACCGATCCGGTCATCCACCAGGCAACCCCCTTGAGCAGGATGGTGGCGATTGCCGCGGCGATCGACAGCCAGGCATAGCGACTGAGATTGGACGAGGGGTTGGTGCGATCCATGCTGCTGGACTTCCTGTTTGGCAAACCTCGGCTAATTGATGAGCGGCCTGGCTTCGCGGCTGGCCGAATCCCGCCATTTTGCCGTGAAAGCCTTAGTGCTGGCTTAAAAAGGTGATGGCTCGATCGAGTTTTTAGGCGGCGCCCCGCAACCCGGGGCGCTGTCTATTCAGGCATGGGCGCGCCAAAGCCCAGGGCGGGGGGGATGATGCCGATTGCTTCGCTTCCGGAAAGCGCCGCCAGGATTAAAACAATTCGACTGATTTGGTGTTGCGGCCGGCATGGAGCGCGGCCAAAACCCGGCCGAAGCGGCTTTCAAAGTCGGCGCCGCTGGTCAGGCGATCGAGCACCCGGTGCACGCTATGGTTCATCTTGCTGCTGATTGCCGCTTCCTGAACTTGGCTGACATTCAGCCAGGCATAGGTTTTCTCGATGTCATCCGTTTGCTCCTGCAGCAGCAAGCGAACATCGAGCAGCATGCGGCGATGGTTCTCGCCGAGGTCTAACATGGCTTCTTCGGCCCCGGTCAAGGCGATCTGCATTCGCTCGGCATTTATTTGGGCTTCCATTTTCATGTCGATGTTGATTGCCAGTGCTTCGGTCGTTTCCGCAAGGATAGCCAGGCTGTCGCGCAGGATGCCGCTTCGCTGCGCATCCTCGATTTCATCCGGCATGTTGGAAACGATGATCGAGACACGATCGTAATTGATCACCAGACGGCTTTTGAACTGGAACAAGCGGCCAATTTCGGAAACCTGTTCAAAGATCGATAGTTCGAGCGGCGACGGTGCGCCGTGATCGGTAACCACGGTGGGCCCAGCCTGATGGTTGATTCGCACGCTGCAACTCAAACCCAGGCTTTGCGTCGCAATCAGCAATTGCTTCGCCAGGTCGCGATAATCCGGGCAGGCGATGCTCGAGCGCATGAAGTTGAGCAAGGCACCGGCCTGGCTGGCGCTGGAGAGAAAACCCATGGCCATTTTTTCGAGGGCTTGCTTTTCGTTGACCAGTGCGGCGGCAGCCCGGTATTGGTTAATTGCCATGGCGACCGTTCGAACCAGGACGTCGCTATGTACTGGTTTGGTGAACAGGCTGTTGCCGCCGGCATCGTAGGCGCGAAGGTGTTCCTCCATCGATTGGTGGGCCGTGATGAAGACGATCGGAATGCCCGTCGTTTCGCGCAGCTTGCGACAGGTTTCATAACCGTCCATTTCCGGCATGTCGACATCGAGAAGGATCAGATCGGGCAATTGCTCCTGGCAAATCGCTAGCGCTTCCTTGCCTGACGATGCGGTGATGACGTCGAAGCGTGCAGCCAGAAAGGTCCGGTGAATCGAACGGGACATCCGGTCATCATCGACTACCAAGATCCGGCCGGTGACTTCGCCTTCGAAAGCGTTCTCGGCCGGATTGGGGGTATATCGGTGCATGGAAATGGCTCATCGGGAAAGTTAGTATCAGGGTGATTGTGTGTTAAATTTGATAAATAACGTAAATTTGTTGTTTTTTCGGTTGTCGCAGGCTGCCTCCCGAAAATCTGGCAACGACTGAAAATTTGAACCTAATTACCGGGCGTGCGTCCCTCCTGCGGAGGGATTCTTTCGATCAAGAACAAGGAGAGCATGCGATGAACATCCCGAATCACCATTCCGAATCCGATTGTGACCTGAGCTTTTCCCGCCAGGTCGATTTGCCGCCCGAGGCCATCTGGGCTGCCTGGACGCAGCCTGAGCTGCTGATGCCCTGGTTCTGCCCGCGCCCCTGGACCACGGTTGCCTGCGAAATCGATCTGCGCCCCGGCGGTGCCTTCAAAACCGTGATGCGCTCACCGGAAGGGCAGGATTACCCCAATGCCGGCTGCTATCTTGAGGTCGAAGCCAACCGCCGCCTGGCCTGGACCAATGCCCTTGCGCCCGGCTTTCGCCCCGTTCCCGCCGCTTCGCTTGAAGGGTTCTTCTTTTTTACCGCTTTCATTTCGCTGACCCCGTCGAACGGTGGGACGCGTTACGAGGCGCGCGTTATCCACGCCTGCGCCGAAGACTGCGACAAGCACGCCGCAATGGGATTCGAGGAGGGTTGGAACATGGCGCTCGACCAGTTGATCGAGTTCATGAGGTCGCGCCCACAGGCCTGAAAATGGCGCACTTGGGCTTATCCCCATTTCCTGTGGATAAGCCTGGGAGTAGTCACTGAGTACGCTGCCTAGTGCCTTGTCGGAAAACAATTTTTAACACTCTGCCCACAAATCGGGCGGCCCGTCATAAAACGTGAAAACGGCTGCAGCACAAGGCTCTGCAGCCGTTTGTCAAGTCCGGTTTTGATTCCGGCTTACTTCTTCAGGTAGATCTGGTCGAAAGTGCCGCCGTCGGCAAAGTGCGTCTTCTGGGCTTTCTGCCAGCCGCCGAAGGTGTCGTCGATGGTGACCAGCTTGAGTTTCGGGAAGCTGGCGGCGTACTTGGCGGCCACCTTGGCGTCACGCGGCCGGTAGTAATGCTTGGCGGCGATGTTCTGGCCTTCCTCGGAGTACAGGTAATCGAGATAGGCCTGGGCGGTCAGGCGGGTGCCACGCTTCTCGACCACCTTGTCGACCACCGCCACCGGCGGCTCGGCCAGGATGGAGAGGGTGGGCGCGACGATCTCGAACTTGTCCTTGCCGATCTCGTTGACCGCCAGTTGGGCCTCGTTTTCCCAGGCGATCAGCACATCGCCCAGACCGCGTTCGACAAAGGTCGTCGTCGCGCCGCGGGCGCCGGAATCGAGCACCGGCACGTTCTTGAAGATGGCGGTGACCAGCTCCTTGGCCTTCGCGTCGTTGCCGCCCGGCTGCTTGAGCGCCCAGGCCCAGGCTGCCAGGTAGTTCCAGCGGGCACCACCGGAGGTCTTCGGGTTCGGGGTGATGACGCTGACGCCGGGCTTGGCCAGGTCGTTCCAGTCATTGATGGCTTTCGGATTGCCCTTGCGGACCAGGAAGACGATGGTCGAGGTGTAGGGCGAGGAATTGTTCGGGAAGCGCTTCTGCCAGTCGGCCGGGATCAGCTTGCGCTCGACCAGGGCGTCGATGTCGTAGGCCAGGGCCAGCGTCACGACGTCGGCTTCGAGGCCGTCGCGCACGGCCAGCGCCTGCTTGCCGGAACCGCCATGCGACTGGCGGAAATTGATCTGTTGGCCGGTCTTGGCTTGCCAGTGCTTGGCAAAGGCGGCGTTGAAATCCTTGTACAACTCGCGGGTCGGGTCGTAGGAGACATTGAGCAGCGTGGTCTGGGCAAAGGCGCTGCCCAGGGTCAGCAAAGCGGCCAGGGCCGAGGAAAGGACAATCTTGCGCATCGCGGGACTCCAGAAAGTGAAATTCGATGCGCCCAGTGTAGGGAGAGGCTATAGACTCAAAAACGAAGCAATTCTTTGTTGCTTATATCCAAAAGCATCTATGCCGGGCTTTGTTCGGCAACGCGCGCCTTGAGTTGCTCGAACAAGGCCATGCCCTGCGGCCAGATGCCATGCCCCGAGTCGACATTGATGTGCCCGGCAGCGCCGACATCGACGAATTCGCTGCCCCAGTGGCCGGCCCAGTAGCGGGCAGCAGAACTCTTGACCCAAGGATCGTTGGTACTCGACACCACCACGCTGGGAAAGGCCAGGCGTTCTTCGAGCAGGACTTCCGGTTCGTTGAAACGGGCCGGGTCGGCCGGCGCCACCAGCAGGGCACCGCGAATCCGCTCCGGGCGGGCAAAGCCGGCGGTAACGCTGGCCAGGCAGCCGAAGCTGTGAGCGACGATCCATAGCGGCCCGTCGACCGAATCAATGGCCTGGCGCACCTTGTTGGCCCAGTCGGAGAGGCAGGTTCGTGTCCAGTCGTCCTGATGCACCCGGCGGGTGTTGGGGAGTTCGGATTCGAACCAGGTCTGCCAGTGGGTCGGCCCGCTGTTGCGCAAGCCGGGAACGATCAGGATGGTGTCCATGTTCAGCTCCAGACGTGTTGCCGGCGATCCTCGACCCGCTTGGCCTTGTGGGTGGCGCGGGGCAGGGTGTCGGGCGGCAGGATGACGATGCGCGCCGCGACGCCGGTCACTGATTTGAGATGGCCGGCAAAGCGTGCGGCCAGTTCGGCATCCTGGCCGGCATCGGCGGCGGCGCGTTCGATTTCGACGGTCAGATGGTCGAGATGGTTTTCCCGTTCGACGATCAGCTTGTACTCGCCGCTCAAGGCGTGGTCGCGGCGGGCGATGGCTTCGATATCGCTGGGGAAGATATTGACGCCCTTGATGATCAGCATGTCGTCGAGGCGGCCGTGGGTGCCCAGCATGCGAATCGAGGTCCGGCCGCAGGCACACGGGTCCGAGGTAAAGGAAACGATATCGCCGGTGCGGAAGCGGATCATCGGCCGGGAACTCTTTTTCAGCGTGGTCAGCACCAGTTCGCCGCGTCCGCCTTCCGGTACCGGCTGGCCGGTTTCCGGATCGAGCACTTCGACCAGGATGTGATCCTCGGCCCAGTGAAGGCCGTGCTTTTCCTCGCACATGCCGGCGCAGGAGCCGAAGATGTCCGACAAACCGTAGTAGTCATAGACCGAGGCGCCCCACAAGGCTTCGATGCGCTGCCGGGTTTCGGGAATCGAGCCGCCCGGCTCGCCGGCGACGAAAATGCGCTTGATGTTGAGATCCTTCTTCGGGTCGATGCCTTCCTTGATCGCCGTTTCGCCGAGATACCAGGCATAGGACGGCGTCGTCCAGATGGCCGTTGCCTGGAACTGACGAATGATGGTCAGCAGCCGTTCCGAGGGTACCGTGCCGGCATGGATCGACAGCGCGCCGAGCTTCTGGGCGCCCAACACGCAGGGGCCGCCGACGAACAGCGAGAAATTCAGCGAGTGGCAGTAGCGGTCGTCCGGACGCAGGCCGGAAGACCAGAACTGGCGCGCCTCGTAGTCCATCCAGTCGTCGAAATCGCCAGCCGTGAATGGCGACGCGGTGGGCACACCGGTCGAGCCGCTGGAGGCCGAGATATAGACAATGTCGCGCTCGGGCACCGCAACCAGGTCGCCAAAGGGCGGCACGGCGGTCTGGCGGTCGCGCAGTACCTTCTTGTCGATGAAGGGAAAGCGGCGAATGTCGTCGAGCGATTTGACCTGGTCGGGATGCACCCCGGCCGCATCGAAGCTGGCGCGGTAATAGGGCGAATTGGCGTAAGCGTGCTGCAGGTGCTTTTGCAGCAGATCGAGTTTCAACGCATCCCAGTCGGCACGCGACTGGGTTTCGAGTTTTTCGTCCCAGTACGGGCGGTCTGCCGCTGCATCGGAGAGATTGGCCATCGGTGCTGTCCTTCAAGTGTTTTTCAGGATTCTCTCGGCACCGGCGGCAGGGCGGAACGACGTAATTCTTATGTGCTTATGGTTTTTGCGCTGGTTGCCGTCGGATAAGGTGGCGACTTCGGCGATATACTGTTGTTTTGTCCAGTGAGTGAGAATTATGCAACGCTGCCCGTGGTGCGAAGGCTTCGATCTTTACCGGCAATACCATGACGAGGAATGGGGCGTGCCACTGCATGACGACCGGGCACTGTTCGAACTGCTGATCCTTGAAGGCGCACAGGCTGGCCTTTCATGGTCGACCATCCTGAAAAAGCGGGAGAGCTACCGGCTCGCCTTCGACGGTTTCGATCCGGCGACGATTGCTCGCTACGATGACGCCAAGGTGGCAGAACTGCTGGCCAATCCCGGCATCGTCCGCAATCGGGCCAAAGTGGCGGCCACCATCCAGAACGCCCGTGCCTACCTGGCGCTGACCGCCAATGGCTGGACTTTCGACGACTTCCTGTGGCAGTTCGTCGATGGCCAGCCGATCCAGAACCAGTGGCGCACGCTGGCCGAGGCGCCGACCAAGACGCCGGCATCGGACGCGATGAGCAAGGCGCTGCTGAAAGCCGGCTTCAAGTTCGTCGGCTCGACGATCTGTTACGCCTTCATGCAGGCCACCGGGATGGTCAACGACCATCTGCTGAGCTGCCCGCGCCATGCCGAAGTGCAGGCACTGGCCAAGCGCTGAGCCGCCACCCCGGTTCGGGATGGATATCCCTTAGCGGGGCAGCGGAGAAGGTAGAAGTTTTTTCCAGACGCTGAATAAGCAATGCACAACTCCTTCGTTGGTGCGTGAACAGGCTGTCTCTAGCATCGCGTCCTCGGATTGGCCATCAACGGTCTGTCCATTTGAGACTGCAGAACGACAACCAGGAGTTCAGAATGAAAAAATTGCGCATTGCTTCCTTGCTCACGCTCGCCCTGTTATCCACGCTGGCTCACGCCGATCACCTTGACGACATCAAGAAAGCTGGCGTGCTGCGGGTTGCCGCCTTCGACAGCAACCCGCCTTTCGGCTTTGTCGACCCACAAAGCAAGCAGATCACCGGCCTCGATGTCGATTACGCCAAGGAGCTGGCAGCGAAACTGAAGGTCAAGCTGGAGCTGGTGCCGACCAACCCGGCCAATCGCATTCCGCTGCTGACGGCCAACAAGGTCGATATCGTTCTGGCCAACTTCACCATCACCGAGGAACGCGCCAAGCAGGTCAATTTCAGTATTCCCTATTTCGCTTCCGGCCAGCAGTTCATTGCCAAGAAAGGCACGCTGACCTCGCCGGAACAGATCGGAAAGCTGCGTATCGGCGTCGACAAGGGCACGACCAACGAAATCGTCTTGCGCGAGAAATTCCCGACGGCAACGCTGGTTGCCTACGACGACACCCCGTTCGCCTTTACTGCCTTGCGTAATGGCAATGTCCAGGCGGTCACCCAGGATGGTCCGAAGCTGATCGCGCTGCTCGCCAATGCGCCGGACAAGGACAAATACGAGATTCCGCCCTTCTCGGTGTCCGATGACCTGATCGGTGCCGGTATTGCCAAGGGTGAAACCCGGCTCACCGAGTTCGTCAATCAGACCCTGCGCGAACTCGAATCGAGCGGCAAGGCCCAGAAGATTTACGACGCATGGTTCGGCCCGACCACGAAGACGCCCCTCAAGCGCATCTTCAAGATCGGCGACAAATAGGCGCCAGCCTTTATCCGGGCGCCGGTGGGCAGAGCCTCCGGCGCTTTTTTACTTTGATCATTCAATTGCGCTTCAATCATGACTGTATTGGGTGAACTGCTGGCCCCGAAATACCTGATCTGGCTGATCCAGGGCTTTGGCGTTACCGTGGTGCTGGCCGCCTTGGCCTCGCTGGCGGCAACGGCACTCGGTTTCGTGCTCTGTCTGGGGCGGCTGGCCCGCTCACGCTGGCTGGCCTGGCCGGTGGCCGGTTATCTTTCGCTGTTTCGCAATACGCCGCTGCTGATCCAGTTGTTCTTCTGGTATTTCGGTTCAACCGCCTTGATGAGCGAAGGCCTGCTCGAATGGCTGAATACGCCGCACCAGCTCGATATGGTGCTGTTTGGCATCAAATGGCCATCGTTTGAATATCTCGCCGGCTTTGTCGGCCTGACGCTCTATACCTCGGCCTTCATCGCCGAAGAATTCCGCGCCGGGGTCGGCGGCGTCCCGGCCGGGCAGGTGACGGCGGCGGCCGCGCTGGGCATGACGCGCTACCAGATCTGGCGCCATATCGTGATGCCGCAGGCGATCCGCATTGCCA
>DAIMCQ010000038.1:0-20964 GCA_036726285.1 Azonexus sp.
GGGAAGTGCCGCCTCGCCATCGTCGACCGGTGGCGCGAGGCCGATATCGACCTGCTGCCAGAACCGGCACAACTCATCGCTTCCCCGAACCCGCACGAAATGCAGCCGTTCAGCGGCGATGCCCGCTTTTGCGAATTGCCCGGTGATGTACTGTTGCGCGCATTCGCCCAGGTCATCGAGATTGATCGATAAGATGCTTTCATCGTTTGCCGCCAGAACGGCAGCAAAGAGTTGCCAACCCGCTCGGCCGATCCGGATTGCCGGGGTCAGGCAGGCAAAGTGTCGGGACTGCTCATTCGCGGCGGTCGTCGCGGCCGGCGTGATGATTGGCAGGTCCGGGAGGTCGAGGTATTCGCCGAGTCCGGGTAGTGCAATACCCGGCAACATGTCGTCGTCCGCCAGCATGGTGCCGCGCAAGGGCAGGCAATCGGGTGTCAGCGGTGGCAGGGGCACTTCTCCCCAGAGCAATTTGTAAGGAACGGCTGCTTGCACCAGCAGGGAAAGACGGTCGGCCGCACCGTAGTTGTCGAGATCGATCAGTACGTCGGGGGCAAGTTGCTTCAGTTGTTCCTGCGCGACGGCATCGTTTTGCTGGTTGATGATGGCCAGGTCGTCGGCGAGCAGCGAACAGGCGTTGGCAAAATCGTTATTGACCATTGCGGGGTCGTTGATGATCAACTGCGTGACGAAGCGTTCGGCCGGCAGGTGCTGCAAGAGCGAAGCCAGGCGTCCTTGCCTTGCTTCACGACTGAAATCGCTGAGCATGAAGGCAATGCGACAGCGTCCATCGGCGGTGCGTGGCGGTGGTGCTTCCTCCGACGAGGCGGGAAGCCGGCTTTGTGCTGCCGCCAGGGCATCGAGCAGGCGTTCGCCGTTGGCGTCGATGCGAGCCAGGCAGCGTGCTGCCAGCAAATCGTCGGCCAGTCCTTGAGAATAGCGCAGGCAAATATCGGCAAAGGCGTCGAGATTGCCTTGCTGTGCGAGCAACTCGAGCAATACCGAGGAAATGTGGGTGGAAGCAGCCTCGGGCATCATGATTACAGCTTGCAGGAGTGCGATGGCTTCGTCAGTCTTTCCTGTCTGGTGCAGACATTGCGCCAGGGCCGGATAGGCTGCCAGCAGATCCGGTTGGGCCGTAACGGCTTCTTTCAGATACTGGGTGGCTTGAGCAGGATGTCCTGCTTTCAGCAAGCTTTCACCGAGCCCCGCCTTGAAGTCGATCCGGGATGGGGCAATTTCCAGCGCCCGTTCCAGAAAGTCTGCGGCTTCCTCCAGAAGACCCTGGTTGGCACAAATAAAGGCGAGGTAAGCCGGGGGCAGCGCGTTGTCCGGCATCGTCTCGAGGAGGCCGGCAAAGCCATTCATCGCGTTTTCCAGATCATTGTTCTGGAAGGCCGTAACGCTTTCGTCGAAACGATAGGCCGGGGTTTGCCTGAGTTCGGCATGGGCAATCGCGGCCTGCTGGGTTTTTCTGACGAAGTTGTCCAGGGATTGCCGCATCGCGACGCCATCTGTTTCGACATTTATCCTGAGCTGGTCGGGGTTCGTTGGGTGGGCAGGAATACAGGAAAAATCGATTTCTGCTTCGGGAATGGTGGTGATTTCATGGCGTTCGAGATTGTCAAAGCGCCTCAGGTAGGGGGTATCCACCAACACGGTCGGGCAGCCGCAAACGTAGGCTTCGGTGATGATGTTGGATGGCTCGTAGCAGTACAGGACTTTTGCGCGCCTGAGAATAGCGACGATCTCTTCGGCTGAGCGAGGAATGTCCTGGCACAGGCTGACCCCGCCTGTGGCGATGCGGTCAGCAACTTTTTCCCCGGTGGTGAAGTACTTGTGTGCGTAGTAGCAGAATCCTTCGCGGTCTTCGGGATTGACGCCGTAAGCGTTGAATAGTCGCGTATCGACACTGGGCAGGAACAAACGGTCGGCGTTTCTCTCTTCTTTTAGGACCCATTCATCCCAGTAGAACAACAATTCATCCGGATGGAATTCAACCTCGCCGCCAAGGTGGCCTGCCTGGTTCAATATCCAGCGCGCGACGACGGTGGATTGCAACGGATTTCCCGTGACGACTTCCGGATAGATGGCAATTGGCAGGCGTCCGGTTGCCCTGTGCCGAGCCTGGACTTCCTTGGTCAACTTCGGTGTTCGTAGCCAAGGCGAGCAGACTTCCGAGGTAATGTAGGCCTCGTAGCCCATTTCGTTGAGCATGTGGCATAGACCGTGCAGCATGCGGGGTCCGGAAGACTTTTGCAGAAAATTCGGGCTGGCGATGTAGTAAGGGAAATGGCGGCTTTCGAAAAAGGCGCTGGTCGGGCGATAGTCTTTGCTCATCGTTCAATGATCTCCCGATGCCGTTCCTGATGCAGGAATATGAAGTTTGTCTCGATGGTGTCCTGGTCGATGACAGGGCAGTGTTGCAGTCCATTTGTCCCGAGGGTGAAAGCGCTATAACCGTATCCTGCGAGTAGCGCCAAGACATCGTTCGGGTGATAGCCGAATTTCTCGGCCCATTTTCTGAGCAATTCGATCAGGATTACCGGCTGGGCTTTGCCGAGTGTCTGTTCGCCGCCTCGTACAACCAGCATTTCGGCTCCTTCGACATCGCATTTGACCAGTTGCGGGGAAATGCCGAACTGGCGACAAAATTGATCAAGCGTGGTGCACTCGCAACTGATTTCCTGCAGCGCACTTGCATCGCGCACCGGCTGCCCGGCATGAATCAGCGAAGTGGCACCGGAGCAGCCTGGGGTGTAAAGGAATTGCAGCTTGCCTTCTTTGTCGGAGAAACCAAGCTGGTGCGCTTGAATGTTCAGCAAACCATTGTGGCGAATATTGCGTTCGAGAATGCCGTGTGTCTTCGCAATCGGTTCGCAGGCGTGAATCACCATGCCGGGGTAGGCTTTGGCGAGGGCCAGTGCATACCAACCGCAGTTGGCACCGATGTCGATCATCGTCCAGTCGTTGCCGGCGATCGATTTAAGAAAATGGGTTTCAGCAGCCTCGTAGGCGCGGAAATTCATCAAGGTGCATGGCACGAGATGCTGGTCGTCTGGATCGACCCAGAGTTCCACTTGTTGTGAGCGGGAGCGGACGAAAACCCCGTCCGGCATTATGCGCAGGCTTTCGACGTCGGTATCGGCAATGAATGCGGGATAGTCGAACAACGCCGCATGGCGGGTGTGGATCGCCTCGATATATTCCTGCTTGCCGAGCTGGCCGGTTTCCCGCAGGTTGCGGAGTTTCAGGAGAGGGTTCATGAACGTTCTCTAGTGCGTTTCGTCGATCAGGGTGAGGATTTTCCCCGTCCAGCCAAACTCGCCGGTCAGTTTTTCGGCAATTTCCGATGCGTAGGTCGTGCTGGCGATCAGCACCGTGGTGCCAGGGTAATTGTTGAGCGCTTCGGGGCCGTGGATGGGAATACCGAGCAGCTGGCGGCCTTGCAATGCCTGGTTGCGATCGATGACGGCGACGATGTTGGCCTGCCCAAGGCGGGTGTCGCAGAGCAGGCGGCTGGTCAACGAACCGGCGCCCCAAACAATCAATGACTCTCCCGTATCGGCTAATTGGGCCATGATATTGGCGACGGGCAATAGTCGGCGATGGCAGTTTTCGATGTACTGGCGCAGGCTGGTCAGGGCTAGCCGGTCAGGCTCAATGACTGCTTCGACATTTGCGACGGAGGTCTTTCTGTAAAGTGCCAGCAGATAGTTGTTGCCGTAGAAGTCGTTATATTGGGATTCGATATGCACTTTTTCGAAACCGCTCTGCCGCAGGAGGTTGTCGAGGCTGGTCGACGTGAAGAAGTTGATGTGTTCCAGCGCAAATTCGAGAAAAGCTGCCTTGGGTGGGGTGACACCGAAGGCAGCCGTATCGGGAACGGCGACGAACAGATGGCCCCCGGCTTCAAGCAGCGCATTAATACGGCTTACACTGGCGCGCAGGTCGGCAATGTGTTCCAGCACCCCGCACAGCGTGATCAGCCCGAATGGCGATGCCGGAGCGAAGCTGTCCACCGTTTCGCTCCTGATCTCCAGATCGTAGACCTCGCGCCCTAGCCTGGCGGCCACCGTGCTTGGCTCGATGCCAGTCAACTGGTGGAAGCCGGCTCGACTGAAGCGACTCAGGAAGTGCCCCATGCCCGAACCTATGTCCAGAATACGGGTACTCCGCGTTAGATTGGCGTGTCGCTGGACGAATGCGAAGAAATCATCATGAATGCGAGCCAGTCCCGGCGCCAACTCTTGGTGCAGGTGGTTTTCCGCATCCTGATAGAGACGGTTCAGGGTGGATTGGTCGGGAATGTCACTGGCAAAGGCAAAGCCGCAGCAGTCGCAGACCACAACGTCGTAATGAGCAGCAGCGTCTTGGCCGGGGAAGAGAAAGTGTTGGCGATGAATAGGCTCCGCTTGACTGGTTCGGCAGATCTCACAAGGTCTCATCTGTATGTTTCGTTATCGATGTTAAGGTCAGCATTTCAGGGGGCAATCCTCATGAGTCGAATTTTCCATTGGCCTCTTCGTTAGGCAATTCGTCCTTAAGAAGTTGCTTGGCCCTGCGCTCCGCATAGCCGCCAATGTTTATGTCATAGTTGGCGGTCGCCTCGAGTATGCGTTCCAGACGTTCCTTGCGAACGTCCTGATCGATGTAGGGAGAGGTGCTATGCCAAAGTGAAGACGGAATGGTCACCGGGTGCTTCCGTTCAAGTTCATTCTTGTCTTCGTGCAAGACGATGCCGAACTTTTCGGGATCGGTCCAATAGACGCTTGCGGTGGTCAGAATCAGCGTGTTCAGGTTTTCAATAAGATCGAATTTGTCACGGTTTTTGATGATGTTCGCGATGGTTTCATCAATATCGGCTTCCGTTTCTCCTGGTATGCCGATCACCAAGTTCATCCCGATCTGAATCCCGGCTTGTTTGGTGTAAGTCAGTACCTCTTCGATCATATCCAGCGTGTACCCCTTCTTCTGCAGTTTCAGGGTGTTCTTCGCCCAGGCGTCGATGCCGTACCGCAAGCGGCCGAAGCCGGCTTCTTTGAGTACTTTGAAATAGTCGGGGTTATAGCCCTTTTGTACGCGTAGCTGCCCCATCATCGTGATATCGCGGATATTGCGCCGCAGAATTTCTTCGCAGACTGCCCGAACTGCCTCGGGGTCACCTGAAAGGTCGCTGTCATTGAAGTGGAAGGTTTTCCCTCCGCGTTCGACGAACCACTCGATCTCGTCGGCAACCTTGATCGGGTCGCGCCGCCGCCAGTGAAAGCGTTCGCCGCAAAATGTGCAGCGCGACCAGCGACAGCCGCGGGAGAGAATGATCGGAATGAGTTGGTAGCCGTTGTGGTTCCGGTAGAGGATGGGGTCGGCCCACTCGTAGGTAGGGAAGCCCTGGATATCGATATCTTCTTGAAGTTGTGCCGGGGCAAAAGGGGTACCCAGTGCGGCGGATAATTTGTTCTTGATGACGACGCCAGGGATATGGAAGTGTCTGCGCCCCGCCAGCAGGGCTTCGACCAGTGGCGGCAGGCTGGTTTCTGCCTCGAAAATCACCATGTAGTCATAGTCGTCGATGACTTGCGGGCTGGTATTGGGATTGTTGCAGTCGTAGCCGCCGACGATGATGATCATTTCCGGACGTGCTACGCGCATGCGGCGGATCACTTCCGTGGCGATCATGCGGTTGGTGCCGTGCAGCGATAGGCCAAGAATTTTCGGGTTGGCCTTGATCAACTCGGCGACGGTACGCTCGATTTCTGGCCGGAAATATTCAACGTAGCCTTCGTCGTACCAAAAATCTTCTGCAGTGTTCACGCCCCAAGGGTCCATCGGCAGTTCGCGGCCGTCCGGAGCAAAGAGGCGCTCGGCACCATCGAGCAGACGGCGTGAGTGATATCGATGATAGAAAATCATGTCCAGATCGGCTGTCTGGAAATTGCACCCGGTTGTTTTCAGGATGTTGTGTACATAGGCCAACCCGTTCGGCAGCATGCCGAGAAAACGTGCCGGTAAATCAAGTAGCAGAAAGTCGAGATCAGCTTGAAAACCGATCGGTGGAATCGGCAAAGGATAGACATGAAAGCCCGATTGTTGAATGAAGGCATGTTCTGGCCGCTGGCTTTCGGGAAGGTCGGCGACCAAGCTCTCCCAATCGTTCAGGATGCTGTTTGCGTACTGCGTCAGTGCATGGCGCGCGTCGAGATTGTCGAGGTAAGTCGGTGCTGTAAGCCAAACAGAATGAGGTGAATCAAGGGTTTGGAGCGAGACTACGGGAATGCCGAGAATAGGGGCAGAAGCAACCGGGTCGATGATGCAACTTACCTTGTTGCGCAGCGCAGCAGATAGTTCCAGCAAATAATGGTTGATCGGGGTGGCGCCATACAACGCCAAAGGTCGATCTTTCGAGATCAGTTCGACTATCGCATCGACCAGGGCAAGGTCCCGAGGGCTGAAATTCATATCCAGCAACTTGGTAGGGACCAATGTTTTTTTCTGGCGAAACAGACCATCTTGCGACATGCCTTGATGATAGTTCGCGAAGTCACCGGTAAACCCCATTTGTCGCAAGGACTCCCGCATGGTGCGAGAATCTGACCACATGGCAAAAATGATCGCATCAACACCCGACAGGAAGGTTGAGTCCGCCAAAAAATCCTGGCTTTGCAACGCGGGGATATCTTCAAAGCGGCCTGTTCTGGGGGGGCGTTGGTCGACAAAATAAGCCACTTCTATCCCGGCCTTGTTCATCACCTTCAGGCAGTCCATGCCAAGTATCGCGGCACCCCAAATAATCACTCGCTGCCATCTTTTTTCTGTATTCATTTTAGTCATAGCGTGTTCTATGTATGCGGATCAATCATTCGAGCGTTGGTAGCTTTGCAAGTCTTCCGTCGTGTCGACTTCCCCCCACTCGCCGAGGTAGGGAATGGCGGTGATGGCTAAACGCCCCGCTTCAATCACCTTCTGCAAAGTACCCGTCATGTGCATTTTGTCTCTCTGTTCAGACGTTAAGGTAGCGCGAATGTCCTGTACTTCCTGCCATCCCTCGGGGGTAAATCGCAACAGACCCATATATTGTCCCTGAACCTCTTCAACGGATGCCGGCTTGTTGCCAATTTCCGCCAAGGTAAGAGTGGGGGTGAGACGGAAGGTTTCGGCATCCAATAAGGGATTGCCGAAGCGCTGCGTCCACAATTGAAGCCAGTTCGGGTCGTAGGTCACCGCCAAGGCTGCTTGGCTATCCATCAGGGCTTGCACGGCGGAGGCGCTATAAAAGATATCGGAGTAACTCACGATGCAAGGCTCGGCCCGGAGCCATGCTTCAGCGCAGGCCAGAGACGACACCATATTGGTTTCGGCCCAGCGCGTGTTATGGAACTCCACCAAACCGCGTCCGGCAAGCAACTCTCGCTTGTAGCCGGTGACAATGGCGATTTCCTCGATGCCAGCGCCGCGCAGCGCTTCCAGTTGCCAGTCCAGCAGCGCCTTGCCGTGTAACTCGACTAGACACTTTGGCCGTTCGTCGGTCAGGTTTTTCATGCGACTGCCGCGACCGGCAGCGAGGATGATGGCTTTCATGAGAGTAGTGCTTTCAATCGTTGAACATCGCGTGTGGCAAACGTGCTTTCCCGCTCCGGGTGCCACATCCAGCCTTCCCAGGGTAAGGATTCGTGGCGGATCGCCTCGATTTCCCCGTCTTCACTCCTGGCCAGGACTTCGAATCCCGATGGACAGTCGGTCAGGCTGAAACCGTGGTAACTATTGGCTTCGCCAGTGATCTTTCCGGAAAGATGGTGCCGGGTTCTGACATGTCCCTGAACGGGGCAAAGTCCGGTGCCCGCCCAATGGGCCATCATTTGCATGCCACGGCAAATGCCCAAGACGGGCAGGCGGTGCAGCTTGGCGTAGTCCAGCAAGGCGTGCTCGGTGGTGTCGCGCGCGGCGCACTGGCCGAGATTGTTGCCGCCGGACAGCACGATGGCCGCCGGCTTGAGGGCGGTCAGCCAGTCGTTCAGGCCGGCGCCGAGCCTATTTGGTACGGGTACGCACAGGCCACTTGCGGCGGCCAGGAACAGCGCTAAGCGTTGATCCAGCGTGTCGCGTACTTCCTCGTATTCAAGGTGCTCGTCTACGCGCTGGCTGACGGCTACTACCTTCATGCCAATACCTCTACACGTCGTCCGGCACAATCGAGATGAAGGCGCTGAGCCCCCGACCAGCGACGATAAAGCACTTCGCCTGCGCCGATCACCGCTGATAGGCCAAGCTCGCCAGCACGGATGGCCATGTGGGAGTTTGCACCGCCCCAGGCGGTTATCAGGCCGGCTATCGGATAGGCAAATAGCCAATCGAATCCGGGATCGGCATTCGGGATACAGACAATGGCGCCCGCCAATCGCTCGCGCGCATCACAGCCCACGACCGGTGCGGTCACCTGTTTCTGGGTAATGAAATTGGGCGCGGTTTCGGGCCACTCAAACGCCCAGACATCGTCAGGCTTGGCAATCAAGGGGGGAAGCGAAATCTTCAGGGTTTCGGCATAACGGGCCTTGCCTTGTTCGATACTGCGCCCGAGCACATCTTTGGGGTCGGCCGCTGCCACATGCAATTCCTTCAATGCGGCAATGTCGCAATACGCCAAGTCCTCACGGCTAAAACCGTACTGACCACCCACCTCGGTGATCAATGCCAGCGTATCCGACAGGTTGCGGGTGAAATGGAATTTGGCCAGCTCGCGCAATTCGATACCGGCCTGCATGAAGTCGAACAGACCTACCGGGTCAGGTTGCAGGCCATGCGCCTCCAGCAGCTTTACGATTTCGCGCATCTGCGGCAACGTCAACGAGAACGGTTTGACGGGCTCAGGGGCCGGCGGTCGTTGGTTCCAGTCGAAATACAGTTCCGGTGCTTCGTCGTAACGGGGCGAGAGAATGTTGTAAGTGCCCGGGCGCAAATGACCGTAGCGGGCCAGGAATGTCGTCTTGTCCAGTACGGCGCGATCACGCGCCAACTGGCCACTCACCGTCGACACACTGCCGATGAAGGCATCGTAATCGGACTGCGAGAACACGCCGACGGCGACCAGCGACTTGAGCATCTGTACCGCAACAAATCCAGCCCGGGCCAGGCCGGCAAACGGCAGCGTGCCGTAACGCTTGGCGTCTTCCAGCAACCAGTAGATGCGCTCCAGTGGATCGGCGCCGGAGGCGAGCAGTTCTTCCCGCCGCGCATTCAGCGTCTCGATCTTCGCCGCATCGCCGCGCCACAAGCCTTCCTTGGGATGAACGATGCGATTGGTCAGTTTCCGCAGGCTGTGAGCGATCGCCTCGCGTTCTGGCTTGGAGAAGCCTGCTTCCGAGAGCCTTTCCAGGCGCTGCGGCAAATCGAGCGTATAGCACGAGAAGACGATTTCGAATTCCACCTTGTCGTGCAGGGTCGGTTCGACCAAGAGTCGGTCGATGTAATGATCGACCAGTCGTCCTGCCAATCCTTCATCCAGATCGGCCGGAATGAAGGAATTGAATGAGAGTCGGACGTCGATATACGGTAGCCCGAAGAAGTGTGGCATCAGCGGGAAGCTGCGCAGATTGCGGTAGCCGTAGTTATGGCGCTGGTAGGCCCAGATCGCATCGGTAATCAATTCCCGATAGAGCGACAGGGCCATGGGCTTGGGGCGGATGCCGACAATCTCGGCCGGATTCCAGTCTGGCATCACGCCATAGACCGTGCGTTGCCCCATCAGGAAGGGATGGGGGCGCATGCCGCGCGCGATCTTGCGCTCGATGGCCTCCAAACGGGATGACTGCAACGTCTCCGATTCGGGCGCCTCAGGCAAGATCAATGGCCGCGCCTGCAACAGCCACAGCACCTCGGCTTCTGCCTCACGGGTGACGGCAAATTCACAATCCACCGGGACTCTGTCGAACAGCGCCAGCAATTCTTCGAGCAAGGCAATAATCGGCGCTAATGTCGGTGGGGGCGGAACGGTGCTTTGAGCCGCATGCTGCCACACCCGGCCGCCCATGCCGCCGGTGACTGTGGCCGTATTGCTGCCTTCCGACCAATTCACCACCCTATACGGGGCACAAGTGTTGGGGTCGTGCGAAAAGGCCACGCCGGAACGGACGACGTGCGGCAGCATCGGCTGGACCAGCACGGCATCGGCAGGGAGCGCTTCTCCGTAGGATGCGATGACTTGCTCCACCGCTTCTGCCAAGCCGGAAGCATTCACATTGGGAACCGAAAGAAACGCTCCCGCATTGGACGTTTCTGCTCCATCTTCCCGGGCACTGCTGGAGCGGACAATCCAGGGGCCAGGCCCCAGACTATGTGCCATCCCGGCCATGCAGGCCGACCGATCTGTCCGCCAGTCCGTCACCGTGAAGGCACGCAGTGGCGCAATGCGGGCCGATTTGAGCCGACCTTGCAGGGCCGCCAGCGTACCGGCCTTGGTGGTGAATGCCACAGGCATCGCGATCAATCCTTGCGTCGTGCAGACCAGGCGCGGGTCAGGTAAGTGGCCTCGATAAGCTGCAGATCAGAAATCCGTTTTTCAACGAAGGTCAGGAAAGCATCGAATTTTTCCGGGCCGAGTTGTACTCGGAGATCATTGACCGAGCGCCAAGCTCCCAAATAGCGCTCCGGGGTCATCGCAATGACGTGGCGCCCTTCGACATAGACGACGTCGTCGAAGTAGGGCGATTCCCAGAGTTGTTCGGTCAAGGTCTCGGTGATACCCGAGCGGCCGGAGGAAACGCGTTTGATATTCGGTCTCAGGGTATCGAGATGCGCTTCAATTTCGACCAGCATAGGATTCTCTTCGATGAGCCGGGGGTTCCATAATGCGGTAAACCGACCGCCCGGGCGCAAGATCCGGTGAAACTCCTGGGTTGCCGTGTCGAAGTTGGCCCAATGAAAACTCGAGGCCATCGACAACCAGTCAGCCGAAGCATTCGGCAAACCGGTGGTTTCGGCGCTGCCGGCCAACCAACGAATGGCGATGTGCCGACTATCGGCAATACCGTTGTTCCGCATGTCGTCATTGGGTTCGACGGCCGTCGCGGTACGGACACCCGCATCGTGGACCATTCTTGTCCAGATGCCGGTACCGGCTCCGACATCGACGAAATCAATTTCCGCCGTCGGCTTGCCGAGTAGTCCGAGCAGTGCCTTGAGTACCGATGGGCAATAGTCCGGGCGATGCTGCGAGTAGTCTTTGGCTAGGCCGGTAAAGTCGCCAGCCCGGAGTTCTTTGCTCATGTTTTGTTCCTCGTGCTTAAAATTTTTGTTAATTCGTCAGCCAGTTCTGCTGCCGATTGCTTTGAGTCGAACTCCACCACCCAATCTGCCGCTTCGGGTTCGTCGATGGGCAAGTCCAGTCCGGCGACATCGGTTAGTTCGCCGGCGTCAAAACGACGGTAAATTCCCTTGGGGTCTCGTCGGCGCAGTTCATCGACCGGTACCTTGAGATAAACCTCGAAATAGCCGGGCAGGTTGGCGCGGTTCCAGGCATGCACTTCGCGGAACAGCGAGATGGTCGCGATCACCACCGTCAGCCCCTGCGCGGCGATCACCCGGCACAAATGAGCATATTGCATCGCCAGCAACAGCCTGGCTGGACGTCCGTGATTTTGTGCATTGGCGGCAACCGCTCCAAACACCTCGCGGAGTTCATCACCATCGAGCATCACGACCGATTCGCCCGAGGCCCTTAGGCGGGTCACCATCTGCTGCGCAAGCGTTGATTTCCCCGCTCCGGAAAGGCCAGTGATCCAGATAACTCGCGGATTGGCTTTCAAAATAATTTCCCTATCCGGTTCAATTTCCACATCCGGTTCAGTATCCGCAAGCGATATTGCTGATAGTTGCCCAATCGCTGCAGGATGGGCGCACCAGTTTCCGTTTCCAGGCGACGCAAGCCAGACCAGGCCGCTACTTGTACCGGCCATTGGTCGAAATAGAACAGATTCAGATGGACGAAGGTGTTGAGGGCGATGCGTGCCTGCGACGATGCGGTATCGGCAAAAATTCGTTGGACATAGAAAATCGCTTCGACAATTGCCCCCAGTCGCAGCAGGTCTTTGCCTGCGATCGCCTGCTCTTGGACTGCTGTGGCCATCTCTTGAAAACCGGGGCCTTCCCCCTGTTCCGTCGCCTGTAACCACGTCGTAACCAGGTCACGCAGGGCTGGCGAAATACGCTGACTAACTTGTTGATGCCAGCTACTCGGTAATTGCTCCTTAACAGGCGTGCCCTTGTCGTCCGCATAGCCCAGACCCGCAATCATCGCCCGGCCTAATTTCCGGATGCTGGTCCGGGCGAGCAAGGAATAGCTTTGTCGCCATTCGCCGACCTGGCCTTTGCGTGCGGTCTTGAATGTTTTGCCGGTGTTGCTTTCCATTTGCTGCATGGCTTGCCGGGCCTTTTCGAAGCCCGAGGATTCGGCGGCGGCATGAAGTTCCTCGTCGGAACGCGCTATGCCTAAAAACTGCAATACGTCGCGCAAAGTTTCTACCGGGCTTGCTTTGACATCCTCGAAACGGACCAGTTTGACCGGCATCGCCTCAGCCATCGCCTGCCAGTACCAGCAAAAATAGGCGAAGCTCTCCATCGGCGGCATCTGGAACAGGCCGGGGAAATGGTCTGGCCAGATATCCGGGCGATTCAGATAGCCAAGGAAGCTCATGCGCTCTGCGTAGCTCCGGCGATAGAGGGAATAGACCGCATCGCGCGGGTCGCGGACGAAAAGAATCGTCGGGCGCGCCTCGCTCGCTGCGAAGTCGAGGCGATGTTCCCAGCGTATGTGTAGCGCCTCGGGGAAACTGAACGATTGGCGCTCGTGCAGTACCGGCAGGTGCCACTTCAGATGCGCTTCCGCTGCGTCAGACATGCGCCAGCTGTCATCGGAGGTTTGCCAGTGCCCCGGTTCAAAAACCGTATTGGTGACACGAATGTCGAGGTAGAGCAGCGCATTGATCAGCCACGCCACGCCGCAGGCGAAAGGCGGGGAGACAATCTGGGCGAGCCGGGGGGCACTCGCCGCCGTTTGCACGATGCCTGCGGATTCCAATGTTCTTGTCAAAGCCATTTCTTTGCTTGTCAGGTATTCGAGAAACTTGCATCCAGCAAGTCTTGCATCAACCTGGCCATCGGGCGTTCTGCGATGAAACGCTCCTTGTTCTGCCGTGCCCGGCTTTGCCAATTGCCGGCTGAAATGATGTCGCGGCATGCCGCGGCTAGTTGCTCAACGGATACTTCCTCGACGTAAGGAGATAGATCACAGGCCACCGGGCAGTGCTCGGAAACCAAGAACGAATCATTCGAGAGGTGGTAGTGGAAACGGGAGTTCGACGGATACTGCCAGGATGGGTTCTGCTTGAGATTGAGCGCGATTTTCGAGCGGGCGACCAGATCTTCCCGCTGCGGGAAATTGAGTGGCTGGGTGGCCAGGGCCTTGATGCCCAGTTGCTGCAAGTCACCGATGATTTTGCGGCGATGCTCGGTCAGGTGCCCTGTAAAGAGGGCATCGATATCCTTGTGGGCATCGGCCTTGTGATGAACTCGGGCGAATTCATCGACGTAGCCGTGCGGCAGATAGCCGACTTTGGGGTGCCCGGTGGCTGCCTGGAAGGGCTTCACCTGGCTGTCGGCCAGGTGCCAGATGGCGCGCGTCTCGCGTTGCGCGCCGAGGAAGGCTTGAAAGCGTTCCCGCCAGTAATCGGCGTTGTCGTAGTGACTGGCTGCCTGGCCTGTCTGTGCTTGCGGGGTGGCCGTCGCCTCGAAGTCGTTGAAGGTCTGCCCGGTCAGGAACTCGGTGGCGATGATGATGAAGTCGGTCCCGGCGGTCTGCCGCGCTTCGCGCATCGATTCGACGAAGGGAGCGGTGAAGCATTCGATCAGGATGTTGGTTTTACCCGGCACGATCTGCTCTTCCAGATCGGCCTTGTGGCCCAAGGCCTCAAGGCTGAACCGGACGAGGAGCAGGGTATCCATGATGTGAAATGGATTCCTGCCGTGGTTCCCATAGACGAGTTTGAATTCCATGCGTTCAGACGTTGCCGTACAGGCTGTTCTTCAGCATGGTGTAGCCCTTGATCAGCTCGGCAATGCCCGCATCCAGCGAGACCGCCGGCATGAAGCCGGTGGCTTCGAGCTTGGCATTCGACACGACGTAGTTGCGTTGGTCGGGGTCCTTGCCGACTGGCGCCTCGATGAAGGTGAAGTCGGTAATCTGCTTCTTGATGTGTTCGCAGAGTTCCCATTTCGAGACGTTGGCGTCGGAAAGACCGACGTTGTAGATCTGTCCGGTCATCTGCTTCGAGTTTTCAATGGCGTGCAGGCATACCCGGGCAATGTCCCGGACGTGGATATAGTTGCGCTTGAAGTGGCTTTCAAAGAGCACCACGAAGCGGTCATGGACTGCACGGTAGGTAAAGTCGTTGACCAGCAGGTCGATGCGCATGCGCGGCGACATGCCGAATACCGTGGCCAGACGGAAGCTGACGGCGGCGGGATGCTGCATCAGGTGCTGCTCGACCTCGACTTTTTCGATGGCGTACTGGGAGATCGGATTGAGCGGTGATTCTTCGGTACAGAAATTGTTTTCGTCGCCCGAGCCGTAAGCGCTGTTGGTGGTCGGCATCAGCACCAGTTGTTGCGGCGAGAGGTGCTTGAGCATGCAGAGGATGGCATCGCGGTTGGTGGTGGTGGCGCCGACCGGGTCCTGTTTGCAGAGCGGTGCGCCGACCAGGGCGGCGAGCGGGATGACGATGTCGGCCTGGCGCAGCAGGGGCAGCAGAATGCCTTCGTTACGGACGTCGCCCTTGACCACGGAGAACTTCGGGTGATGGCAGACATGATTGAGGCTGGCCTGCTTGTACATGAAATTGTCGAGTACCGTGACCTGGTGTCCCGCTGCCAGGAGTTCGGGAACCAGGGTGGAGCCGAGATAGCCGGCGCCGCCGGTGACGAGGATACGATAGCTCATGAGTCTCTCTTTGATTTAGTTGAATTCGTTTGCCGAAGCTGCTTTCGACAGCAGGGTTTGGGCGCGTTGGTAGTCGTCGGGGATGCCGATGTCGATGAACGTCCCCTCCGCGGGCATTCCGACAATTATTTGGGCGGCAGCCAGGGCCTTGGGAAGGATATCGGCTTCCAGCGAATATTCTTGACCGGTTTCGAGCCCCAGTTGCGCCAAATTTTTTGTCGCCAGCCAATAGACGCCGCCATTGGCCAGGACCGTGCCACCATCGGCCTTGCGACCGAGGCCCTGTAGTCGGCCCTGCGCGTCTCGTTCAACCCCCATGTAGCGCTCGGTATGGGATGTGGGAAAGAGTGTCAGGCACCAGGCGCTGTGCTGGTTCTCGGCATAGGCGATCAGTTCGTTCAGGGCAACGGCGAAGAAGGTGTCGCCATTGAGCAGCAGGACGTTCTTCGCGTCGTCAAGAAGTTGGCGGATGGCTATCAGCAGGCCGCCGCCGGTGCCGAGCGGCTGTTCCTCGATGGCATAGGCAATCGGAATGCCGCGATAGGCGGTCCCGAAGTGGTCCATGATGGCTTCGCGCCGGTAGCCGACCGAAAAGATGAAGCGGCTGACCCCCTGGGCAATCCAGTAGTCGAGCAGGATTTCGAGGAAGGGCCGGCCGGCGACCGAGGCCATCGGCTTGGGCAGGTCGGGGACGACGCTGCGCAGGCGCGTTCCCTGGCCGCCGGCCAGCACGATGGCGGTGATCGGTTCAGGCACGGTTGATGATCCGGCACAGGCTGTCGATTTCGTCGGCCTGCAAGTCGGGATAGTTGCCGATATACATGCCGAAGAAGTGAATGTGCTCGGTTTCCGGATAGTCGAGATGGTGGTTGTCCGGCACGATGCCGCGCAGGTAGGGCTGACGCAATTGATTGCCGCCACCGGCGCTACCGCGGCGGAACTCGACGCCTTCTTCGCGCAGGCGGGCCATCAGTTGCTGCATGTAGGCCTGGTCGGCATGGGCGAGCACCAGGTTGAAGGCATAGTTGCTCGAGCCTTCCGTAACGAAATCGGTGCGATAACGGCTTGCATCGATCTGTTCGAGAAATTGCGCCTGGTTTTCGCTGCGCCGCCGGATGTTGGCATCGAGGCGGGGCAGTTGCTGGCGGCCGAGAATGCCGCCGATTTCGGTATTGCGCACGTTATAGGCCGGGAAGGCAAAGATGAAGTCCGGGTTGAGGTCCGGGAATTCGTCCTGATAGCGTTGTTTCACGTCGGCATCGTTACTTTCCCGCACCATGCCATGCGAGCGCAGGATGCGCAGTTGCTGGTAAGCCTCGTCGTCGTCGGTGCAGATCATCCCGCCTTCGATGGTGCTCATGTGATGGGCGTAGTAGAAGGAGAAATTCGAAATCCAGCCGAAACTGCCGGCCTTCCGCCCGCGGTGCGTCGCGCCGTGCGACTCGCAGACATCCTCGATCAGCGGAATGCCGCGCGCCGCCAGTTCGGCCAGCAGACGGTCGGTGAGACCGTTGAAGCCCTGGATGTGGCTGAGGAAAACCGCCCTGGTGTCGGGCGTGATGGCGGCGAGAATCTTGTCGGTATCCATTGCCAGGGTGCGCGGGTCGATGTCCGCAAAGACCGGTTTGAAACCGTTTTGCAGCACGCTGGCGATATCAGAGATCCAGGTCAGCGGCGGCACGATGACTTCGCCGCCGGTCGGATGGCGCAATTTCAGCAGTGCCATGGTGAGCAGGTTGGCGGAGGCACCGGAATTGACGAAGACGCTGTGTTTGACGCCCAGCCAGCGCGACCATTCCGCTTCAAAGGCACGGACCTGGGCACCGTTGGTCAGCATCGGATTGTCCTGGCGGAGATGCTCGATGACGGCGTCGAGGTCTTCGCGGAGGATGTTGTTGCGCATGAGGGGGAATTTCATCGGGAATCCTGGGACTGGGTTAGAGATGATGCCGATCGATAAAGGCCGTGAGCGCAGCGCGCACGGCATTGGGACCGATGCCGACTTGCTCGTGGAGCTGGACGCGGCTGCCGAGTTCGAAACGATAACCGGGGGCGACGCCGAGATTGAGCATCGGGCGGGGCGGCGCATCGGCCAGCAGGTCGAAGAACAGCGCATCGACGCCGCCACGGCCCTTGAAGCCTTCTTCCAGCGTGACGATGGCAGCGTAATCAGCCAGGGTTTGCAGCAGAGCTGGCCGGTCGAAACCGGCAATATCGAAGAGATCGATCACGGCAAGATCGCGACCGCTGGCGGCGAATTGTTCGGCGACCCGCAAGGCGGTGTGGACCGGGTAACCGGTGGCGATCAGGCAGATTTTCCCGGGGCGACGCAGCTGGGCAAACCCGAGCGACGGATCGGGCGCGCCCGCCTGATGAACGACGGGCAGGACTTGGGCGTCGAGGCGCAGGTACTTGGGCTGCCGGCGGGCCAGGCAGGTATCGAACATGGCCGCGGCCGTCACGTGGTCGGCCGGCGAGAGCAGGCCGAGATTGGGCAGGGCGCGCATGATCGTCAGGTCTTCGTAGCATTGGTGGGTCGGCCCGGAAACCACGTAGCTGTATCCGGCGCCGACACCGATCAGGTTCACGTTGAGCGGCCGGACTGCAGAGAGCAGGGCGAGGCTGACGCGAATCTGCTCGTAGCAGCGCATGGTGATGAAGGGCGCGATGGCGTAGGCGAAGACGGTATAACCTTCGAGCGCCAGTCCGGCCGAGACGTTGATCAGGTTCTGTTCGGCGATGCCGACATTGATGAAGCGTTCGGGATGTTCGGCACGAATCCGATCCAGTACCGGCGAACCGAAGTCGGCGGTGACGAAGAACAGCTTTTCATCCTGCCGCATGGCTTCCAGCAGGCGTAGCAGGAAGGCGTCGCGCATGGCTTGGGACGGCTGGGTCATGGTGCCTCCCCAAGCAGTTGGTCGAGCAGTTCGGGTTTGGGATTGATGATGTGGCACAAGGGTTCGCCTTCCAGTTTGGGGACGCCGTGTCCCTTCCTGGTCTTGGCGACCAGTACCTTGGGCTTGCCGGAATGGCTTTCCTTCATGGCGGCCAGACGTTCGCGAACCTGGACGACATCGTGGCCATCGACCTCTTCCGCCTGCCAGCCGAAGGCGGCGAAGCGGCCGGCCAGATCGCCGTGACCGACAATCTTGTTGGTGTAATCGAGCATGCTGATGCGGTTGTCGTCGACGATCAGGTTGAGGTTGTCGAGGCCGTGATGGGCGGCAAACATCGCGGCTTCCCAGTTGGCGCCTTCGTGCAGTTCGCCGTCGCCGGCAAGGACGAAGACGGCGCGGTCGCTGGCCTTGCGCTTGAGGCCGAGGGCCATGCCGGCGGCGACGCCCAAGCCATGTCCCAGGGAGCCGTTGACCGTTTCGTAACCGGGAATGACCGGGTCGGGAATGCCGCCCAGGAAACCGCCGGCCTGACAGACCTTGTCCAGTTCCTCGACCGGAAAGAAGCCGAGGTCGGCCAGGATGGGATACATGCAGATCGAACCGTGGCCCTTGCTGATGATCAGTCGGTCGCGCAATTCGGCGAGCGGTTCGGCTGCGTCGTGACGCAAGATACCGCCGTAGTAGAGGGCGACGAAAATCTCGATCGAGGAAAGCGACGAGGCGAGCCGGGTTTCCGGCGCCCGACGGTGGATGCGCAGGGTTTCGCGCCAGACCCAGCGGGCTTTTGCGGAAAGCGCGTGTTCAGGGCTGTTCATGATGTCTGCTTTCGTGAAGAGTGGGCCGGTTGCTGACGATACCAGTCGTAGAGATCCTGAATGCCTTGTTGCAGCGACCGGCGTGGCGTCCAGCCCAAGGCGCGCATCCGGCTGCTGTCGAGCAGCTTGCGGGGCGCACCGTCGGGCTTGTCGCGGTCCCAGACGATTTGACCGGCAAAGCCGGTGACCTCGGCGATGATTTCAGCCAGTTCGCGGATCGAGACATCCGTGCCGGGGCCGATATTGATCGGCAGTGCCGGCGTTGCAAGCGTCTCGTCGAGAAGCACCAGGCAGGCCTCGGCCAGATCGTCGGCGTGCAGGAATTCGCGGCGCGGCGTGCCGCTGCCCCACAGGGTGATTTCCCGGCTGGCGGCGGCACTTGCCGCGTGAAAGCGTTGCAGCAAGGCCGAGAGGACGTGTCCGGAGGCCGGGTCGAAGTCGTCGTTCGGGCCGTAAACGCTATTCGGGATGACTGGAATGAAGCGGGTTTCGCCATATTGCCGGTTATAGGCCAGGCAGAGCTGCAGGCCGGCCATCTTGGCCGTAGCGTAGGCGATGCTGGTCGGCTCGGGATGGCCGCTGTACAGGCTTTCTTCAGCCATCGGCTGGGCGCAGACCTTGGGGTACATGCAGGACGAGGCGAAGAAGATCGTCCGCTTGACGCCATGCGTGTGGGCGGCTTCCAGGACGGCGGCCTGAATGGCCAGGTTGGGGCGCATCAGATCGGCGGGAAAGTGCTGATTGCGCTGGATGCCGCCCGATTCGCCGGCCGCCAGCACCAGATACTCCGGACGATGGCGCGCGAAATAGGCGGCGACGGCGGCAGCATCGCTCAGTTCCAGCTCGCGCCGGGTAGGGAGGAGCAGGTTGGCGTAGCCTTGCGCCTGGAGCAGGCGCGTCACGGCCGAGCCGATCAGCCCGGTGTGGCCGGCAACCAGAATGGCAGCGTTCTTGTTCATGGACTTAAAGGCCGTTCGGTTGATAAAGCACGATGCGGCTGCCCGAATCGTCGAAATTGAAAGGCACGTGCACCAGGCGGTCGAGGCGGGCACGAATCGCCGGCTGATCCTCGGGGCGGGCGAAGAGCAGCAGAAAGCCGCCACCACCGGCGCCCAGTATCTTGCCGCCCAGGGCGCCGGCCTTGCGCGCTTCGGCGTAGAGTTCGTCGATGTGCGGCGTGGATACCCGGTCCGACAGGCTGCGCTTGAGCTGCCAGCTTTCGTCGAGCAGGCGGCCGAATTCCTCGATCGAAACCGACGGGGTCTGCAGGATGGCGATGGCGTCGTCGACATGGGCCTGCATGCGCTTGAGTTCGGCGCTGCGTTTTTCCAGGTTTTCGATCTTCGACTTGGCGACTTCCGAAGCGATGCGGGAAACGCCGGTAAAGCACAGCATCAGGTGGCTGCGCAGCGCTTCCTTGCGCTGTGCCGGCAGGATGATCGGGGAAACGTTGATGGCGCCGCTCGGCTTGAAGTCGATCCGGTTGAGGCCGCCATAGGCAGCCGACACCTGGTCCTGAGAGCCAACGTTCTCGCCGATCAGGTCCTGCTCGATATGTATGGCATCGCGTGCGAGGTCTTCCCGCGAGATCAGCTGACCGCGCAGGCCACGTAGGGCGTGCACCAGACCGACCGTGAAGGACGAGCTGGAGCCCAGTCCAGAGCGGGCCGGCAGGTCGCCGTCATGATGAATTTCCAGCCCGGCCTCGATCTGCGCCCAGGCCAGCGTGGCGCGAACGGCGGGATGCTGGATCTCCTCGATGCTGCGTACGTTTTCGATGAACGAATAGACGATGCGATGCTTGTGTTCGAAGAAGGGCGGCAGGTAGCGGCAGCTGATGTAGCAGTATTTGTCGATGGTCGTGGCAAGCACCGAGCCGCCGTGTTCCCGGTACCAGGTCGGATAGTCGGTGCCGCCGCCGAAGAAGGAGATGCGAAAAGGAGTACGGGTGATGATCATGGACTCAGTCGCCGAGCAGTTTACGTTTGAGCGGGATGGTGGCCATGTCGATCACGTTCTGACGCTCTTGAGGGCCGAATTTACGCTCCACCAGGTCAAGATAGGCCGGGTTGGTGAAGTAGGTCTGCCAGGCCTGGTCACGGAAGCGCAGAACCTCGGCGGCACTGACATGTTTGGTCGGCAGGGGCTCGCATTCGTAGGACAGGAAGGCATAGCCTTCGTAGGAGGTCGGCAAGGCCCAGCCCTGCTGGCGGGCGGTATGGTAGATCGGGCTGCCGGGAAGGGCCTGGCAGGGATACATGTTGGC
>DAIMCQ010000039.1:0-20948 GCA_036726285.1 Azonexus sp.
AGTTTACACGGAGTAAATGAGCACCGCAGACGGATGCGCAACGCGGCAGACGGCGGCCGCAGCAGTTTTTCACCAGCCTGCTAACCAGAGAATTCCGGCGGCACGGCCGAACGCCGTCAGCAGCAGGCTGTCCTTGAGGCGGTCCGGGACCTCGTGATACAGGGCACCGCGCACGGATTTGCGGCCTCCTTCGTGCGCTGCCCTCTCAACCGGCTAACGCATGATGGTCTATAGTCCCCTCCCCGGACCGCAGCTCCTCTACCCATGCGAACCACCCGCCGGCTCAAGAACATCCTCGGTGCTTCCGCCGGCAACTTCGTCGAGTGGTTCGACTGGTTCGCCTATGCATCCTTTGCGCTGTACTTTTCGCGCGCGTTCTTTCCAGCCGGGGATCAGACTGCGCAACTGCTGAACAGTGCGTTGGTCTTTGCCGTCGGCTTCGTTGCGCGACCGATCGGCGCACTGCTCTTCGGCCGCTACGCGGATCGCGTTGGTCGCCGCGCCGCCCTCGTCCGTTCGGTCACGTTGATGTGCAGCGGCGCGCTCCTGATCGCGATCATCCCGACCGGTCTTGGTGTGCTGTCTCCCGCGCTGCTCATCGTCGCGCGCCTCATGCAGGGCCTCGCGGTCGGCGGTGAGTACGGCGCGGCGCCTGGGGATTCCGGTGACTTCCGGCTTTCATACCAATTTCGATCGCTACAGCGTGCATTACGGCCTGGGCTGGATGCGGCCGGCCGTCGCCGCCTACCTGCGCACCCTGCACCGGCGGACCCGCGCCACCATGGTGCCGACGGCGGCCCTGGCGGCCGATCTGGCCGGCGAGGGGATTGTCGGGGTGCGCGTCGTCGGGCGCGGCGTCGATACCCATCTCTACGACCCGCGCCGGCGCAATGTCGTGCTGCGCACCGACTGGGGCGTGCCGCCGGGCGGTCTGGCCTGCCTTTATGTCGGCCGGCTGGCGGCGGAAAAGAACCTGGCGCTGGTCGAGCGCAGCTTTGCCGCGATCAAGGCGCGCCATCCGGCGGCCTGCATGATCTGGGTCGGCGACGGTCCATCGGCCAGGCAGCTGGCCAACGACCATCCGGATCATCACTTCGCCGGCATGCGCCTCGGCGACGACCTCGCCGCGCACTACGCCAGCGCCGATCTCTTCCTCTTTCCCAGTCTCACCGAGACCTACGGCAATGTCGTCGCCGAAGCGATGGCCAGCGGCCTGCCGGTGGCCGCCTATCGCAGTGCGGCGGCGGCCGAGTTGGTCGAGCACGAGCGCAATGGCGTGGTCGCCTCGCCGGGCGACGAAGGGGCCTATCTCGAGGCGGCGCTGTGGATGCTGGCCGACCGCGAACGCTTGCAGCAGATGTCGCAGGCGGCCCGGCAAAGCATGCTGCCGCGCGGTTGGGGCGGCGTCGTGGATAGCTTCGAGCGGGTGGCGCGGGAAGCCATCGACGCCTGAGTTTCAGGCTACCCCGAGCCGGATTTCGACCAGCGCCGGATCGTCGGCATGGTCAATCAGCAGGCGCTTGACCCGCTGCTGCCAAAGCTGGCCGAAGCGGCTCAGTTGCTCGTCACTGGCCGAGCCGTCGAGGACGGCGTAGAGCAGCGGCCCCATCCCGGGATCGGGCGGGACATGTTCGAGGTGCAGACTGCAGTCGACCGTGGCCTGCGTATCGCGCCGGGTCAGGCGCAAACTGCCGCAACCATTGACGCCGAAGCGGAGCAGGCCGTTGCGGGCATGGCGTCCGGCCAATCCTTTGAAACCCTGTTCGCCGGTGGCGCCGGTGAGCAAGGTGACGACGCTGGCGATCACGCCGCTGACGCCGATGTGGGGCGCCTCGGGCAGGGCGGCCTGAAGGTCGCCGCGCACCGGAATGCTGTCACCGTACAGGGCGCGCAAGCCGCGTGTCGTCATCAGCCAGGCGCCGGCCACGGTCGGGCAGGAATGCCCGGCCAGTTTGACGGCATCGGCGAAGCGGTATTCGATCAGGCCATCGCTGGCGGCACCGAGCAACTCGGCCAACGGGTCGCGCAGCGTGATCGGGGCTATCTCGGTAAAAAATTCGGGAAAGGCCATGCTGTTCTCCTTTTGCAGGAGTATCGGCAAGGCCGGGAAGGATCACCTTGATGTCGATCAGGCGGTAGCCCGGCCGTTCGACGGCGCTGCGTTCAGTCGCGCTGAATCAGCTCGACCTTGTAGCCGTCCGGGTCTTCGACGAAGGCGATGATGGTGCTGCCGTGCTTCATCGGGCCGGCTTCGCGGACGACCTTGCCGCCGCGCTGCTTGATTTCGTTGCAGGCCGCCGCCGCATCCGGCACGGCGAGGGCGATGTGGCCGTAGCCGTTGCCGAGGTCGTAGCTCGGGGTGTCCCAGTTGTGGGTGAGTTCGAGGACGGCCTCTTTGTCTTCCGGGCCGTAGCCGACGAAGGCGAGGGTGAAGCGGCCTTCCGGGAAGTCCTGGCGGCGGATCAGTTGCATGCCGAGGATTTCGGTGTAGAAAGCGATGGAGCGGTCGAGATCGCCGACGCGGATCATGGTGTGCAGGATGCGCATGTTGTTTCCTGGGTTTATTGGAGTCTGGGGAGCTGGTGGGCGAGTTTCCTGAGTTCCAGGCGACGGGCTTTCCAGTCGGGGCAAAGTTGTTCCACCACAGACCAGAAGCGCGGGCTGTGGTTCATTTCCTTGAGGTGGGCGAGTTCGTGGCAGACCACGTAATCGACGACGGGCAGGGGCATGAAGACCAGCCGCCAGTTGAGCGAAATGCCGCCGTGGTGGCTGCAGCTGCCCCAGCGGGTGCGGGCCGAAGACAGGCGGAGCGGCGGTGTGCCGACCCCGAGTTGCGGCGCGTAGTGGCCAAGTCGCTCGATGAAGATCTCCCGGGCCTTCTCGCGCAGGGCTTTTTCCAGTAGTTGATTGGCGCTGACGCTGTCGCTTGGCCACAGATGCAGGCGTTCGCCGGCAAATTGCCAGCGCGCCCGGCCGAGCGGCGTGACGGTGATCGGCAGGGCCGCGCCGAGAAGGGGAATGCTGCAGCCATCGGTAATCTGCAGGGTTTCCGGGGCCGGGCGTTGGCGCCAGTTGGCGAGTTTGTCGAGGACCCACTGGCCGTGCTGGCGGATCAGGTTCTCGATGTCGCCGATCCGGGCCCGCGTCGGAGCGCCGACGTGCAGGCCGCGATGGTCGATCGACAGGCCGATGGTGCGGCGCGGGCTACGCCTGAGTTGATAGGCGACCGCCTGGCCGGCAATCAGGATGCTGCGGGCTGGTTCAGGCGTGTTGGCCGACGGCATCAGGGTAGCGATGCGGGGAAATACGGTGCATCTCGGCTTCGATCCAGGCTTCGGCCTTCTGATTGACCTCGGCTTCGCTCATGCCGGTGGCGTCGAACGCCGGGCCGATGCTGACCGTGATGGTCCCCGGTTTTTTCAGGAAAGCCTGGCGCGGCCACAGTTCGCCGGCATCGTGGGCGATCGGCACGACCTTGCAGCCGACGTGGGTGGCCAGATAGGCGCCGCCCGGCTTGTAGCGCTTTTTCTGGCCCGGTGCGACGCGCGTGCCTTCCGGGAAGAGAATGACGTAGAAGCCCTGCTGCAGGCGTTCGCGGCCCTGGGTGACGACCTGATCGAGGGCATCCTTGCCGGCGGCGCGGTCGATCGAAATCATTTTCATCGCGGCCAGCCCCCAGCCCAGCAAGGGGATGCGCAGCAATTCCTTCTTGAGCACGAAGACGCAGTAAGCGCCGTTCGGCACGTAGTCCTGCAGGGTCATGGTTTCCCAGGCCGACTGGTGCTTGGCCAGGATGACGCAAGGCTCCTTGGGCATGTTTTCCAGACCGATTACCTTGGGGCGGATGCCGAGCAGGTTTTCGACGCCCCATTGCATGCCGAGCCGCCACAGCTTGCCGAAGCGGTAGCCCCAAAGGCCACGCAGGGCGAGGGCGGCAATCACCACCAGTGGAGCCGTGGCGACCGACCAGAGGAGCGCCCAGGCCATGAACAGCGTGGAACGGACGACGATCATGCCTTGCTTTCCTTGAGGATGAAGTCGACGGCGGCTGACAGGTCGGCGAACTCCAGGGTGCCCTCCGGCAGGTTGCCCTCGGCTTTGGTCTTTTCGCCCTTGCCGGTGTACACCAGCATCGGTTGGCAGCCCAGCACGGCGCAGGCCTGCAGGTCGCGCAGGGAGTCGCCGATGGCCGGCACGCCCTTGAGGTCGGCATTGAGCGTTTCCGAAATGCGCTTGAACATGCCCGGCTTGGGCTTGCGGCAGTCGCAGTCGGAATCGGCCGGGTGCGGGCAATAGAAGATCGCCTCGATGCGGCCGCCCAGCGTGAACAGTGACTTGTGCATCTTTTCGTGGATGCTGTTCAGCGTATCCATTTCAAACAGGCCACGCCCGACGCCCGACTGGTTGGTCGCCACGACCACCCGATAACCGTTCTGGTTGAGGCGGGCAATGGCTTCCAGGCTGCCGGGAATCGGCTTCCATTCGGCCGGACTCTTGATGTATTGAATGGAGTCGAAATTGATCACTCCGTCGCGGTCGAGGATGACGAGTTTGCTGGTCGGCATGGCGTTCCTTCCGGCTTAGGTGGACAGCTTGGAGAGGTCGGCGACGCGGTTCATCGCGGCATGCAGCGTGGCGAGCAGGCCGAGGCGGTTGGCACGCAGCGCCGGGTCTTCGGCATTGACCATGACGCCGTCGAAGAAGGCATCGACCGGGGCACGCAGTGCCGCCAGGGCTTGCAGCGATTCGCTGTAGTCGCCGGTGACGAAGGCGGCATCGGCCTGCGGCACGACATCGACCAGGGCCGCATGCAGCGCCACTTCGGCCGCTTCCGCGAGCAGTGCGTGGTCGACCTTGGCCTCGACCGTGCCTTCGACCTTTTTCAGGATGTTGCCGACCCGCTTGTTGGCGGCGGCCAGTGCAGCGGCTTCCGGCAGGGCCGAGAAGGCGCGCACGGCGGCCAGGCGCTTCGGGATGTCGCCCAGGCGTTGCGGTCGTTGCGATACCACGGCATCGACTTCCTGGGCGCTGTAACCCTGCTCGCGCAGGCTGCCGGCCAGACGTTCGTAGATGAAGTCGGCCAGCGCATCGGTATTGAGCTGGAAGCCTTCGATGCCGTTGAACTGGGCAAAGACGCTGTTGAGCAGCTTGTCGATCGGCAGGTCGAGATTGCCTTCGGCCAGCATGCGGATGACGCCCAGCGCATGCCGACGCAGCGCGAACGGGTCGCGGTCGCCGGTCGGAATCTGGCCGATGCCGAACATGCCGACCAGGGTTTCCAGCTTGTCGGCCAGCGCAACGACGGTGCCGACCAGACCGCGCGGCAGGCTGTCGCCGGCAAAACGTGGCTTGTAATGGTCTTCGATGGCGTCGGCGACATCGGCGTTGAGGCCGTCGTGCTGGGCGTAGTAGCGGCCCATGATGCCCTGCAGTTCGGGGAATTCGCCGACCATGTCGGTCAGCAGGTCGGCCTTGGCCAGCACGGCGGCCTGTTCGGCATGCTGCGCCAGGGCGCCGCCACCGAGACTGTCGGCAATCCGGCGGGCAATCGCGGCAACGCGCGTGACGCGCTCGCCCTGGGTGCCCAGCTTGTTGTGATAGACCACCTTGGCCAGACCGGCGACGCGCGACTCCAGGGATTTCTTGCGATCCTGGTCGAAGAAGAACTTGGCATCGGCCAGGCGCGGGCGAACGACACGCTCGTTACCGCCGATGACGGCGGAAGCGTCGTCCGGGCTGATGTTGCTGACGACCAGGAACTTGTTGGTCAGCTTGCCGGCGGTGTCGAGCAGCGGGAAGTATTTCTGGTTGGCCTTCATGGTCAGGATCAGGCATTCCTGCGGTACGGCGAGGAATTCTTCTTCGAACTGGCCGATCAGCACATTCGGGCGTTCAACCAGCGCCGTCACCTCGTCGAGCAGGGCGTCGTCGGCGATTGGCTTGCCGCCGGCCTGGGCCGCCGCAGCTTCGAGCTGGCGCGCGATTTCGGCACGGCGCTCGGCAAAGGAGGCGATCACGGCGCCTTCACTGGCCAGCTTGGTGGCGTATTCGTCGGCATCGGCAAACACCACCGGATCGACCTTGGCCTCGAAGCGATGGCCATGCGTCTGGCGACCGGCGTTCAGGCCGAGGATGCTGAGCGGCACGACATCGGCGCCGTGCAAGGCCACCAGACCGTGGGCCGGGCGAACGAAATTGACGCTGCTCCAGCCGTCTTGCAACTGGTAGGTCATGACCTTGGGAATGGGCAGTGCGGCGAGTGCGGCTTCGAGGGCTTTCTGCAGGCCTTCGGCCAGCGAGGCGCCCTTGGCCAGGCTGTCGTAGAACAGGATATCGGCCTTGCCGTCGTTCTCGCGGCGCAGGCTGGCGACGGCGGAGGCATCGGCGCCCAACGCGGCGAGTTTCTTGAGCAGGGCCGGCGTGGCATTGCCGCTGGCGTCGAGGCCGACGGCGACCGGCATCAGCTTTTGCACCACCGGCTTGTCGGCCGCCACGGCGGCGACGTCGGTGACGTGGGCGGCCAGGCGGCGCGGCGAGGCGAAGGCGGTAACGCCCGCCGTCGCCGCAGCCAGGCCGCTGTTCTTCAGCGAGCTGGCCAGGGTCTGGGCAAACACTTCGCCCAGCTTCTTCAGCGCCTTGGGCGGCAGTTCTTCAACGAACAGTTCGACGAGGAGATTCTTTGCGGACATATCAGGCGGCTTTCTTTGCGTTCTGTTCTTCGAGCTTGGCCAGCACTTCGGCGGCCCATTCCTTCGGCGCCATCGGGAAACCGAGGCGGGCACGGGAATCGAGGTAGGCCTGGGCCACGGCGCGGGCGAGGTTGCGGATGCGGCCGATGTAGGCGGCGCGCTCGGTCACCGAAATGGCGCCACGGGCGTCGAGCAGGTTGAAGGTGTGCGCGGCTTTCAGGACCTGCTCGTAGGCCGGCAGGGCCAGTTGGGCACCCATCAGGTGTTGCGCCTGTTTCTCGTGTGCACCGAAGGCGTGGAACAGGAAGTCGACGTCGGAATGCTCGAAGTTGTAGGTCGATTGTTCGACTTCGTTCTGGTGATAGACGTCGCCGTAGGTCAGGCCATCGGTCCACACCAGGTCATAGACGTTTTCGACGCCCTGCAGGTACATCGCCAGGCGTTCGATGCCGTAGGTGATTTCGCCGGTGATCGGCTTGCAGTCGATGCCGCCGACCTGCTGGAAGTAGGTGAATTGCGTCACCTCCATGCCGTTCAGCCAGACCTCCCAGCCCAGGCCCCAGGCGCCCAGCGTCGGGTTTTCCCAGTCGTCCTCGACGAAACGGACGTCGTTCTTCTTCAGGTCGAAGCCGAGGGCTTCGAGCGAGCCGAGATAGAGTTCGAGGATGTTGTCCGGCGCCGGCTTGAGCACGACCTGGTACTGGTAGTAGTGCTGCAGGCGGTTCGGGTTCTCGCCGTAGCGGCCGTCCTTGGGGCGACGCGAGGGCTGCACGTAGGCGGCCTTCCACGGCTCGGGGCCGATGGCGCGCAGGAAGGTGGCGGTGTGGCTGGTGCCGGCGCCGACTTCCATGTCGTAGGGTTGCAGCAGGGCACAGCCCTTGTCGCTCCAATATTGTTGCAGACGCAGGATGATTTCTTGAAACGAGGGTTTCTTGCTGGCGGTCATGGGACGCACTTGGAATGACGGAAAGCCCTAGATTTTACTTGCTTTTGCCGGACTTGGTCAGGCCATGGGCCGCGGCTTGCAAATTTATGAACGTCGTTCAATAATTAACGTCGTTATTTGTTTTGGAGATCGTCATGCGAAAACTCAAGCTGGCGGTGATTCAGTCGCCGAGCGAGCCGGGGCCGGCACATCTTGACCTGCTGGGCGAGCTGATCAGCGATGCGGCGTGTCAGGGGGCGCAGTTGGTGCTGCTGCCCGAGTTGTTCGCCATGCCTTTCCATTTCGATCCGGGCGTCTGGCAATGGGCCACGCCGCGAGGCGGCAAGATCGAGGGCTTTTTGCAGTCAACCGCGAGATCGGCTGGTATCTATCTCGGCGGCAGCTATCTCGAAGCGCGTGGCAGCGATTTCTTCAACACTTTCGCCTTGGCCGGGCCGGCCGGAGATATCGTCGGCCGGGTCGGCAAGGCGCATCCTTGTTCGTTCGAACGCTGCGTTTTCGCCCCGGCGCCGGGGCCGCAGGTCATTGCTTGCGAACTGGGCCGGGTCGGGGTGGCGATCTGTTACGACAATGCCTTGCGGGCGGTGGCCGATCGTCTGCTCAGCGACCAGCCCGATCTGTGGCTGATGCCGATGAGTGCGCCGCTGCCGCCGTTTTCGCTGGGCGGCCAGGCGGGCATTGCCCGTTATCGCCGCGAGTTGTCTGACAGTCCGGCTGAAATGGCGCGCCATTACGGCATTCCGGTGGCGCTGGCCAACAAGCACGGCCCCTGGCAGACCGCGATGCCCGGCTGGTTGCCGGCGGTCCGCTCGCATTTTGCCGGCGGCAGCCGGGTGGTCGATGGCGACGGCGGCGAGCTGGTCGTCGCCCCCGATGCGGTGGCAGCATGCGTTGGCGAAGTGCGGCTCGACCCGGCCCGCAGGCGTCTGCTTGTGCCGCCGGAATTCGATCGCAATCGTCCGTGGATCATGCCGCCCCTGCTCGACTACCGGCTGTTCCCGCTGCACGAGTGGTGGGGCCGGCGCTATTACGCGCGGCACCCGCAGCGCGCCTTGCTGGCGCAGGAAAGGAGTGGTTCCGATGGCCGTATCTGAAAACGCCGAACCGGGGCGGCGCGAACGCAAGTTGCAGCAGCAGCGGGATCATCTGGCCGATACGGCGTGGGCGCTGTTCGAGGCCGAGGGCTTCGAGACGGTGACGATGGAACGCATTGCCGAGTTGGCCGATGTCTCCAAGGTGACGCTGTATCGCTATTTCCCGGTCAAGGAGGCCTTGCTGCGTCATCGCTTCCACCGCGAGCTGTGGCAGGCCTGGCCGGCTTTGCAGCAAGAACTGGCGGCCTTTCCGGCCGGGCGGGCGCGCTTGTTTCATTTTCTGGAGCGTCACGCGGCGTGGTGCGAAAGCCGCCGTAGCTTCCTGCTGCCCTACGTGCTGTTTCGCATGTCTGACGTGCTGCGCCCGGAGGCCGGGCGCGAGCGCAGCGGCATGGATCGCCTGATCGGCGAAATCATTGCCCAGGGGCAGACCGCCGGGGCGTTCCGCAGCGACATCGTGGCACCCATCCTGACCATGCATTTCCAGTTCGCGCATCTGGCGGTGATGTTGCGCTGGCTGACCATGGATGGCTTGTCGCTAATGGCTGAACTGGGGCAGATGCTCGACCTGTTTTGCCACGGCATGGAGCTTCCGGCATGAGTGCGACAGCCTTGATTTTGGCTGCCCAAGCCGGCTCCGCCGAACCGGCCATGGTCGGCGGCAAGGGCGGGCAGCTCGGGCGCCTGGTCGATTACGGTTTGCCGGTGCCGGACTTCTTCGTGATCCCCGCCGACTGGAGTCGGCAACGCGCCGCGGGCCTGCCGGCCGAGCTGGCGGCGCAACTCGCCGACGAGCTTGGGCGGCGCGGCTGGCTGGATACGCCGCTGGCCGTACGCTCTTCGGCAGTGGGCGAGGATTCGGCGAAAGCGTCGTTTGCCGGCATCCATCTTTCCTGCCTGAATGTGACCGGGGCATCGGCCCTCGGCGCCGCCGTCACGGCCGTCTGGAACTCGCTCGATACGGCGGCGGCCGAGGCTTACCGGCAGCGTCTGGGGATTGCCGGCGAAGCCCTGATGGCGGTGGTCGTCATGCCCCTGTTGTCGGCGCGGGCGGCCGGCATCGCCTTTACCTGCGACCCGCTCAACGGCCGCGAAGATCGGCTGCTCATACACGCCGCCTGGGGGCTGGGCGAAGCGCTGGTCGGTGGTGAAACCGAAGGCGACGAATATGTCTTTGCCGAGGATGCGACCGATACCTGGCGCCTGGAAAAGCAGCGTATTGGCCGTAAGGCGTGCCGGCGCGTCGTCGATCCGGCCGGCGGCACGCGTAGCGAAGCGCTGCCCTCGGCCGAGGCCGGGCGCGCGGTGCTGAACACCGAGCAGGCCGAGGCGCTGGCGGCGCTGGTGCGCGACGCGGCGGTCGCCCTCGACTTCGTCGCGCCCTTTTTCGACCTCGAATGGGTCTGGGATGGGGCGCAGTTCTGGCTGACCCAGGCGCGACCGGTGACCCGGCGGCCGCATTACACCTATCCGGCGCTGCACGGCCAGCCGGCGATCTGGACGCGCGGCAATACCTGCGAAATCATGCCCGAGCCGCTGTCGCCGATGGACTGGAACTTTTCCCGGCGCGGCGTCAATCATCTGCTTGAGCAAGGCTGGCAAATCGCCGGTCTGGGGATGTTGCCCGGCGTGCAGCGCGCCGCCTTGTTCGACGGGCGCCTCTACCTGGAAGCCTCGATCATGCAGCACGAGGCCTGGTCGGCCATCGGCCTGCCGCCGGCGCGTTTCAACTCAATGATGGGCGGACATCAGCCGGGCATTGCCACAACGCCCCCGGGCTGGCGCGATCGTCTGCGGCACCTTGCCTGTACCTTGCGCTATCTGGCGGGGGCACCGGCGCTGCGCCGGCGGGGCGAGGACGAGGTGGCCCGTTGTCGGACGCTGGCCCGCCAGGCTTTGCAGGCGACGCTGCCCGACGACAACGAAGGCTTGCGCCAGATGCTTTATGGCGTCGCCCGCCCGGCCCGCGAAGCGCGCGGGCTGTTCTTCCTGCAAGGCTCCGGCGGCGGCAGTCTGGCCATGCTGCTGGAAACCCTGGCTCGCCACTTTCCCGGCGAGAGCGATGCGATTGCAGCCGCCCTGCTCGCCGGCGGTGAGCCGAGCGTCACCGCGCAACAGGGCTACGACCTGCTTGCCCTGGCGCACCTGAGCTGCGAACTGGGCGAAGGCTGGCGCGAGCATCCTGACTTCTGCGCCGCTTTTGCCGAATTTCTCGACAAATACGGGCATCGCGGCCATTACGAAACCTATCTGCGCAATCCGCGCTGGCATGAAACGCCGGCCGCTCTGCTCGACCAGTTGGCGGATCTCGCCAAGGTTGATGGCGAGGCATTGCGCGAGCGCCAGCGGCGGGCCAGCCAGGCGGCCTGGCAACGTTTGCGCCGGGCCTTGCCGTGGTGGCGATACCGTTGGTTGCGCGCGCTGGCGCGTGCCGCCAATCGCGAATGCAATCAGCGCGAGGCGGCGCGCAGCGCCCTGATCGCCTTGCTGGCAGGCTGTCGCCGCCTGTGGCTGGTCGCCGGCGAGCGGATGCGGGCGATGGCGATGCTGGACACGCCGGACGAGGTCTTCTGGTTGATGCCCTACGAGGCGGATCGCGCCGTTGCCGGCCTGATTCCGGCGGCCGGACTGCGCGCACGGATCGCGGCGCGGCGACGCCTGTTCGCCGACTGGCTGGCCACTGAGGCGGCCGATTTTCGGTTGCTCTCCGCCGACGGCAGCCAGCACGGTGTCGCCCCGGCATCAAGCAGCGCAAGGCAGGGGGGCGATGTCTGGGCGGGGGTTGCCACCGGTACCGGTGTCGGGCGTGGCCGGGTGCGCCGCTTGCGTCATCCCGGCGAGGGCGGAATGCTGTTGCCCGGCGAAATTCTCGTTGCCGCTTCGACCGATCCCGGCTGGACGCCGCTCTTCCTCAAGGCTGGCGGGCTGGTGGTGGAGACCGGCGGCACCCTGTCGCATGGCGCTATCGTCGCCCGCGAGTTCGGCCTGCCGGCGGTGGTCAATCTGCCGGGGATCATGGCCGAGCTGGCCGATGGCGACGAGGTCGAAGTGGATGGCGCGAGCGGGCGGGTAAGACGCCTGTCCGCCGCAGCCCCGGCCTAAGGCGGGACGGGCGTTGCCCTGCCTGAGGCCGGTGGAGGGCGCTTAGATGTGGAAACGGCCGACTTCGCTTTCCAGTTGCCCGGCCAGGCCGGTCAGTTGGCTGGCGCTTTCGTTCATCCGGTTGGCGACGCTTTCGGTTTCCTCAGCAACCGTCGCCGCCGACTCGACCCGGCGCGCGATGTTCTGCGCCGAAGCCGACTGTTCCTTGACCGCCTCGGCAATGCTGCGGACGGAGCCGGCAATCTGGCGAGTCGCCCGGTCGATCTTTTCCAGCGCCACTTCGGCATTGGCGCTCGCCTCGCTACCCAGGCGGGCTTCGCTGACGGCTTCCCCGATCACGTTGCGTACGCCCGAGACGCCGTTGCTGACCCGGCCGAGGATCAGGCCGATTTCTCCCGCCGAGTGAGCCGATTGCTCGGCCAGCTTGCGGACTTCGTCGGCGACGACGGCGAAACCGCGACCGACCTCGCCGGCCCGGGCGGCTTCGATCGCCGCATTGAGCGCCAGCAGGTTGGTCTGCTCGGCGATTTGCCGAATGGCGGTGACGACCTGGCCGATTTCCGCCGAGTGGGCGCCCAGGGTTTCCACTTCCGCCAGTGCCGAACTGACCTGCTGTTCCACTTTGCGCATCGCGGTAATTGCCTCCAGGGTGACCTGCCGGCCGATGCTGACTTCTTCGACCGCGCTGTCGGCAACGCTATCGGCCTGGCGCGCCGAATCGGCGACCTGGTCGATCGAGACGGAAAGCTGTTCGGTGCTGGCGCTCATGTCGCTGAAGGTTTCCGACAGGTTGCCGACGGCGTCGCGTAGCTGGTGGGCCGAGCCGGCCATGTCGCGGGCCGAGGCGTCGAGGTTGCTCGACGACTGGCCGAGCGTCCCGACCAGGCTGGCCATCGCCGCCGTGGTGTTGTTCACCTGCTGCGCCACTTGGTGGATTTCGTTGTGCGAGCCGTCCTCGACCGGAATGCGTTGGCGCAATTCGCCGGCGCCCAGCGCATTCAAGCCGCGGGTAACGTCGGCGATCGGTGCCAGTTGCAAACGAATCAACAGCGAAACGGCCCCGATCAGCAGGCCGGCAAAGCAGGCCAGGCCGATCAGGATGCCGTTGCGGATGTTGTCGAACGGGGCGGTGAATTCGTCGCGCCAGGTGCCGGCGGCAACGATCCAGTGCAACTCCGGGACCTGGCGGAAAACGACGATTTTTTCCCGCTGGCTGCCATCCTGGTCCTGCCAGTCGTAAAACATCGTGCCGTTTTTCTGGGCCAGCAGCTTTTCCATGATGGCCTGCGCTTGCGGGCTGCCGACCTCGGAGAAGACTTTTCCTTCGAATTTGGGATGAACGACGAAGCGGCCTTCCTTCTGGTCGCCAACCGGTTCGGCAACGATGTAGGGGTAGCCGGTCTGGCCGACCACGATGCTGCGCAATTTTTCCTTCAGGATGGCGATGTTGGCCTCCGCGTCCAGGCGCATGGTAACGATGCCGATCACTTCGCCGTGCGTATCCTTGAGCGGCCGGGCGGCCAGTGCGTACATGCGGCCCGAGCGCTCCAGCGTTCCGGAATAGGCTTCGCCGGCCAGCGCCTTGCGGGTGTAGTCCTCGACGACCAGCTGACCGTCGCGGTATTGGCCGTTTTTATCCTTGAGCAGGGTGGTGGCGCGATAAACGTCGTTGCCGTCGCGGACCAGGAAGGACGGCTCGTGACCGGCATTCCGTTGCCGGTATTGTTCGAGCAAGGCCTGGTTCGAGATGCCGCGCTGGTTGCCGAACATCAGTTCCGGCCGTGGCGAATCGCCGACCATGACGCGTTGTCCGGTCAGGCGACCAGCCGGCAAATCTTGGATAAATTGGTCGAGCGCGTAGCTTGCTCGCTGTTCAAGGCTTTTCTGTGCATATTCGAGTGTTCGGCTGATCAAGTCGGTCTCGACGCGAAGCGAGGCTTCGACCTCATGGATAGCCACTTTGCGGATGTGGCTGGAGAGGAAGGTGCCGAGCAATACCATCGACAGCATGCACAGGATAGCGATGCCGAGCAAAAGTTGTCGGGCCATGGGCAATGAGGAAAAGCGCTTGAACATGTGACTCCTGTTATATGTTTACGTCATTTATTTGGCGAAAGGTATAAAACCAATACCGTTTTCGCAAAATAACATCAAGAAGCCTTCGCGTTTTGACCTTGCTCAATTTTTGGCCCGCAATCGGCTTGTCTCTCCCCGTTTTTTTGCCGCGATGGGGAACGCTGGCAGCGCCTGTTTTCAGCGTTCAGGCGGCGATTTACCGATGCTTCTGCGCCGGGTCAAATTCTTGACTAAACAGCTGTTGTATTGACTTGTTCAAATAAATCAATACAATGCGCTCGTTTTGTTGCGGTGCAATATGGGTTTTTCCACGTAGCGGCCTGGCATGGGCCCGATGGAAACCTGGCCAACTCCCGGGGAGTGGCAACCCAATGCCGTATCCCCCAGTAACCGTTCGCCGATCGCATTTTGGATTGGTGGCAACAGTGAAGGAGGTAGCATGATTGCTTCGACTCTTCTCTCCCCCGCCATGCAGCGGGTTTCATCAGTCGTTTTAGCTCTGCTCCAGAAGTTTCTCATGATCGTCGGCCTGCTTTTTGTGGTCGGTTTGGTCGCTTTGCAAAGTGGCCGTTTTGATTTGCCCGAGGCCTTGAAGCCCCTGGTTTCGTCATCGGAAGCCGTTGCCGTCGAAGATGAACCGGCGGAGTCGGCGATCGAAGCCGCCGCCTCGTCGTCCATGCTCAGTCCGCGGATGCGCGGTGCGCTGGATTATGTAGCGCGGCGCTACAAGGTCTCGACCGAGGCCGTGCAGCCGATTTTCGCCACGGCGCAGGCCGTGGGGCGTGAGTTGCGGCTTGATCCGCTGTTGATCATCGCGGTGATCGGTGTCGAGTCCGGCTTCAATCCGTTCTCGCAAAGCGTGGTTGGCGCTCAGGGCCTGATGCAGGTAGTGCCGCGTTTCCATCTTGACAAATTGCCCGAAGAGGCCGCGCCTGCGGCGTTTTTCGACCCGGTGACCAATGTTCAGGTCGGGGCGCGCGTCCTGAAGGAATCCATCCGTCGCAACGGCGGCCTGGAAGAAGGCTTGCAGCAGTTTGGTGGTGCCATCGGCGATCCCGATCGCCGTTACTCCTCGAAGGTACTGGCCGAGCGTCAGCGCCTGGAGCAGGCCGTACAGCGTTTGCGCGTCGGCTGACCGAGCGCAAACGGCGGTCGCAAAAGGCTTGTCGGGCGGTGCTGGCGGAGTTTGCCAGGGTATTTCAATGTAATATTCGCCTCTCGTTTTTCGGGGCGTGCCGATGAAAATTCTCTGTCGTGTTGCCGTGGCCGCGGCGCTGCTCAACTTCTCTGCTGGAACGGGTCTGCAGGCGGCCGAGGCGTTCGTGGCCGAGCCCGACATTCCGGTTCTGGAGCGCGGCTGTGGCGCTCAGACTGGATCGGCGCAGGTCAGCCCGGCTGAAATGGCGGGGAAAATCCAGGCCTATCAGGTCCTCACCGAACAGACGCTGAGCCTGCGGGCGCGGGCGATCGATTTCCTTGAGGTCCTGAAAGCCAGCGATGCGCGTGGCGAGCCCTTGTCTGGTGCCAATCTCCGAAAACTGAACCAGGGGGCGGCCACCCTGCTTGAGCAGCGCCAGGCGCTGTTGAGCGTTGCGGCGGCCCATGAGTGTTGGCTCGACGAGCCGATTCCCGATGATCCGGCCGCCGCTGCCGTACAGGTCGAAGGTGTCGCCATTTCCTTGTCGGCGGCGTTGATGCTCTACGACAATTACCTGTCGGCGGTGGGGCTGTACCGAGCCAATCCCTTTTTGCGCCAGCATCTGAACAACAGGGATAGCGGCTTCGCCATTCCGAGCAGCAGCCTGAACCGCATATCGATGTCCTTCAATTCCGCGATCAATCGGGTGCGGGTACGGCGGGCGCTCGACTGGTACGAGCAGCATGGCCAGCGCTTGATCAATTCGCCGGTGGATGGCGAGCGATACCTGGCGGGCTTGATCGAACAGAGTCCGTCCTACCAGATGGTGCGCAGCTTGCGGCCGATTGGCTATGCCGGAAACCTGCTCTCCTTCTTCGGCATGTTCTCGCTCGATACGCTGAAGAAACTCAAGAGCGAAGGGGTGAATCTCTCCAGTCTGCTGTTCGGCAATGCCGTCGGACTGGTGGAAACCCGTCGCGGCAAGCTCGATGCACAAGCGCCGGTGCTGGGCAAGCTGGCGGTTACCGCCCGGGCCGGCGACATCCTGCTGGAAAAGACGCCTTTCCGGCTGACCGATGCCTTCATTCCCGGGCATTGGGGGCATGTTGCCATCTGGGTGGGTAGCGAAGCCGAACTCAGGCAGCTGGGCATCTGGGAGCATCCGGTGGTGCGCCCCTACCAGGCCAATATCCGGGCCGGGCGGGGCGTCGTCGAAGCGCTGCGTTCCGGCGTCAAGATGAATACGCTGGCGCATTTCATCAACGTCGATGACCTGGCCTTGCTGCATCGGTCGAGCATGAGCGATAGCGAGCGCGGCGAAGTCATCCTGCAGGCCCTGCGCCAGGTGGGCAAGGCCTATGACTTCAATTTCGATGTCGAATCAACCGACCGTATCGTTTGTTCGGAACTGGTCTATCACGCCTATGGCGACATCAACTGGCCGACTGCGCGTCATCTCGGACGGGCGACGATCAGCCCGGATAACGTTGCGGTCGAGGCCGTCGGTAGCGGTCCTTTCCGGGTGGCCTTGCTCTATCACGATGGCCAGGAGGTGGCGGATGATCCGCAGCAGGCCATGCAGTCGCTGGTGCAGCCGGCGGTGATCAAGATGGCGCGGGGCGAAACGTCGAAATAGCAGCACGCTGATCGGGCTGCGGTTTTGCTCAGTCCTGTTGGGTGCGGTTGAGCAGTCGGCTGCCGAGCAGGCACAGGCCGGCGAGCAGCAGGAATCCGAGGTTGCCGTAACGGACGTAGGGCGTCTCGCCCTGGCGGGCGATGACTTCGCCTTTCAATACGCCGGTGGTGAAGGCTGGCAGGACGGATTGAACGTGGCCGCTGGCGGCGACGATGGCGGTCATCCCGGTGTTGGTTGCGCGCAGCATCGGGCGGCCGGTTTCGGCGGCCCGCATCTGGGCGATCTGCAGGTGTTGCGGCTGGGCAAGGGAATGACCGAACCAGGCCGTGTTCGACAGGTTAGCCAGAATCCCGGCCTGGGGCACGGCACCGATCAACTCTTCGCCAAAGACATCCTCGTAGCAGATGTTGAGTGCCACCTTTTGGCCGGCCACGGCGAGCGGTGCCTGGTCGGCGCTGCCGCGCGAAAAGGACGACATCGGGATATCGGCCAGTTGCAGGAACCAGCTGAAACCGGGCGGGATGAATTCGCCAAAGGGAACCAGGTGCCGCTTGCTGTAAACCTGCGTTGGCGAGTTACCGAGGCTGAGTGCACTGTTGAAGTAGCCGTGCTCGTCGCCGGTCAGAATGCCGAGGATCAGGTCGCCGTTATTTATCCATGCCGCTTTTTGCAAGCGCTCGACGTACATCGGCGGCAATTGTTCGAAGAAGATCGGCAGGGCGGTTTCCGGCAACAGCGTCAGTTGCGCCGGATTGTCCTCGATCAGGCGCTGGTACTGATTCAGCGTGCGCAGGAAGGCTTCCGGGCGGAATTTCATTTCCTGCGGCACGTTGCCCTGGATCAGCGCGACGCTGAGCGGTGCGCCAACCGGCGTGGTCCAGGGAACCTGCTGCAGGGCGAGGCCGACGGCAACCAACAGGCCGTTAAAGATCAGGCCCTGACGTGGCCGGGCGAGCAGGGCGCCGCCCAGGGCGACCAGCAAGGACAGGCCATGCACGCCGAGCAGCGGTGCAAAGCCGTTAAGCGGGCTGGGCGCGGCTTGCGAATAGCCGACGGCGAGCCAGGGGAAGCCGCTGAAGATCCAGCTGCGCAGCCAGTCGGCGGTGGTGATCAGGACCGCGAAATACAAGGCCTGCGGCCAGTCGCTCGGCGGTTGCCAGCGCTTGAACAGGCCACCGGCCAGCATCGGGAACAGGGCCATCACGGTGCAGAACAGGATGGCGGCGATGCCGGCCAGCCACCAGTCCATGCCGCCGAAGACCGACAGGCTGACATAAACCCAGGAAACGCCGGTCAGGAAAAAGCCAAGCCCGAAACTCAGGCCGGTCAGGGCGCCCTGGCGGACGCTGCCGGAGTCGCGCAGCAGCTGGAACAGGCCGAGCCAGATCAGCGGCGCCAGCCAGAACTGTCCGAAGGGGGCGAAGCACAGTATGCCGGCGACACCGATGGTCGCAGCGACGGCGTAGCGGGCGAAACGGTGTCTAGCCAGTAAGTTGTTCAGCACCGGCTTCGGGTTTTTGCGGCGGGGTGACGAGCAGGGTGTAAAGCCGGCGGCTGTCGGCGCGCAGCACCTGGAAGCGCAGGCCGTCGATGTCGACGATCTCGTTGCGCTTGGGGACGCGGCCGAGGTTGCGCAGGATCAGGCCGCCCACGGTGTCGAACTCCTCGTCGGAGAAGCGGGTCTTGAAGGCCTCGTTGAAGTCTTCGATTTCGGTGCGCGCCTTGACGCGATAACGGCCGGTGGAGTCGAGGCGAATGTTGTCGTGCGCTTCGTCGAAGTCGTATTCGTCCTCGATGTCGCCAACGATCTGTTCCAGGACATCCTCGATGGTGACCAGGCCGGCGACGCCGCCGTATTCATTGACGACGATGGCCATGTGGTTGCGTGAGACGCGGAATTCGCGCAGCAGCACGTTGAGACGCTTCGATTCGGGAATGAACACGGCCGGGCGCAGCCAGTCGCGCAGGTCGAAATTCTCTTCGGTATGGATGCGCAGCAGATCCTTGGCGAGCAGCACACCGAGGACGTTGTCGCGGTCGCCGTCGATGACCGGAAAGCGGGAGTGGGCGGCTTCGATGACGGTGGCGACGATTTCGTCGAGCGGGTCGTCGATATCGATGGCGTCCATCTGGGCCCGCGGGATCATCACGTCGGTGACCCGGGTTTCCGAGGCCTGGAGGGCGCCTTCGATGATGGTCAGCGCATCGGCATCCATCAGGTTGCGCTCGTAGGCCGAGTGCAAAATTTCCAGAAGCTGCTCGCGATCTTCAGGTTCGCGCAGCAGCAGGGAAGTCAGTCGTTCAATGAAACTGGGTTTACTGTCACTGTCCATAGTGTTTAAACCGCATAAGGGTCTGGATAACCCAAAGCGGCGAGAATCTCCCTTTCTTCGTCTTCCATGGCCTGGGCATCTTCGTCGTTCTCATGATCCCAGCCTTGCAAATGCAGCATACCATGCACCACCAGATGGGCGTAATGGGCGGCCAGCGGCTTGTTCTGCTCGGCCGCCTCGCGGGCGACGACGCTCGGGCAGATCACCAGGTCGCCCATGACCACCGGTTCGGTGTCGTAGGGGAAGGACAACACGTTGGTCGCGTAGTCCTTGCTGCGGTATTCCTTGTTCAGCGTTTGGCCTTCGTCGGCGTCAACCAGGCGGATGGTGATTTCGCCGCCGCCGGCCAGTGCCGCGCGCGCCCAGCGCACAAACTCGGCCCGCAAGGGTAGGCCCTCACGGTTACAGGCATATTGCACGGAGAGGTTAAGGCGTTGGCTGGGTGTGGGATTCATAGGCGGCAACGATGCGGGCGACCAGCGGATGGCGGACGACATCTTCTTTCTGGAATTCGGTAAAGGCCAGGCCGCGCACGCCCTTCAGGATGTCGCGCGCTTCGCGCAGGCCGCTCTTGTGCCCCTTGGGCAGATCGACCTGGGTCAGGTCGCCGGTGACCACCGCCTTGGCGCCGATGCCGATGCGGGTCAGGAACATCTTCATCTGCTCCGGCGTCGTGTTCTGCGCCTCGTCGAGGATGATGAAGGCGTGATTTAGCGTCCGGCCGCGCATGAAGGCGAGCGGCGCGATCTCGATGGCGTGCTTTTCGTAGAGCTTGCTGACCCGGTCGTGGCCCATCAGGTCATACAGCGCGTCGTACAGCGGGCGCAGATACGGGTCGATCTTCTGGGTCAGATCCCCGGGCAGGAAGCCCAGGCGTTCGCCGGCCTCGACGGCGGGGCGGGTCAGGATGATGCGCTCGACCAGATCGCGCTCGAAGGCGTCGACGGCAGAAGCAACCGCTAGATAGGTCTTGCCGGTACCGGCCGGGCCGATGCCGAAGGTGATGTCGTGTTCCTGGATCGCCTTCAGGTAGGCCACCTGGCGCGGCGTGCGGCCGTGCAGTTCGGTCTTGCGGGTAATCAGCTGCGGTCCGTCGACCGGGCCTTCGGCCTTGCGCGAAATGCGCCGGACCGGGGCGTTGGTCAGTTCGATCAGGCCGAGCTGGATCTCGTCCACCGACAGCGGTTCGCGCGCCATGGCGTAAAAGTGGCGCAGCGCATCGGCCGTCAGCTGGGCCTGTTCGCCGGTGATCGAAAAGCGCTCGCCGCGGCGGCGGATCACCACGTCGAAGCCGGTCTCGATCTGCCGGACGTTTTCATCCAGCGGGCCGCACAGGTTGGCCAGCAACAGGTTATCCACCGGCGCCAGGGCGACTTCCACCGGCTTGCTCTTGGGCGCGGGCTTGCTACTACTCTTCCCGGATGACAATTTCGCCCCTCAGCGTGTGCGACAGCGAGCTGGTAATGCGGACATCGACAAAGGTGTTGATTAGCCTGGCGTTGCCGGCGAAATTGACGATGCGGTTATTGTCCGTGCGGCCGGCCAGTTCATTGACATCCTTCTTCGAGGTGCCTTCGACCAGGACGCGCTGGATGCTGCCGATCATCGTCTGGCTGATCGCCTGTGCCTGCTCGTCAATCCGCTTCTGCAGACGCAGCAGGCGGGCCGACTTGACCTCGGCCGGGGTCGAATCTTCCATCTCGACTGCCGGTGTGCCGGGGCGCGGGCTGTATACGAAGGAGAAGGAGCTGTCGAAACCGACATCGTCGATCAGCTTCATGGTCTTCTCGAAATCCTCGTCCGTCTCGCCGGGGAAGCCGACTATGAAGTCCGACGACAGCGAAATGTCGGGCCGGGCAGCGCGCAGCTTGCGGATGATCGACTTGTACTCGATCGTCGTGTAGCCGCGCTTCATCGCCGCCAGCACGCGGTCC
>DAIMCQ010000040.1:0-20347 GCA_036726285.1 Azonexus sp.
ATGGGGATCACTCCTGAGGGGTTGAAAGTTGCTACGGAGTGAATCTTAAGGAGCGGCCGAAGATTGGGCTAATTGATTGGTTAAATTTGGGAGATAGGGTGGGGCTATCGAAACGGGCTGTGCAGACCCCTATTCCCCACTACACGCCGGCATAGTGGGGATTCCGGATTCCATTACCGCCCAGCGTTCAGGCCGGTGCCGGCGATGGTTTAGAAGCTGATGCGCAGCCCGAGGCGGGCGGTGCGCGGTTCCAGCGGATGCACCAGCCGGCCGTCGATGCCGCCGCCGCAACTACCGCCGATGGCTTCGCTGCGGGTGCAGGCGCCGCCCCAGTATTCGATGTCGTTGGCTTTCTTGTCGAACAGGTTGAGGACGTCGAGGGTCAGTTGCAGCGTCGGGCTGATCCGGTAGCCGGCTTTCAGGTTGGCCATCCAGAAGGCGGTCGATTTCTGTTCGCCGGTTTCCTCCAGGGCGTAGGCGCCGAGGTAGCGCAGGCGCATGCCGCCGAACCAGCGGCCGCCGTGGTCGGCGGTCAGGCCGAGCGAAGCGGTGAGCGGAATGGCGTTCGGCACACGGCGGCCGCCATTGTCCGGGTTGGCCTGCTTGAAGCGGGCCTGCGACCAGGCGATGTCGGCATCGACGATCCAGCCATCGGCTGGCGTGATGTAGTTGGACCATTCCAGACCATGGCGTTGCGAGGCGCCCTTCGGCTCGGTGACGCCTTCGTCGCCGACGAAGACCAGTTCCGAGGCGAGTTCCATCTGCCACAGCGAGAGGTTGCTGCGCCAGCCGGGCAGCGGGTTGGTGCGGATGCCGAGTTCGCTGCCCTTGGCCTTGACGATCAGCGGCACGGCCGTCGCTGCCGAGCCATCCTGTGGATTGCTGCGGGCGGTGGCGCCGCGCACGTCGTTGCTGTGGAAACCGTGGCCCCAGTTGGCGTAGAACTCGGTCTGGCCGAGCAGATCGAAGGGGCCGAAAACAATGCCGAGTTTCGGGCTGGTCTGGCCGGCATCGACCGAGCCGCCGTTGTCCATGTTGTACTGGCCGGCCAGCGCCGTGGCGCGGGCGCGGATCTGGTCATAGCGCAGGCCGAGGTTGCTGCGCAGCCACGAAGTCCATTGCGTGCGGGCATCGAGCAGCAGGGCGACGGCGCTTTCCTCGATGCGGTCCTCGCGCACGGTGCCGGTCCGCCGCCGGTTTTCGGTCGAATAGAGGCCGACCTTGCCGATGCGGTCCTGGCGGAACTGCAGGCCGGCGGTGATCTCGCTGTCCTTCCAGTCCGCGCCGAGCAGCCAGCTGCGGCTGAGCTGGCCGCCCCATACCGTGCGTTCGTCGGCCTGTTCATGCTGGTCGCCCTGCACGCCGCTGATGTAGCCGGAAGGTGCCGAGAACAGGTTGAGACCGTAATCGACGACATAGAGGCTGGCCTTGCGGGCGCCGGATTCGTCGGTTCTGGCCCAGTCGCCGGCCAGGCTGTAGCGATGGGTCTGGCCGCCATCGTTGGCCGACAGCGAACCGTAGCGGCGGATCTCGCCGCTGCTGATGGCCCGTTCCGGGACATGCTCGGTGGCTGTCCAGTCTGCCTTGTAGGCCATCCCGGTCAGCGAGAAGCCATTGGCGGCGCTACCCGAGGTCAGGCGCAGCACGCCGTTGTATTTTTCCAGGTTTTCCGGCTGATCCCAGGGGCCGTTGTTGCCGCTCACCTCAAGGGCGCCGATCAGGTTGAGGTCGCCGACGCTGTGGCCGCCGGCGGCCAGCAGGCGGCGATAGTTGTGCTGGCCGATGCCGAGATCGACGAAGGATTTGTCCAGCCGGCGCAGGTAATCGATGCGGGCGCTGCCGGTGGTCGCGAAATCGCCATCCTCGGCGGCATAGACGCCCTTGCGGTACTTCAGGCTGCCGATCAGTTCTGGAATCAGGAAATTGAGGTCCATGTAGCCCTGGCCGTGGGCGTGCGTCACCATGTTGGCCGGCATGCCCATGACCTGGGTGGCGAAGTCGCTGCCGTGGTCGAGATTGAAACCGCGCAGGAAATACTGGTTGGCCTTGCCGTCGCCCGAGTGCTGGGTGACGACCATGCCGGGCACGGTTTCCATGACCTCGGCCGGGCGCAGCAGCGGCCGGTTGGCCAGTTGTTTGGCGGTGACGGTGCCTTCGCTGGCCGAGTCGGCGACGCCGGTCAGGTCCTGGCTGCCGCTGCTGACGGTGACTTCCTGCAAGGTCGGCACGCCGGCCGCGTGAGCCTGGCCGGCGAGCAGAAGAATGATCAGGGAGGTGAGTGGAGAGCGGTGAAATGGAGGCATGAGCGTCTTTCAGTGTTTTGTGTCGATTATTGTTGTGTTGGGTAATGTGATCGGTTTGCGCCGCGCGATCTCGCTACGATGTTTGCGCCACCAGACGTTAAAGCCGGTAACGCAGACTCCGGCCAGCGTGATCGCCGACAGGCAGACCAGCAGTTGTCCGGCCAAGCCGAACGCAGTGCCGTTGTGCAGAGGAAACTGCCAGGCAATAAAGCTGTCCGCCGCGCTTTGCTCGGCCGCCAGCCGTTTGTGGAAGACGGCACCGTCGCGCATGGCGATGTAGATGATGTTGTTGCCGCTGGGCGATACATCTTGGGGCAGGCGCAGGCGGACTGAATACCATCCCTTGCCAAAGTCGCGGGAGACAAAGCTCACTTGGCCGCCGGGCAATATCGCTCTGGCGGTATCAGCAGCGGCATCCGCGCTGATGGCGTGGGCATCGGGTTCAAGCCGGCCCTGGCCCGGGGCCGCGCTGCTGATCGGCGAAAACTGCTGGATGGCGGGTTTGACGATTTCCGGCAGATTCAGATAAATCGAGGTAAAGGCGATCACGATCAGAATCGGAAAGGTCAGGAGGCTTGCTGCCCGATGCAGGTCGTAGTTGAGCTTGTAGCTACCCTTGCCGTACCGGATCGAGACAACCGGGCGCCAGGATTTGAGGGCCGCCGATTGTCTGGGCCAACTCAGCGCCAGCCCCAGGAACGCGGTCACGAACCAGACCATGGCGCCGCCTCCCATCAGCCAGACGCCCCACTGCTCAAGGAAAAGGGAGTAATGCAAACGCACCATGAAGGGCACGAAATTGAGACGGCTGAGCACAAAATCAGTGGTATTGCGCTGCCCCAATATTTCGCCGGTATAAGGATTGACGAAGGCCTGGTTGAAGGCCTGCATCGCTTTCATGCCGCGCATCATTGGCGCGGCCTGGGCCGTCTTTTCTCTGCTTTTCAGTGATACGCGCACGGCGCTCGTCGGCTCTGCGGGGAGCGCCAGACTGCTGACCAGCAGGCCGGGAAAATGGTTTTCGACGCGGTGGATCAACTCGCTCAGCGGGAGTGGCTTGGCATCGGGTGTGACCTTGAACAATGCCGGGTTGAGTAGTGCATCCACTTCCCAGCGAAAGGACAGGACTGCGCCGGTCAGTGCGGCAATCAGCAAAAATGCCGCCAGGGCCAGGCCGCTCCAGCGATGGAGCTTGGTGATCATTTGCCGCGGCTTGCCGGATAAGGCCAATGAACTCATGTGGGGACTCCGTATGCAAGGGCGCTCACCATTTACCCTCCAGCGTCAGAAGGATGGCGCGCGGCTGGTTTTGCGTGCTGCCAAGTTGCCAGTCCTGCCCCGCCGAATAGGCGCGCACGGTGCGGCGCGTGTCTTCGCCCAGGATGTTTTGCAGCGTCAGTCGCAAGTTGATGGTCTTGTCGAGCTTTCTCACCCAGTAGGCGTCGAGAATCGAACGCGAGCGGGTTTCCGCCCATTGCTCGGCAGGGACATCGGTCTTGGTCGCCCCGGTCTGTTGCAACAGGAAGCCCGTGCTGGACGAGAGCGTCGGCAAGGCCTGATCGTAGCCGAGGCTCCAAATGTAGCGCGGTACCTCTCGCGCTGCCCGCGTGATGCCCAGCCGGCTGTCATCCACCGTGGTGTGCGGCAGGGTCAGATGGGAACGCACGGCACCGCCGGGAAGACCGAGCTTGTCGAGTTTGAGCTTGCCGTCCAGTTCGACGCCCCAGTGGCGCGCCTCGCCCACGTTATCCGGGCGCTCGACCCAGCGGGTATTCTCGAGAACGGCGCGTCGCTCGATGAAGTCTTGCGTATCGCGGACATAGAGATTGGCACCGAATACGGCGGATTCGTTCGGCCAGTAATGTTCCAGGCCAAGTTCCAGGCTCAAGGATTTCTCCGGGTGCAGATCCGGATTGCCGCGTAAATCCGGTTCCAGCGGCGAATTGACCGAGGTGGCGCGGATTGGCGCATTGCTGATTTCGTCCAGCTTGGGTACCTTCATTCCGGCGCCCAGGGAGGAGCGCAGTACCCAGTTGCTGTCGATGTTCCAGCGGGCGGCGACGGATGGCGAGAGCCTGCCGTGACGCTGGCTGGACTCGTCTGCTTCGAGCCAGACCGATTCGCCGCGCAGGCCGGTGGTCAGCGTGATCGTCTGGGTGATGGCCCATTCATCCTGCAACCAGAGCGTGCTTTGCTGCTCGGCCGCGCGGAAGACTGAACGATCGACGAAGCTGCCCGTGTAAGCCTGGCTCTCTTTCCGGTCCAGCGTGACATATTCCAGGCCGAGGCTGGAGAAGTGCTCACCCCAGGCTCGGTCCGCCCGCAATGCGGCATTGACTTCGTTTTCGCGGCGCCGATAGGCTTCGGTCGACTGGATGGCGCCGCTGTCGCGCCGGATATCCGTATCCTTTTCGCCGCCGGCCAGTGTCAATCGGCCTGAAAGCTTGGTTTCGGCAACGACGCTTTCACCTTCCAGGCGCAGACGATTGATGTGGTACTCGGTTTCTTCCTTGTCGTTGCGTTGGAGTACTGGCGTCAGGCCGGTACCGTTAACCGGATCGCCGTACTGGCTGCGTTCCAGCCGGGTCCGGCGATCACCCTGGGCACGGAAGAGCATGGGCCAGACGCTGAAGCTGCTCTTGCCTTCCTTCCAGTTCAGCTTGGGGGCGAAATATTGTTCCGAGAATTCATTGCGCCCGCTTTCCTGATCGTTTTGCCACAAGGTCCGCGTACCGGCTGTCGCATCCTGGCGCACCGCGTTTCTTTCGATCGGCGAGCGGGTCTGGCTCAGCGACAGCGGCAGGCTCCACGACCACGGGCCGCTGCTGCCGTTCTTGGTCAGCGACAGGCTGAGCACCGGTTCGTCATCGCGCAGGCCGCCGCTAATCTTGAAATCCAGGCTGTCCTTGCGCTTGGCCCGGTTGGTGACCAGATTGATGGTGACCGGCGTCGCACTGCCGAATTCGGCGCTCGCCCCCTTCATGATTTCGACGCTTTCCAGTTCGCCGGCCGGCATTCGGGAAATGATCATCAGGGCGTGCCGTGAATTGCCCGAGGGCCGTTCGCCATCGACCAGTACCTGCACCGAATCGCGTTCCATGCCCCGCGAGCGAAGGGCCACCGTACCGTCACTGCTCGGCATGCCGGCGTCGACCCCCGGTAGCTTGCCGAGTACCTCGCCGACTGTCAGGCCGCCGGTTGCGGCGATGCCTAGGCGGTCGATCACGGTTTTCTGGGTGACCGCCGCGCGGCGTTCTTCGAGTTCGGAGGTCTTTCCGGTCACCAATACTTCGGGGAGCATCTGCTGCGCCAGTGCGCCGGAGACGGGAAGCAGCGACAAGGACCACACATACCAAGCTTTCATTACTTTTCTCTTTCTCTGCATGCGCGCCGCCCTTGCCGGGCCAAGCCATTGCTGGCGGCCTTGTCCGGCGTGGCGGCGCAGTGCTGCGCTTCAGTCGAAATAGCCCTTGCGGCGCCGCGCCTTGAACGCGAAGCCGAGCGCCACCAGCAGCGCAAAACCGGCCAGCGCCCAGTTGCGGGCCTCAGGTGGAAGCGCACTGGCCTGCTTCTGCTGCTCCTTGACTTCAAAGCCTTCGACGCTGGTCTCCGCCTTGGCCGGCTCAGCCGGTTGGGCGGGTTGGGCGCTGGCCGGGCGTGGCGCGGCAGCTTGGGTCGCCGCCGACGAATTCGGGCTGGACGCCGGCTTGGCCGCCGCGGCAGCCGGCGGCTGCGCTTTGCCGCCGGCCAGCGCCGAACGTGTCGCCATATTCGGTGCCGGCATGGCGCGTGCTTCGGCCATCGCCTGCCTGTCCTGCGCCTCGGCCGCCGCCGTGACCTCGGGACTGCTGCACGAGGCGGCGTTGCAGGCGACGCCGGCTTCGGCGATGGTTTCGCGGTTGACCTGTTCGAGGTGCGCCTTGACCTTGGGATCGGCCTGCCAGTAGCCCTTGTTGATGGCGACCAGCATCTTGTCGACGACGGCCTGGTAGGCGAGCAGGTTTTTGGCCTGGCGGAACTTGTCCTTGACGCCGATCTGGTTGCGGTCGGCAACGTAGGTTTCGTACATTTCCTGCCATTTGGCGCCGTCGACCGCTTCCGGTACGGTGACCTGCCAGCCCCACAGGTGTTCGGTCACCTTCATCACGAAGCGGGCGCCGGCGTAGCCTTCGTCGAGCATCGCCTTGACCCATTCCGGATTGGTGTAGCGGCTGCGCATTTCGCGGCCCATGAACTTGTCCAGGGTCTCGTGCTTGCCGCCCTTGCCGTCGGCCAGATTGAGGATGTAGGTTTCCGGCGTCTGGCCGTTGACCTGGCGGATGGCCATGGCCGTGGCGCCCAGATACTGGAAGACGTCGTCGTTATCCAGGGTGGCGAAGACATTGCTCGAACGCGAGTGGATGGCGGCCTTGGCGTCCTTCAGGGCCATTTTGAAGATATCGACGGCGAGCGCCTTGCCGCCCGGCTGTTCGCCCCAGTAGCCTTGGCCGAAGAGGTGGCCGACGCGGTTGAAATAGACGTCGGCGACCTCGCCCTCGTTTTTCCAGGTGTTGCTCGCCTGGACCACGTTGTCGACGCCCGTGCCGTAGGCGCCGGAGGGTTCGGTGAAGATGCGTACCGTTGCCAGACGCGCCGCCTCGGCCGGGGCGATGCCTTTCGCTTCGAGGGCCTGGCGGGTTTTCGCGACATGGGCGCGGATCGGGTTGTCGTCCTCGGCCAGGTCCTTGACGGCGCTGACCGCATCGTCGATGAGCAGCATCAGGGTCGGCAGCGCGTCGCGATAGAGGCCGGACGGCACCACCGTGACATCGACGCGTGGCCGGCCGAGTTCTTTGCGCGGGATGACCGTCAGCCCGGCGACCCGGCCGCGTTCGTCCCACTCGGGCTTGACGCCGAGCAGGGCGAGGATTTCCGCCTCGGTGACGCCTTCGTGGCGCATCGCCTCGGTGCTCCACAGGTTGAAGACGACGCGGTCGGGGAACTGGCCGTGGCGCGCCTGGTAGTCGGTGACGAACTTGTCGGCCAGGGTTTTGCCCTGTTCCCAGGTGCCGGGTGTCGGCAGGTGCGACGGATCGAAACCGTAGAGATCGCGGCCGGTAGGCAGCGATTCCGGGTTGCGGATCGGATCGTTGCCCGGCCCGGCAGCGACGTAGCGACCGGCCAGGCCGGCGACCAGCGCATCGAGTTCGGCGCGGGCGCTCTGTTCGATCAGGGCGACCAGCTCGGCCTTGCGCCGGGTGTAGTCGGCCGGCGCGAGCTTGCCGGCGAGGCTGAGGATGGCTTCGGCCGTCGACTGGCGCAGCTTTTCCGACGGCGCGACACCGAAGGTGTGCAGACCGAAGGGCGCGTTGTGTTCGCTGATCTCCTTCAGGTAATGCTCCAGTTCCTCGACCTCTTCGCCGTTGTGCAGCGCCGTCTTGCCGATATCCTTGAGCACGCCGAGCTTGCCGGCCTGAGCATTGATTTCGGAGAGGCGGGCGGCGGTGGCCGATTCGCTCTTCTGGGCGGCGATCAGGTAGTCGTCGATCAGGCCCTTGAGCAGCAGCAGTTCCTTGTTCAGGCTGGCCTTGTCGAAGGGGGGCGTCATGTGCGAAATGATGGTCGCCATGCCGCGCCGCTTGGCCTGCAGGGCTTCGCCGATGTCGTCGACGATGTAGGGATAAAGCTGCGGCACGTCGGCGACCATGGCTTCGCCGGGATCGGCGGCGGTGAAGCCGACCTCCTTGCCGGACAGCCATTCGTGCGTCGCATGCGTGCCGACATGGACCATGGCCTGCGCCTGATAACCCTTCTGCAGCCACAGGTAGAAGGCGAGGTACTGGTGATGCGGCGGCAGCGCGACATCGTGGTACATCTTCTTCGGATCGCCCTCCCAGCCGCGCGACGGTTGCGGTGCGAAGAGCAGGTTGCCGAAGCGCTGCGCCGGGAAGACGAAATGCGGCTTGCCCTTGGCGTCTTTCCACAGCATGACGTTTGAATTCTCCGGCTCGCCCCAGCCCTTGACCATGGCCTCGCGCAGTTCTTTCGGCTGCTGGTTGAACCACTTGCGGTAGTCGCTGACCGGCAGCAGCATGGCGTTGCCGCCGCGCACCAGTTTTTCCAGCGCGCCGGGCGCCCAGTTGCCGATATTGGTGCCGTGCTCGCGCAGGGTTTCGAACAGCGCATCCTGCGTCGGCGGCCGGCCGCTGGTGTTGTAGCCTTCCTGTTCGAGGCGGCCGAGAATCTGCCAGAGCGAACGCGGCAGCACGTTGAGATAGGCGGCGCCGACGTTTTCCTTGCCTGGCGGGTAGTTGTAATAGATCACCGCGACCCGCTTGTTCTGGTTCAGTTCGTGGCGCAGCACCACCCACTTCTTGACCCGGTCGGCCAGCCGGCCGATGCGTTCCGGGATCGGCGCCTCGCTGACATAGTCGAGACCGGTTTCGGCATCGCGCAGGCGTTCCTTGCTGGCGACCACGGTCGGCGCCACGGCGCCGGCAAATTCGGGGCCGGAAATCTGCCAGGAACGCTCGGTCAGCGACAGCCCGATCGGCGAGGCCTCCCATTCGGCACGCGTCTGGTTGTAGAGCGAAATCGCGTTGAGCACCGGTACGTCGAGCTGCTGCATGACCGGGATGACCTTGTCCGGCACGTTGCCCTGTTTCAGCGCCAGGCCGACCACGGCGGCGACCCGCGCCTTGCCGTTGCGGTCGATGAAGAACTGTTTGGCCGGGATTTCGGACGGGAAGCCGAAGGCCGTCGCGACATTGAAGCCGCGTGCCTCCAGCGCTGCGACCATGCTTTGCAGCAGCCGTGAATTGCCGGCCTGGGCGGTAACCCGGTTGAACAACAGGCCGACCCAGAGACGGTCGACGCGTTCCGGATGGCCTTTTTGATAATCCGCCGCGAAATCCTCGAAACGCTCGAAGGTCCGGCCATTGGCCGGGTTCCACAGGGCATGCTGCGGGTAAGGCCGGGGCGGCGCCGCCGACAGCGGCAGGCCGAAATCGCGGGCCAGCACGCGGCGCAGCATGGCCGCGTAGTTCTCGACACCGCCGGCCTGGGCGTAGGCGCGCAGTTCTTCGTCGCGGCTCAGCCCGGCCTGTTTCTCGCCTTCCTCGAAGGGGGCGCCGACGGCATAGGCCTTGGCGCCGCGCGTATTGAGGCGGGCGACAGCCGGCGTGATGGTCTTTGCCAGCTCGCGGCCCATGTTATAGATCAGGCCGAGGTCGGCGTTGCCGAGGCGATCGATGTCCTCGGGCGTCGGCTGCGACGAGGAGGCAATGCGGAAACGCACATCCTTCAGGGCCGGCTCCTGGCGCAGCAGACGAACGGCGTTGACCGCGGTCAGCGTCGCCGGATCGCCGGGAAAGAGCACGACGTCGAGCGTTCGCGCCAGGCCCGGCGCACTCCACACGGTCAACAGCAAAAACAGGGCAAAAACGCGGCTTACCGCGCCGCGCCACAGATCATTCGGCTGGCACATAGACCACCCTCCCATCCGGTAATTTGTAGGCGGTGCCAAGTCGTTCTCCCTTGCCCGAGAGTTTCTGGTCGGTCACCTTGGAGACTTTGATCTCCTTGCCTTTCTTGCTGATGATCTCCATCTCGCCATTGGCATTCTTCTTGACCATGGTCACTTCGGAATTGGGGTCGAGCAGGTCCATCATGTTGTAGGCCATGAACAGCGCGATCATCATCGAAACGATGAAGACGATGCTGGCGTCGAACAGGTTGGCCACCCCGGCGATCGGGTCTTCGAGCGCTTCGCCGTCCAGGGCGAAGCGTCTACGCCGTTGCAGCAAGCGCATGGTCGGCCTCCTCCTGGAGATGGTGCGGCTGGACCGCCGCCGGTTCGAGGCGGGCGAGCAGCAGTTCGGCGGCATGCGCCATTTCGCGCACATCCTCACGGGCCCAGCGCTCGCGCGACAGGGCGACGAGATAGGCGAGCACGCCCGAACCGAGGCCGGCCACCGTGGCGGTGAAGGCGGTCACCATGCTGCCGGCCATCTTCGGGATATTGCCCTCGGCCAACGCGGCGAGCGAGATGCCCATCGGGATCAGCGTGCCCATCAGGCCGAGGGCCGGCCCGACCTTGATGACGAAACGCACGCGGTCGAGTTGCCGCGACAACTCGAGCTCGGCGGCCTGCAGCAGGCGTTCGACTTCAATTTCGAGCTGGCGAGGGCGGCCCGAATAGCGATGGTGTAGTTCCAGCAGGCCTTGTGTGAAGCGTTGGCGTTCCGGGAAACGCTGGCGAGCCCGCTGCCAGGCTTCAAACAGACTCATGCCGAGTTGCAGCGGCACGTAGCTGACGAGCAGCGCACAACCACCGATCACCGGCAGGTAGAGGGCAGTGGACACTTCGTAAAGGAGATGTTCGATGAGGGCGATAAGATTCATGTTGGACTCCTGGACATCAGAATTGGTAGCGGTAGGCCAGCTTGAAATTGCGCCCCTGCAGCGGATAGCCGCCCTTTTCCGCGTAATAGCGGTCGCCGAGGTTTTCGATGCTGGCCTGCAGCGACTGTTGCTTGTCGATGCGATAGCGGGCGGAAAGGTCGGCGACGGCAAATGGCTTGTAGGTAATGATGTTGGAACTGTTGCCGTTCCAGTCGTTGTCTTTCCAGTGACCGACATAACGCATCCCGATCCGCCCATTCCAGTCGCCATGCGCGATATCGGCTGCGGCGCGGACGACGTTGTCGGGAACATTGCGGACATCGCTGCGTTCTCCGGCGACAGCTTCGTAGCGCTTGAAATAGTGAGTCCCGGCAAGCGACAAGGTCAGGGCGCTCATCGCCCGCCAGCGGGCATCCCATTCCAGCCCCTGCATTTCTGCGGTATTGGCGTTTTGGTAGGAGTAATAGCGGTTGTTGGCGTCTTCCCCCGTCTGGACCCGGGTAATCTTGTCCTTGACCTTGGTGCGGAAGACCGTCAGATCGGCAAACAGCGGGCCATTCGACCATTCGAGGCCGAGATCCCAGGTCAGGCTGGTCTCCGGTTGGAGCGAGGCGTTGCCGGAAAGTACATCATCCTTGCCGGTTTTGACCGTAATCGCGTTTCCGGTCAGTTCGCTGGCCGAGGGCGGAACGAAGCCTTGGCCAACCGTGCCGTGGACGCGAAGACCCAGGCCGAGCAAATGTTTGAAGCCGGCGCTTGGATTGGTTGTCGTAAAGTCAGCGCTGCCTGGTGTGAACGTTGTCAGCAATGGCGTGGAGAATGTTTCCGTGGTGATCCGGTCGTGTCGGATACCGAGGTAGACGGTCGAGTCGCCACCGTTCAGGTACCAGGTGTTTTCAGCGAAAAAGCCGAGTGCATCGCGCTGGTTGTTGGCCGACGACGGCGCCTTGCGGCTACCATTGGCGTTGTAGCTGCGGGCTTCCTGCTTGATGGTTTCCTGATCGATCCCGAAAACCAGGCTGGAAGTGTTGCTCCAGTTCCAGGCGTCCTGAAGTTGCCAACCGCTGAAGCGGAGTTCCTCGTCGTAACTGCGGAAGGGCAGGTAGCGTTGTTCGGAAGCGGTGCTGCTGGTCTTCTTGTACAACTCATAGGATTGTTCGCCGGCAAAAAGACGGGCACTCAGCAGATGGTTGCCGATTTTGCCGACCAGCTTGAGATCGTTGCCGTAGCGGTCCATATCCTTGTTGCTTTGGCTGCTGGTTCCGGTTGATAAATCGCCAGGGGTGGCGATATCCCGGCCCCGGTATAGATCGCTTTTCAGGTTCAAACGCCAGTCGGACGATAAATTGAAGCCCAGGCGTAGCGCGTGTCCTTGTTGTCCGTAGGCGGTATTCGGCCGGACATTGCCGTCGCCCATCTTGAAGTCGTCGCCCTGGTCGAATACCGAGCCGGAATAATCGAAATCGAAAAACTCGTTGACGGCGCCACCGACCGCGCCACGGACTTCACGGCTGTCATAGCTGCCGTAGCCGAGCTGGGCGTAACCGCCGATCTTGCCGCGACTTTCGCGGCTGATGACATTGACCACGCCGCCCATGGCCGATGATCCATAGAGTGCAGAAGCCGGACCTTTCAGCACTTCGATGCGCTCGACCTGGTCCAGGTTGACCAGGGACAGGTTGGTGCTCATTGCGGGGCGACCATCGATCAGCAGCAGCGAGTGCTTGTTGATGCCCGAATACTCCGGGCGGAAGCCACGAATGCCGATACCGGACAAATTGCCCGGATACTGGATGACATCGACGCTGCTGTTTTTTTTCAGCAGGTCGGTCAACTCGCGGACAGGGGTCGCTTCGATATCTGCCTTGTTGATGATTTCGATGCGTTGCGGCGTGTCTTCGAGACGGGATTCGGTTCGCCGGCTGGTGACGACGATCGAGTCGAGTGTCGTTACCTCCTGGGAGAAAGCCGTCGAGATAGAGAGTGCAATTGCACTGAGAACCAAGAGTTGTTGCGGGTGTTGCATGGTCAAGCTCCGAAATGCTGATCGTCCGTGGAAAGCGTCTTGGGTTGGCCGGCGATCAGGTGCAGGAAATTGGGGGAGGCGTCATCCTCGATAACCCGTGAGCAGGCGTCACGTTAAGTACGGTTTCGTTGGCTGGATGAACGTTAAATTCGCGGCGTTAACGTTGTCTAACGTCGGTTAACGCGAGCGTTTCCCCAACTGAAATGCTTGAACAATTCGAACGATGGTGTCGGTGGCAAAAAATGCTTGTCGTTTTGTTGCATGGTCAAACTCCTGGTTTGATCATCTGCCGCGAATGGCCGTGCTTCGCCCCGGGGCGAGTCCATGCACAGCCATCCGCAACCCCGCAGACGGTCAGTTACAAAGTTCCATATCGCCGGTGGCGCTATGGTGCGTTTGGCAACAGGCCGGTCTCCGGGCTGGCAAGTCTTGATGCATCGCCTTCCCGAAGGAGTCGCGCGCATCGCTTGGGGCGATGCCACGTAATCCGTCAGTGGCTGATGGCCGGGCCATCTTGATACATCCGCACTCGCTTACCGTTGCGGGGGCAGCCGGGGCTTTGCGAGCATTTGCATCGCGCACCCCGTTCCCGTTTCACCTTTGGCTTTTTTCGGGCCAAAGACACCTGTTGCAGTTTTTCCGGCAGTTTTACTACAGCCCCAGTTCCGTGCCGGACGGCGGGACAGGCGGTATCAGTTGTTGTGCGGCCCCTGATGGAAAACCAGGTCGGCGACGACTTCGCCGTTTTTCAGATGGTCTTCGACGATGCGATCCATGTTGGCGTCGGTGACGTTGTAGTACCAGGTGCCGTCCGGCTGCACGCACATCACCGGCCCGCCCTTGCAGGCGGCGAAGCAGGAAACCCGGGAGCGCTTGACGCGCAGCTCGCCGGCATCGAGCCCGGCTGCCTTGAGCTTGGCGCCGAGGCTGTCGAACAGGGCCTGCGATTCGCCGTTGGCGGTGCAGCGCGGCCCGGTGCAGACCAGCAGGTGGCGCTTGTAGTCGCCAATCTTGGGCTTGACCGCCTCGCTCATGCTTCCACCTCGGCGGCTTCGCCTTCTTCCGGCACTTCCGTGGCCAGCACGGCGGCGATGTAATCCTCGGGCAGGCGGTAGTCGGCGGCCAGTTCGGCAGCGCTCTTGCCGCTCGCCTGGATCGTCGCCATCCAGCCGTTCAGGCCGGACGACAGTGAGCGGCCGGCCTGTTCGCCGGCGTGGGTGTTGCGCTCGCCGGCCTCGACTGCGTACTTGTTGGCATAACCGCGCGGCGTCACCATCAGGCCGTGCTTGATGAAGGTGTTGGAATTGCCGATCAGCACTGTCGACAGCATGCCGATGTCGGCTTCGGCCATCTTGTCGAGGCTGGTGAATTCGATGCGCTGTTTCGGCCGGTAGCCTGACTTGACGATGGCGACCGGCGTCTGCGGATCGCGGTGGCGCAGGAAGAGGCGCTGCGCCTCGACGATCTGTTGCGTGCGCCGGCCGCTCTTCGGGTTGTAGAGGGCGACGACGAAATCGGCATAGGCCACGGCGTCGAGGCGGCGGGCGATGGTCGGCCACGGCGTCAGCAGGTCGGATAGCGAAATGGCGCAGAAGTCGTGGGTCAGCGGCGCGCCGACCAGCGCCGCGCAGGTGTTGAGCGCCGAGGCGCCGGGCACGATCTCGACTTCGATCTCCGAATCGGGCGTCCAGCCGGCCTGGAAGAGCACCTCGAAGGTCGGTCCGGCCATGCCATAGACGCCGGCATCGCCCGAGGAGATCAGCGCCACCTTCTTGCCCTGGCGGGCTCGGTCGAGGGCTTCGATGGCGCGGTCGAGTTCCTCGGTCATCGACTTCTTGATCACCTCCTTGCCGGCCACCAGGTCGGCGACCAGGCGGATGTAGGTGACGTAGCCGATGATCGTGTCGGCTTCGGCGATAGCTGCACGGGCGCGTGCCGTCAGGTGGTCGTTGCTGCCCGGGCCGAGGCCGACGAGCATGATCTTGCCAGTTTTGACGATGGTTTCTGGAGCGTTCATTGGGGCATCCTCGCTATGGAGACAGTGGCGTTGCGTCCGTCCGGGCCGCGCAACTTGTGTTTTTCGACCAGCAGCTGGGTCTGGTCGGTCTTGGCCGCGAGCAGCGCCGCCGCCTCGGAGACCGAGGGCGTGCCGGTGTACTTGCGGACGGTTTCCGACGGGTGCGGTACGGCGACTTCGGCCAGTACTGCCGCCGGGTAGAACAGGCTGGGCCAGTGATGGGCGGCAATCACTTGCAGGAGGCCGGCTTCGTCAGCCTTGAGGTCGATGCTCGCCACCGCCCAGACATCCTCCAGCGTCGCCCCGCAGGCGGCCAGCGCCTGGGCGATGCATTGCTCGATGGTGCTGGCCGGGGTGCCACGGTCGCAGCCGAGGCCGAGGGTGATGTTCATGCCCACTCCCTTGGCCCAAGGTACTTGTGACCAAGCCTGGTGTCGGGGACGGGGTGCGTCCCCTTCGCGAGCGCCGAGCAGCGCAGAGCGGCCAGGAGAAGTGGGCTCGCGTTGTTTGAGCCGAAGGCGAGTTTAGCGAGCCCCCTGGCCGCTTGAGCAGCACAGGGGACCGGGCCGCAGGCCCGGCGGGAGCGCAGGGGTCGCCTTTCTTTGCTTACTTTCTTTGGCGAAGCAAAGAAAGTGAGACGCCGCGCCACGGCGGAACCCACGGGTTCGGCAGAGACCAAGTCATTGATTGCGGCCGGCGCGCCGACATGGCAACTTGATGGCGCAGGTAATAACGAGTGCGCCATTTCAGCTTTCCGCCGGCGGACGATAGGTCACCTGGCGCCCGGCCAGCTTGGCCGCGTACTCGGCCGGCATGCTGCGCCGGCTGATCCACAGCACGGCGGCGTAGGATGCGATGTCGACGGCTTCGAGTCGGTCGAAACAGGTGACATTGGCCGGCAGGGGGCCGCTGCGGCCGTTGGCGTGGCCGCTCCACCAGTCGGCGGCACCGGCTTCCTGGACCAGAGCGACCGCATCGTCGTTGACCATGGCGGCGCTGACCCGGACCAGTTCTTCGTGCGTTGCCTCGAAGGTCCAGCCCAGTTCGAGGCCGAGCAGGTCGACGCCGATGGTCTGGCGGGCGTCGGATGCCGTGGTCAGCACGGCCTGGGCGCCGAGGGCGGTGGCGAGATGGCCGGCCAGCGCGTTGGCGCCGCCGAGGTGGCCGGAGAGCACCGGGATGGCGAACTTGCCGGCTTCGTCGATGACGACCACCGCCGGATCGACTTCCTTGCCTTTGAGGTGGGGGGCGATCAGGCGGACGATGGCGCCGAGCGAGACGATGCAGACGAGACCGTCGAAAGCGGCGAACAGCGCCGGTACCTGGTCGCCGACCTTGCCGGCATAGGCGTGGCTGGCGCCCGGCGCGGCCAGTTCGGCTTCGGCGGCGAATTTCTCCGGGGCGTAGAGCTGGGCGCCGGGCAGCGCGGCGACGACTTGGCCGGCCAGCGCAATGCCATGTCTGGTGATGGAGACGACGGCGATTCTCATGCCTCGGCCTCCGTCATGCCGGGCGTCAGGCGCATCGGCACATAGCGCACGCCATTGCGTTCCTGCACCCCGGCGCTGGCGACGAAGCCGAGGCGTTGATAGACCGCGACGGCGAATTCCGACGAATTGACGGTGACCGGCGTTGCCGCCGGCAGGGCCGGCTGGATGGCCTGCCACAGGGCGCGGGCGATGCCGCGCCGATGCGCATCCGGGCTGACGAACAGGTGGTGCACATGGGCCGGCCGGTGTAGCGTAATGAAGCCGAGCAGGCGCCCTCCCGCTTCGGCAGCCAGGCAGAGGAAGTCCGGCTTGGCCAGCAGTTCGGCCATGGCGGCCGGCCGGAACGTCGCCAGGAAGGACTGGACGCTGACCGCACCGGGATCGCCGACGAAGTAATGGGCCAGGCTGCCGGCCAGCGCCGCCATCGCTTCGGCGTCGGCCGGCGTGCAGGGGCGGATGCGTTCAGGCATAGGCCTGCTCCTGGCGTTTGCGGCAACCGCGGCGCAGTTCGCCGCGTACCCGCTTCGGGTTCTGCACCAGCAGCAGCGACAGGTAGTTGACCTTGCTGCCGCGCAGGCTGGCGACGTCGCGCACGACGCGCTCTTCCGGCGAGCCGACCTTTTCGATGAAGACGGTGCTGGCGAGCAGGTCGCGGCGTTCGAGCAGGTCGAGGATTTCATCGACCAGCGGTTTTACCTTGAGCAGGGCCAGGGTGTCGAACTCGTCGAGCAGGTGGTCGATGACTGTGACCCCGTAGGCGGCGGGGATGATGGCGAAGGTCTCGTCTTCCTCGGCCAGCGTCGTGCCGGTGGTGGCGGCGGCGGCCGCGAAGGAGGAGACGCCGGGGATGGTTTCCACGTCGACCTGCGGCACCAGTTCGCGGACGACGCGGGCGAGGTGGCCGAAAGTGGCGAAGGTCGAGGCGTCGCCTTCGACCAGGAAGACCAGGTCGCGGCCTTCGGCGAGCAGTTCGACGGTTTGTTGTGCGGCGCGCACCCAGGCTTTAGCCAGAATGTCGGCATCGCGCGTCATCGGGAAAACCAGTTCGACGGCGTCGGCCGGGATGGCGATGCCGCCGCGTTCGACGATGGACAGCGCGTAGGAGGATTCTTCGGCCTTCTTGACCGGGTACAGCCAGCGGGCGCCCGATTGCAGCGCCGTCCAGGCGCGGCGGGTGATCAGTTCGGGGTCGCCGGGGCCGAGCGAGGCGCCGATCAGCTTGCCGTAGCGCGCTTGGGCGCCGTTTGCTTCAGTCATGTGCTTTCCTTGGTTTGATGCCATCCGGTGACGATCCACACCGGGTTTTGCGCCGCCATCCGGTGCATGTCGAGAATGGGCTGGCTGCGGCTGGCTTGCAGTTGCACCACGTCCCAGCCGGCGCCGAGCGCCTGTAGCGTGTTCGTTGCGGTGGCCAGGTTTTCGAGGGTGACGAAGTTCATCACCAGCCGGCCGCCCGGTTTCATGCGGCCGAGGATCAGCTCGATTAGTGCTGCCAGTTCGCCGCCCGAGCCGCCGATGAAGACGGCGTCCGGATCGGGCCAGGTATCGAGCCGCGCCGGTGCCTTGCCTTCGCATAGCGTGTAGTTGCCGATGCGGAAACGTTCGGCATTGGCCCGCGCATTGGCGGCGTCGGCGGCGTTCTTTTCGATTGCCCAGACGTGGCCGTGCGGCGCCAGCCGGGCGGCTTCCAGGCCGACCGAGCCGGAGCCGGCGCCGATGTCCCAGACGAGGGCGTCGGGCGCCAGGCGCAGTTTGGCGAGCGACAGGGCGCGGGCTTCCTGCTTGGTGATCAGGCCCTTTTCCGGCGTGCGCTGGATGTATTCATCGTCTTCACGGCCCCAGCCGGCTTCGCGGCGCTCGTCATGGCGCTCGACCAGCACGACGTTGGGCTGCGGGAAGAGCATCAGCGAGGCATCGAGCGGCGTCAGGTCGCGCAGGATCAGTTCGTCCGGCAGGCACAGGCGGCAGGCCACCGACAGCCGGGTGTCCTCGCCGTAACCGGCGGCGAGCAGCGCCCGCGCCAGACGGGCCGGATCGTTTTCCGGGCCGGTGAACAGCGCGACGCGGCGATGCCGGGCGATGTCGCGCATCAGTTTGTAGAGGCCGTGTTCGGGCGTGGCGCCGGGCTGCCATTCGCCGGCGTCGGCGCTGTGGCAGGTGGAAATGCGGACGTCCTGCCAGGGCGTCTTGAAGCGGGCGAAGGCCAGTTGCAGCGTGGACACGGCGGGAATGACGGTGAAGCCGTCGCCGCCCAGCTTGCCGGTCAGCCAGCTGGCGATGCCGTGGCAGAGCGGGTCGCCGGTGGCCAGCGCGACGACCGAGCGGCCGGCGCTGCGGGCGGCGGTGATCCAGCCCGGCACCTGGCCGAGCCGGCCGTCCATGTCCTGAACCTCGGCATCGGCCGCGAGGTGGGGGCGGACCAGGTCGAGCGTGCGTCCGGCGCCGATCACCTGGTCGGCATCGGCGAGGCGTCGGCGGGCCTCGTCACCCAGCCCGGCCCAGCCGTCGTCGAGGATGCCGAGCAGGGTGGTGGCGTTGTCCTGTTTCATGGCCGGGTGTGGCATACCGCTTCGATGTTGTGGCCGTCCGGATCGAGTACGAAGGCGCCGTAGTAGTCGGCGTGGTAATGCGGACGCAGGCCGGGGGCGCCGTTGTCGGTGCCGCCTGCCGCCAGCGCGGCGCGGTAGAAGGCATCGACTTCGGCCCGGCTGTTGGCGCGGAAAGCGACATGAACCGCCGGAAAGTTGGAGATGCCCCGGCTGATCCAGAAGTCGGGCTTGGGCGGCTCGCCGAAGCCGGCAACGTCGGTGTGGCCGGTTTCCGCGGCGGACAGTGCCATCAGCAACTGGTAGCCGAGCGGGGCCAGGGCAAGGTGGTAAAAGCGCTGGCTCAGTTCGAAATCGCTGACGACGACACCGGTATGGTCAATCATGATGCTTACTCCTTTTCGGATGGTGCATTAAGCGCCTCGGCCTGATCGACGCGGCAGATGAAATTGCCGTCGAAATCGCAGACCAGCACGCTGAGTTGGTAAGCGCCGGGGTACATGCCTTTCAGGCTGCGGATGGCCTTCTTGGCCAACTGGCGGTGGAAGGCCTCGGCCAGCCCGAGGCCGGCCAGGCGTTCGGCGGCAAAACGGGCGGTTTCGGCGGCGCGGATTTCTTCGACCAGATCGGCCGGGGCGCCGACTTCGCGCGCCGAATCGGCGAGGATGTCGCGGTCGATCTCGGCCTTCCAGGCGTGGGTGACGGCCAGACCCTGGCACATCTTGGTCAGCTTGCCGACCATGGCGCCGATGTAGACCCGTGGCAGCTGGCGCTTGATGGCGCTGCTGAAGGCGGCCTTGACGAAGTCGCCCATCTGCACGAAGCAGGACTCGTCGAGTTCCGGCAACTGGCGCATGGCGAACTTTTCGGTCCGGCCGCCGGTGGTGAACACGACGCTGGTCTGCCCCTGGCGGGCGGCGACATCGACCGCCTGGACAACGCTGGCCCGGAAGGCGGCGGTCGAATAGGGGCGGACGATGCCGGTGGTGCCGAGGATGGAGATGCCGCCGAGGATGCCGAGCCGGGCGTTGAGGGTCTTCTTGGCCATTTCGTCGCCGCCCGGCACCGAGATCGTCACTTCCAGGCCGTCGTGGTCGAGCAGTTCGCCGGCCACGGCACGCACGTTGTCGCGGATGTTGCGCTGCGGCACCGGGTTGATCGCCGGCCCGCCGACTTCCAGGCCGAGGCCGGCCTTGGTGACGACGCCGACCCCGAAGCCGCCCTTGAGCACGATCTCGCCGGCACGATGCGGCAGGATGCGGACATCGGCGGTGATGTGGGCGCCGTGGGTGGCATCCGGGTCGTCGCCGGCATCCTTGATCACCACGGCGTGGGCGGTGCCGGCCACCTCTTCGACGCAGCCCTCGCAGACCGCGAAGCTGACCTCGCTGCCATTGGGCAGGCGGCTGACGATCTGCTCCGGGACTTCGTTGAGCAGCAGGCCAAGGGTGGCCGCCCGCGCCGCCGCCGCCGAGCAGGCGCCGGTGGTGAAGCCGGTGCGGTTGCCGCGCTCGCGCTTGGCATCGCCCTTGCGGACCTTGGTGCTGGCTTCCGGAATGGGGGACGGGTTGGTCATGGCCGGA
>DAIMCQ010000041.1:0-20292 GCA_036726285.1 Azonexus sp.
TCGGCGAGGTCATGGGTGTGGTCAAGGAAATGGGCGTGCTGTCGACCAAGGTGATCAACATGCGCAACGAGGAAATCACCATTCCCAATGCCGTCCTGGTCGGCAATCCGATCAAGAACTACACCCGTGCCGACGGCGAGCGGGGCGCCCTGATTTCGACAACGGTCACTATCGGTTATGACACGCCGTGGCGCCAGGTACATGCAATGTTGATTGCTGCGACTGGCAGCACGGCGGGCCTGCGGGCCCAGCCCAAGCCTTTCGTGATGCAGAAGGCCTTGCAGGATTTCTACGTCGAGTACGAACTATATGCCTACGTCGACCGGCCGCTTGAACGCATTCAGGTGCTTTCCGACCTGCATGCCAACATCCAGGACCAGTTCAATACTCACGGCGTGCAGATTATGTCGCCGCATTTCGTCCTGCCGTGCAGATTATGTCGCCGCATTTCGTCCTGCAGCCCAAAAAGGACGTCCTTGTCGACCGGGATAACTGGTTTGCCGAGCCGGCCGAGCGCGCCTGAGCCGCTTTGGAATAGGGCATCTTGCACGCTGCCGCCTGGCAGGGATGGCGCCTTGAACTGAGTGCCAAGTCTTCCGGATAGCTGTTCCAGGCCTTCCCGCGAAGGTCGGTGTGGCGCCTTCTGCCACCTTGATTGGCGAAAATGTGACTGCTTGTAACCGGATTGTAAATGCGATATATTCGCATTTGTATTCGTATGGGAGTCATTCTGCCGATTCCCTGCGTCTGAGAAATTCCGGATGCAGCCTTGCGCTGCCGTTCTGCACAGATTCCCCGGCAAGCCAGCCTTAAGCCAGCCAGCCACCCCAACTGACTTGTCTTGAGGTACGTCCGTGAAAACTACAATTACGTCTGAAACAAAGGTTCCCGAGCTTAGGCCCGAAGCGGAATCTGGGGGTAACGCCGAACGGCGTGCCAAGCTCTTGCCGCTCGGCGCCATGATGATGGCCGGCTTGTTGGGGGCGGCCGACGCTTCTGCGGCCGAGGAGCAAACGCTGCCGACGGTGACCGTCAAAGCCAATGCCGACCAGCAACCGGATGGCTTCCGTGCCAGCAAGACCCGCGTCGGCAAGGTGGTCCAGGATCCGCATGATGTGCCGCAGGCCATCACGACGATCACCCGCTCCCTGATGGACGAGCAGGATGCCAACTCGCTGAAGGAAGCGCTGCGCAACGTCTCCGGTCTCTCCTTCAACGCCGCCGAAGGCGGTCGTTCGGGTGACAACATGATGTTGCGCGGTTTCTACACCTTCGGCGACATCTATCTCGACGGTATCCGCGATACCGCCCAGTACAACCGCGAAGTATTCAATACCGAGCAGGTCGATGTCCTGCGTGGCGCCGCTGCCATGCTGTTCGGCCGCGGCCAGGCCGGCGGCGTGATCAACCAGGTCAGCAAGACGCCGATGCTCTATGGCATCAACAAGGTTTCGGTTGGCGTCGGTACCGATGGCTACATGGAAACCAAGGCCGACCTGAATCAGCGTATCGGCGAAACGACGGCGATCCGCCTCAACGTGATGAATCGCGACGAAGACAGCCCGCGTTCCAACCCGGTGACCGGGACGACGCCGGAGATTCACCGCCAGGGCTTCGCGCCGAGCATTTCCTTCGGTCTCGGTACCGATCATGAAGTGACGCTCAGCCATCTCTGGCTGCAGACCAACGATCGTCCGGACTACGGCGTGCCTTTCAACAGCGTGGCCAAGAAGCCGGAAACCAATTACGCCAAGTCGAACGCCTACTGGGGTGTCACCGGCCAGTTCGACGAGAGCGAAACCAATGTCACGACCCTGAACTACCTGTTCAAGATTTCGCCCGATACGCAATGGCGTACCGTGGTGCGCGGCGCCAATTATCGTCGCTCTTATTGGGCCGGTGCGCCTCAGGGAACACCCGCTGCACCATCGACGACGGGCGGCAGTGCAAAGACACGCGAGTTCGATACCGACAACTTTGTCCTGCAGAGCGACTTCAACACGGCATTCAACCTGTTCGGCATGAAAAATGAATTGGTGACCGGTGTCGAGTATCTGAAGGAAGGCTCGAAGCGCTGGGCCTTGCAGAACCTGGGGACAGCGAGCAATCCGGTGTACAAGTCCGGGCATTACACCTCGGCTGCACCGAGCACCTACAGTGGCGATACTTACAGCGCCTATGTGCAGGATACGGTTGAATTCGTCCGCGACTGGAAGCTGACGGTTGGTGTCCGCCGCGATGAGATGCGTTCAGAGTATCAGTCCGTCAGTAATGGAGCCATTACCTCGTATCGTGGCAATTTTGGCGAGAACAGTTATCGCACCGGTCTCTCCTGGCAGCCCAGCGCGGCCCAGCACTACTACGTCGGCTGGAGCGATTCCTTCAGCCCGACGGCAGACCTCTACCAGCTTTCCGGCAGCCAGTACCCGGCCGAACGTTCGAAGGTCAGCGAGATCGGTGCCAAATGGCTGCTGCTCGACGGCAACCTGGCTTTCCGTACGGCGCTTTACCACGCCGTCAAGAACTGGGAGCGCAATACCGACCTGGAGTCGACGGCTTCGATCCTGACCAAGAAACGCGAGTCGAACGGCATCGAGCTTGAACTGGCCGGTCGGATGACCGAGAACTGGGAGGTCTTCAGCGGCCTGTCGCTGATCGATGCGGAGATCAATGAAGTGGCGCCGACGACCGGCAATGCCAACTTTGTCGGCCGGATGCCGCGCAATACGCCGAAGCAGACGTTCAACCTGTGGACGACCTACCAGTTGCCGGCAGGCTTCAAGGTCGGCGGCGGCATGGAATACAAGAGCAAGCGCTACGGCGGTGCGCCGACCGGTACGGCGGCCTTCAATCCGAACTGGGTGCCGTCTTACACCCGTTGGGATGCCATGCTCTCCTACGATCAGCCGAAATACGCGGTCAAGCTCAGCGTCCAGAATATTTTCGACAAGCTTTACTACGACGCGATCTACGACAACGGTGGTTTCACCTATGTCGGCCAGCCGCGCCGGGTCATTCTGAGCACGGAATACAAGTTCTAACTATCCAGCAACCCAGTTTCCCCGGCCATGGCGCCGGGGAAATTTCAGCTTGAGGAAGCCATGCTGATCACCATCGACGATGTCCTGACGCCGGAAGAACTGGCGACCGCCCGCGACCTGCTGGCCCGCTCCAATTGGTCGAGCGGCCAGATTACCGCCGGGCTGCAGGCGGCCAAGGCGAAGAACAACGAGCAACTGGCCGAGAATGCCGAGCACCTGCCGGCGCTGCGTCGCCTGGTCCTGCAGGCCCTGAATCGCAATCCCCTGTTTTTTACCGCCGCGTTGCCGCTGAAGATCCTGCCGCCTTTCTTCAACCGTTACAGCGGCGACAGTAATTACTACGGCTTCCATACCGACAACGCGATGCGGCAGATGCCGGACGGCAGCGACTATGTCCGGGCCGATGTCTCGGCCACCCTGTTCTTTTCCGATCCCGACGAATACGAAGGCGGCCTGCTCACCATCGAGGACACCTTCGGCAAGCACGGCGTCAAGCTCAAGGCCGGCAGCATGGTCGTCTATCCCTCGACCTCGATTCACGAAGTCGCGCCGGTGACGGCCGGTGCCCGTGTTGCCTGCTTCATGTTCATGCAGAGCATGGTGCGCGACCCCGGCCAGCGCCGCATGCTGTTCGACATGGACATGGCCTTGCTCAGTCTGCGCGAAACGCACGGCGATACCGACCCGGTCGTCCGCCTGACCGGCTGTTACCACAACCTGCTGCGCCGCTGGGCCGACAGCTGATGTTCCAGGCCCCCCTGCTTGACGGCATTCCGCAGGATATCGCGGCGGTCGCCGACTATGCCGCCTATGCCCGGCGCCGGCTCGACGACAACGCCTGGGCCTATCTCGACGGCGCGGCGGGCGACGAACTGACCCGCGGCTGGAATCGCGCCGCCTTCGACCGGCGGGCATTGCTGCCGCGAGTGATGGCCGATGTCGCCGGCGGCCTTTGCCGGACGACCTTGCTCGGCCGCGAGTTGCCGTTGCCGGTGCTGCTCGCCCCGGTCGCCTGGCAGAAACTTTTTCATCCCGACGGCGAACTGGCTACGGCCTATACCGCTTCGGCACTGGGTGCCGGCATGGTGCTCAGCACGCTGGCCAGTTGCAGCATCGAGGATGTTGCCGCGGCCGCCCAACAAGGCGGCAACGGGCCGCGCTGGTTCCAGCTTTACCTGCAGCCGGAGCGGCAACTCAACGAGGAACTGGTGCGCCGCGCCGAAGCGGCTGGCTATGAGGCCATCGTCTTTACCGTCGATGCGCCGCTGAACGGCATCCGCAATCGCGAACAGCGGGTCGGCTTCCAGTTGCCGGCCGGCATCGAGGCGGTCAATCTGCGTCGTCCGCTCGACCCGAACGATCGCGCAGGTTTCGAATTGCGCCAGCGTTCGCTGGCCGAAAAGCGCAAGCAGCGCGGACCGAGCAACGTCTTCGACGACCTGATGTGCCATGCGCCGACCTGGAAGGATCTCGAATGGCTGCTCGCCACCACCCGGCTGCCGGTCGTCGTCAAGGGCGTGCTGCATCCCGATGACGCGGTGCGTGCCGTCGATCTGGGCGCGGCCAGCATCGTCGTCTCCAACCACGGCGGCCGTACGCTCGATACCTTGCCGGCCAGTCTCGATGCCTTGCCGGCGATTGCCGAGCGCCTGCTTGGCCGGGTGCCCATCCTGCTCGACGGCGGCATCCAGCGCGGCAGCGATATTTTCAAGGCGATCGCCCTGGGCGCCACGGCGGTACTGATCGGTCGCCCCTATATCCATGCCCTGGCGGCCGCCGGTCCGTTCGGCATCGCCCACGTACTGCGCCTACTGCAGGATGAACTCGAAGCGACGATGGCGCTGTGCGGCGTTGATCGTCTCGACCGAATTTCCACCGATTATTTGAAAGACCCCTCGTTCAGGAGAACCGACGCATGAACCTCAAACTATCGCTGCTTGCCTTCGCTCTGGCCGCCACCGGCTTCGCCGCCCAGGCCCAGGAAAAGGTCCTCAACCTCTACTCGGCGCGGCATTACCAGACCGACGAGAAGCTCTACGACAACTTCACCAAGCAGACCGGCATCAAGATCAACCGGATCGAAGGCAAGGAAGAGGAACTGATGGAGCGCATCCGCAACGAGGGCGCCAACAGCCCCGCTGACGTCTTCATCACCGTCGACGCCGCCCGCCTGGCGACGGCCGATGCGCTCGGCCTGTTCGCCCCGGTCAAGTCGAAGGTGCTGGAGTCGCGCATTCCGTCGCATTTGCATACCGATACCTGGTTCGCCTTCTCGACCCGGGCCCGCGTCATCATCTACAACCGCAGCAACGTCAAGGCTGAGGATGTGGCGACCTACGAATCCCTGGCCGATCCCAAGCTCAAGGGCAAGCTGTGCAGCCGTTCCGGCGCCCATCCCTACAACCTGTCGCTGGTTTCCTCGCTGATCTCGCACGATGGCGAGGCCAAGACCGAGGAATGGGCCAAGGGCGTCGTGGCTAACTTCGCCCGCGCCCCGAAGGGCGGCGATACCGATCAGATCAAGTCGGTCGCCCTCGGCGAATGCGGCGTGGCGGTGTCCAATACCTATTACCTGGCCCGGATGATCCGCTCCGACAAGGTCGAAGATCGCAAGATGATGGAGCGCGTCGGCATCGTCTGGCCGAATCAGGCTGGCCGCGGTACGCATATCAACATCTCCGGTGGCGGCATGGTCAAGACCTCGAAGAACCAGGAAGCCGCCATCAAGTTCCTGGAATACCTGGTTAGCGATGATGCGCAGCGCTATTTTGCAGACGGCAATAACGAATGGCCGGTGGTTGCCAGCGTCGTCGTCAACAACCCCGCACTGGAAGCGATGGGCAAGTTCAAGGCGGATACGCTGCCAATCGGCAACCTGGCCAAGAACGTCGCGGCAGCGCAAAAACTGCTCGACCGCGCCGGCTATCGCTGAATCCGCTGTACTGAGTAAAAAAGGGGCCTGAGGCCCCTTTTTTACGAGTTGATTTCCGGCCTGGGAAACAGGCCGACTCAAATTTGGGACATTTGTTATAGGTTTTTGCAGCTACTATTCGCCTATGACTTAAGGCATAAGGTTTATGTCCCGCACGAGCCGCATCAAATATTCGGATCTGGTTGATATCCCGCGTTTGCAGGCGGTGATGGTGAATTTCAGCCAGGTTCTCGGAATCGCCAATGCCGTCATCGATATCGATGGGACGGTGATTGTTCAAGCGGGATGGCAGGATGCCTGCATCGGCTTTCATCGGGCCAATTCCAAAAGTTGCAGTCGCTGCGTCGCCAGCGATACCTCCTTGGCGACGAGCATGATGCAGGGCAGCAACTATGCCGTTTATCGTTGCCATAACGGTCTCGTGGACACCGCGGCGCCGATCTACGTCGAGGGCGAACATGTTGCCAGCGTATTTACCGGCCAGTTCCTGACCGAAGCGCCGGATTACGACTTTTTCCGGCAGCAGGCCCGGCAGTTCGGTTATGACGAAGAAAGTTACCTGGCCAGCATTGCTCGCCTGCCCATCCTGAGGAACGAACAAGTGGAGTCGGCGACCCGGCTCTATGCCCAACTGGCCGGCATGCTGGCCGACAACGGTCTGAATCAACGCAAGTTGATCCAGACCTCGGAGAAACTGGCCAATCTCAACAAATCGCTCGAGCAAACGATTACCGAGCGAACGCAGGCCCTGACCACGGCCAACAACGAGCTGGCTGGCCGCGAAGCCATGCTGCAACAAATCCTCGATACGTCGAGCGTGGCGATTTTCCTGGTCGATAAAACGGGCTGCATCAGCCAGGCCAATCAGCGGATGGCCGAGATGTTCCGTTGTCCGCTGGAGCAACTGGTGGGCAGCGAATATGTCTCGTTGATCGAACCGGCGGAAAGAGAAATCGGCCGTGAGCGCATGCGCGCCTTGCTCAACAGCACGATTCCATCGGTCGATCTGGATCGCCTGTATTGCCGGTCGGACGGTACGCAGTTCTGGGGCAATCTCACGGGCAAGCGTTTCCACGATGCCAGCGGTCAGGAAAACGGCTTGATTGGCGTCATCGCCAACATCAACGAACGGAAAATTGCCGAAGAGGCCCTGCGGGCCAATGAGGCCAAGTTGCGCAGCCTTTACGAGCTATCTCCGCTGGGTATTGCGCTGGTCGATCTGAAAGGGCGCTTCCTCGACTTCAATGAATCTTTCTGCCGGATCAGCGGTTACAGCGAAGAAGAACTGAAAGCCCTCGATTATTGGGCGCTGACTCCGCGGGAGTACCTGGAGGATGAAGCCAAGCAGCTTGAGTCGCTGAACACGATCGGCAGCTACGGGCCTTACGAGAAGGAATATGTGCGCAAGGACGGCAGCCGTATTCCGCTGCGCCTGAACGGCGTGCTGGTGCCCGGTGAGGATGGAAAGCAATACATCTGGTCGATCGTCGAGGACATCAGCGAACGTCGCAAGGCGGAAGGCAAGATTCAGGAACTGGCCTTCTTCGATCATCTGACCGGCCTGCCGAACCGTACCTTGTTGCTCGATCGTCTGCACCAGGTCATGAATGCCGGGACCCGCAGTGGCGTTTACGGCGCACTGCTGCTGATCGACCTCGATAATTTCAAGACCCTGAACGATACCCACGGCCACGATATGGGCGACCTGTTGCTGAAGCAGGTCGCCGAGCGCCTGACCCAGTGCGTGCGCTCCGAGGACACGGTGGCGCGCCTGGGGGGCGATGAATTCGTGGTCATGCAGGTCAATCTCAGTGCGATTGACGAGGAAGCGCTGGCCGCGGTCAAGGTGCTCGGCGAGAAGATCCTGGCGGCACTGAACCAGCCCTACCTGCTCAAGGGCGAGGTCTGCCTGAGTTCGCCGAGTATCGGGGCGACCTTGTTCAGAGGACAGCGGGCGGCCATCGACGATCTGTTGAAACAGGCCGATCTGGCGATGTACCGGGCCAAGGATGCCGGCCGTAATGTCTTGCGTTTCTTCGACCCGGCGCTGCAGACAGCAGTCGTTGTCCGGGCCGAGGTGGAAGCCGGCTTGCGGCGTGGCCTGGAACGGCAGCAATTCATCCTGCACTATCAGGCGCAGGTGGTCGGCAACGGCCGGGTGACCGGGGCCGAGGCGCTGATTCGCTGGGTGCATCCGGAGCGCGGCATGGTCTCACCGGTCGAGTTCATTCCGATTGCCGAGCATACCGGCCTGATCCTGCCGCTCGGACAGTGGGTCCTGGAAACGGCCTGCCGGCAGTTGGCGGCCTGGGCGTGCCAACCGAAATTTCAGCACATGACGCTGGCGGTCAATGTCAGTGCCCGCCAGTTCCGGCATCCGGATTTTGTCCAGCAGGTTCTGGAAACGCTGCTGCGGACAGGGGCCAGGCCAGACCGGCTTAAACTGGAGCTGACCGAAAGCCTGTTGGTCGATAACGTGCAGGATGTCATCGAAAAGATGTTTGCGCTCAAGGCCAAGGGGGTCGGGTTTTCGCTCGACGATTTCGGTACTGGCTATTCCTCGCTGGCTTATCTCAAGCGCATGCCGCTCGATCAACTGAAAATCGACCAGTCCTTCGTGCGCGATGTCCTGAGCGATCCGAACGATGCGGCGATTGCCCGCACGGTTGTGGCACTGGCCCAGAACCTCGGTCTGGGGGTGATTGCCGAAGGCGTGGAAACGGCCGAGCAGCAAGCTTTCCTGGCCAGTGCCGGCTGCCATGCCTACCAGGGCTATGTGTTCAGTAAGCCCTTGCCGATCGAGGCTTTCGAAGCATTCGCCCGGGGCGAAGACAAGGGCTGAGGCGGGGTATCGGCCAGGAATGCGAGGCCGGACCGTTCAAGGCCATGATCGGATGCGATGTCCTGATCGAAACGGCGAAATTGCTTTTTGAGTTGATCTGAAACCCGGCTTTTCGGTGCCGGGTGAATGATCGGTGTAAAAAGGGTGACGACCGGCCGGGTGAATAAAGCTCCCGGCGGCGCACGCCGAGCCACTTGGCTTTCCGGTTGGTTTTACTGGCCGCGCGGGCGGCTCAGATTGCTCAGGTGTGGCTGTTTTTGAGAACCCGCTTGCTCATGCCGCCAGCAGATCGGCGGAGGATGTCGAGGCCTGACATTGGCGTGCTTCGCGCAGGCATTCGTGGGCGCAGGAGGCGCAGCGTCCGCAGTCGCGAGTGACGCCGAGGTCGCGGCGCAGGTCGCGCAGCGTGCGGGCGCCGCTGGCGGCGGCTTCGCGAATCTGGCGGTCGGTTACCGCCTGGCAGACACAGACATACATGAACAAACTCCCTGCAATAGGGTGGAGTGGTAATGCGAACAATTCTTATTGTAAGTAGATGAGAATGAATGTCAATACTGTTTTTGTGTTTGTCCGAAAAATTACATTTGGCGACGCTAGAATGCGTCCTTTGCAATTCACGTACCACCTTCAGGATTCAAGGAGAAAAAAATGTCCGGTCACGGTTTTCACGTTCATGGCCCGCACGATCACGAAGTCGAGCACGTTGCCCAGCATGGTGGCGATACCTTTACCTCGCGCCTGGCGGTGCTGACTGCCATCTTGTCTACGGTGGGAGCCATCTTCGGATACATGGGCGGTCATTCGCAGAATTCGGCCCTGCTCTTCAAGAATGAAGCGGCAATCCAGAAGACCTCGGCATCGAATCAGTGGAATTACTACCAGGCCAAGAGCAACAAGCAGAATCTGGCCGAGCTGTCGGTGACGCTGACCACCGGCGAAGCCCAGGAAAAATTCAAGCAGGCCGTCGAGCGCTACAAGAAGGAAAAAGACGAGATCAAGGCCGAGGCCGACAAGCTGGAAGAGGCTGCCAAGGAAGCCGATCACAAGAGCGAGGCAGAAATGCACGTACATGAACGCTGGGCGCTGGCCACCACGCTGTTGCAGATCGCCATTGCCCTCTCCGCCATTACCCTGCTGACCCGCAAGCGCTGGCTGCTGGGGGCGGTTTTCGGCTCGACCGGTCTCGGTATCGCGGTCGGCGTCATGGGCTACCTGCACCTTTGAGCATTTCGCCCCGGTCCTTCTGGCGCACCCTGCTGACCGGCCTCTGGCTGGCCAGCGGTGCCGCAGCGGCCGACGAGGCCTGTCGCATCGCCTTCGATATGGGCTCTTCCGGTATCCGCGCCGGCGCTTCGAACAGCGAACGCACGACGCGGGCCGAGATCGACTACCTTGGCCCGTTGTGGGCCGGACGGGGGCTTGAGGAAACGCTGGCGCCAACCATTTCAGCACTCAAGGATTTGCCGGTCCAGGCCGGCTTTGACGCCGGCTGCATTGGCGTTGGCGGCGGATTCTCCGCCTGGCGGCTGGCCTTGCAGCAGGACGCCGATGGACTGGCTGCAAAACTGGCGAGAATCCGTGAGGCGACCGGCGTGGCCGTGCTGGTCGTGCCGCAGTTGCAGGAGGGCGCCTATGGTTACCTGGGCGCCCGGAAACTCCTGGGCGAACGCCTCGTCAGCAGCCACGTGCTCGATATCGGCGGCGGCAGTCTGCAGGTGGCGGGTGAGCGGACGACTTTTGGCGAACCGCTCGGCCAGAAAGTCTGGCTGCGTCACCTATGCCAGGAAATCCGCAATGCGGAAACATCGCCCTGTGATCTGCAGCCGCTGACCGGCGATGAACTGGCGATCGCCCGTAATCTGGCCGCCGAAAAACTGCTCGGCGTGCCGGCGGCCTTGCCGGCGCCGGTCAGCATGACGGCGATCAGCCGGCCGGTCAGTCGCGGCGTCCTGCCGGCGGTGAATCGGCTGGCCGGCTTGCCGGCGGAAACCGCCAGCCTTCAGCGCGTTGCGCTCAGTGCGGCGATCGAGCGGATTGCCCGGCTCAGCCGTGAGGAAACGGCGGCCCTGGTCGGCAGTCCGCCGGCCTATGTCGCCTACCTGCTCTCCGACATGCTGCTGGTCGAAGGTTTGCTGCTGGCAACCGGCGGCGACAGCCTGGCGGTCGGCGAGATCGACCTGACCAATCTGCCCGGTCTGCTGGCCGATGAACACGCCTACCAGTGGCCGGCCCATTACGGCTGCTATCTCGATCGCCTGAAAAGCCAAGGCCAGGCCGCTTACGCCAGCGACCCGGCGACTTGCCCCTGAGTCGCGCGCCTAGCGTGGCTCCAGCCGGCGAGCCGGGGCGGCGGCCTGGCCGGAAAAGCGCGGGCCGCTGATATCTTCGGCCAGCAGGCCGCGATTGACATCGAGCCCGGTCAATTCCCATTCATGAACGGCCAGGCCGGGTATCGGCTTGCGCAGCCGTTCGAAAAACCGGGTCGGCCAGACGATGCCGGCGATCTCCCTGTGTTCGAGGAAATCGACTTCGGCGACCGCGCCCCGGGTTGAGTCGAGGCCTTCCATGCTGAAGCGCAGGCGGCGCAGCAGGCCGTTTTCGCGGTCGATGAACAGTTGGTAACGGTCTTCGCTGGACAAGCCATGTCCCGGGCGGCGCACGGCAATGATGCTGTGACAAGGCCGCGTATCGACGATTTTGTCGGGGCCGGTTTCGAGATGCAGGTTGCCGCTCAGAAAATAAAAAGGGCCGGTCAGGAACATCCGGTAGCCATCGGCTACCAGTGCTGCTGCAGCCAGCTTTCCCGGATCCGTGCTGGCGACTTCGTTGTAGAGAACGCTAATCGAGTTTGCCGAGCGGACGACCTGCTTGTTGCCGAGCGAACCTTCGTGATGTTGGGCGATCAGATAGTCGTGGCTTGGCAGCAGGCGCTCTTCCGAGTCTTTGCGAAAGCCGGCATCGACCAGGGTCGGCTGCAGGCGGCTGGTCAGGCTGGCCCATTGTCCGGCATAGCTGACGCTGATGTCGGTGACGTTCTGCCAGGCCGTCAGGCCATGGGCTTCGGCCGAGCGCTCCAGCAGGCTGCGTGCCGCGGCCTGTTCGCCAACCGCGGTAGTGGCAGGGATGCCGCGCGAGGCGCAGGCGGTGAGGAGCGGCAGGATGAGGACAAGCAGGTAACGAACGGCGCGGTGTGTTTGCATGGATTTCTCCTAGCGGTCTCGTGTCGGGAAACGGGAAGTATTGATCGTCTGGGTGGTGTGCTGGCGAGTGGTTGTAGGGCGTGTTTTGTCCAGGACAAATTAACATGAAATTTGTTTTTAAAGTAAAATTTAGCTTGTTTTTGGTGATTTTGTTGGTTGGGTAAGCAATCGTGTCATGGACGAAGTTGCGAGGTTATTATGGGCGGATTCCACAAGTTGCCGGGTTTCAAGCCCGTTCCGGCCGGGCAGGAGCGGGTCGTGCTGCGAGCCTTGCCGCGTGTTCTGGTGGTCGGCAGCCTGCTGCTGGGTTTGCCCTCGCTGCTGGCCCGCCTGCTTGGGGCCGATAGCGAGCCGGAGGCTGCCTTGCGGATCATGACGGTTGATATTTACGCGATCAGTCTGCTGGTCCTGCACTGGACCGTCGTTTTTACCGTGGCGATTGCCGCCTTCATCGTCCTGGTGATGAAGGGGCCGGCCTATGTGGCCGACCCCTATCCGCTCGAAGAAGACGATCCGCCCGGCTAAGGCCGGTCGGGCTCGGCTCAGGTGACGTCCTTGCCAGTTCAAGGCATTGAAGCTCGGGCTGCGTTTTCTTGATCGAGATTCAGGTTTTGCTGCCAGCTTCCCGCTATGGTTTCCCGATTATTGGGGCAAGGGGGCAAGCATGAAACGAAACAATACCGGCCACGGTTTGATGGCATTGATCCTGATGCTGGGCGGGCTGGCGCAAGCCGAGGCGCCGGCCGATCTGGCGCGGGCCGGCGAAATCGTCGCCGCCCGTTGTTCGCTGTGCCACGGCACGGATGGCGCGTCGGCCAGCCCGGTCTTTCCGCGTCTGGCCGGACAGCATTCGGAATACATTGCCAAGCAGTTGGGCGACTTCAAGTCCGGCAAGCGCAAGAGCGAGACGATGAAAGCCCAGGCCGAAGAGCTGACGCCGCAGGAAATGCAGGCGCTGGGGGCTTTCTTCGAAAAGAAGACGGTGAGCGGCCGCCCGGGTCGCGATCTCGAATTGCTTGCCGTCGGCAAATACGTCTTCAACCGCGGCAACAGTTTCTCCGGTCTGCCTGCCTGTGCCAGCTGCCATGGTGCCAAGGGTTACGGCACGCCGCAGTTGCCGCGTCTGGCCGGGCAGCACCCGCGCTATATCGAGGATCAGTTGAAGCAGTTCAACAAGCGCGAGCGGACCAACGACAATGCGGTGATGCATACCGTTGCCTCGAAGCTGAGTGAACTGGAAGCCCATGCCGTGGCGGAGTACATCGCGACGCTGGACTGATGTTCGCTGTGCGATAAGAAAAGGCCGCGTTCGTCGCGGCCTTTTTGCTGGGGAGGACGACCGTTCAGGCGCCGTGCCGCGCGGCAAATGCCTGCATGAATTCGCAGAGCAGGCCGACAGCCTGTGGCGTCATGGCGTTGTAGATCGAGGCCCGAATGCCGCCCAGCGAACGGTGTCCGCCCAGGCCGCTGAAGCCCTGCGCAGCCGATTCGGCAAGAAAGGCGGCTTCGAGTTCGGGCGTCGCCAGCTTGAAGACGACGTTCATCAGCGAGCGATTGGCCGGCGCCGCCCAGCCACGGTAGAAGCCCTGGCTGTCGTCGATGGCCTGGTACAGTGCCGCCGCCTTGCCCTGGTTGATGGCGGCCATCTTGTCCAGGCCGCCGACCTCGTCGAGCAGCCAGCGTGTGGCAAGCAGGACGACGTAGATGGCGAAGACCGGCGGCGTGTTGTAGATCGAATGGGCAGCCAGGTGCGCCCGATAGTCGAGCAGGGCGGGCAGGCCGTCGGGGACGTGCTCCAGCAGGCTGCGCCGGACGATGACGATGGTGACGCCGGCCGGGCCGAGATTTTTCTGAGCGTGGGCGTAGATCAGGTCGAAGCGTTCCGGATCGAAGGGGCGCGACAGAAAATCCGACGACATGTCGCACACCCGCGTCACCCCTTCATGGCCGGGAATGCCGTGAAACTGGAGGCCCTCGACGGTTTCGTTGGAGACGTAGTGCAGGTAGGCGGCGTCGTCGGCAAGCTGCAGCTCGCCGGCTGCGGGCAGGCGGTGGAAGGCTTCCGGCTGGCCGTCCCAGGCAATGCGCACGTCGCCCTCGAGACGGGCTTCCGGGATCGCCTTGCTGCTCCAGTAACCAGTGCGCAGGTATTCGGCGGTCTTGCCGCTGCCGCGCAGCAGCAGCATCGGCACCATCGAGAATTGCAGTGTGGCGCCGCCCTGCAGGAAGAGCACGGCATGGCTGTCGGGGAGCTTGAGCAATTGCCGGATGTTGCGCTCGGTTTCGGCGACGACCTCGGCAAACCATGCCGAGCGGTGGCTGATGCCGAGGATGGAAAGCCCGACGCCGGGCACTTCGGTAATCGCCTGCTGGGTGGCGGCGAGCACCGATTCCGGCAGTACGCCGGGGCCGCCGGAGAAATTCAGCGTATTCGCATGCATCGTCGGCTTACTCCGCAACCGCCAGGTCCTTGCCCGCCGCCTTGAACAACATGGCGCGGAAGGCAGCGAACAGTTTGTGCATGACGGCTTGTTTGTAGGGATAGACGTCGACCGGGTCCATCGCGTGGACGACCATGGCGTGGTCGACTTCGAAGATCAGCAATTCGCCATCGACGGTTTCGGCGCAGTCGATGCCGAGGTAATCGAGTCCGATGGTGCGCCCGATGGCGCTCAGCGCTGCGCCATGGCGAGGCGCGAAGCCGGTGTCGAAGTCGGCCATGAAACGCGCTTCCTCGGCCCGTTTTTCGGCGTTGTCGGCCATGCCAGCATTGAGGTAGTGAATCATCCAGTGATCCGAAATCCCCATGTGGCAGATGAAGGGTTGGCCATCGACCAGGATGATGCGGTACTTGCGGAACTGGCCGTCGGCGCTGCGGTAATCGACGAAGGCGGAAACGAAAAATTCCTGGTCCGGCTGTTGGTCGAGGATGTCGGCCAATTGCGCCGCGCTGTCCACCTTGTGCAGGTCGTGACCGGCGTGCGAGTCGAGCGGGCGGACCAGCAAGGGGAAGGCGATGGTGGTTTCAAGGACGATGGCAGGCGATTCGCCGGCGGCAAGCTGGCGCAAGAGGCTGCGTTCGACCCGCAGGGTCGGCGGAATTACCACGCCGGTCAAGGGCGCCAGCAGTTCGGCGGCGTAGTCGCGGGCGATGCGCTCGATGTTCTGCGCCGGGTTGAGGACCGGTTTCGGCCATTCGGCGAGCAGCGGCAGCCAGGCATGGAGGATGGGCCGGTTGGCCTCGGTCTCGCTGATCGCGACGAAGAGCACGTCGTGTTCGGGGATTTCTTCCGGATTGAATTCGTCGGCCGCGGCGTAATAGATGTGGAGTTCGACGTCCGAATCCTCAAGCAGGCATTCGACCGGCACGTTGGCCATCAGGTCGCCCGGCGCCATCAGTGCCAGCAGGCGCAGGCGAGCCGGCCTGGCGGCGGGAATCCAGTAATGGCGGCTCATGTTGAGCGCTTCCTGCTGCAGTTTGAGCGCCAGGTTGAGGTTGTCGTGGAACTGGAAAATGATGCCCGCGTCGAGCAGCGAGCCGGCGTCATCCGGGTTATTGGTGGCCTGGGCAATCAAGGCCTGGCAGAGCGGGGTCAGGTCGGTGCCGGCGAGGTTCTGGCGGAGCAGCGGGGCCAGGCCGAGAAATTCCTGTGCCGGGCGAGCGGCGGGTGAGGCAATGGTGCTTGTCATGCGGGCAGCGGAGTCTATGAATAGATCGGATGCTTATACCGCATTTGGCGCCCGGGTCAATTCTTCGGGTGTAAGTTAAGGTAAAGGGGCGATATGGGGGCGGCTCGGGAGGCAGCCGCCCCGGGGTCAGACATCGATGCTGAGTATCTGGTACAGCCCGCCGAAACAGGTGCGCTGGCGGATCGGCTGCTGGCGATAGGCCGCCGGCAGGTAGTCGCGGATTTCATGGCGCCAGAGGTCGCGGGCGAAAGGTTCGAGCAGCTTGAGCACGACGTTCATGAAATAGCGCGCCGGATTGAGCCGGCTGGGCGAATGGAAATCGACGACGACCAGCTTGCCGCCCGGACGGGTGACGCGCAGGGCTTCGGCCAGCGTTTTCCGGCGGGCTTCTTCCGGCTGTTCGTGGAGCAGGAAGAAGAGCAGGGTCTGGTCGAAACTGCCGTTGGCGAAGCCGAGTGCCGTCGAATCCTCGCGCCAGAGCCGGACCGGGGCGTTGGCCGGCAGCTTGCGCTGCAGGTTGTCGAGCTGGATCTGGGCGACATCGACGACATCGAGCGAGGCCTTGCCTTGCAACTCGGCAACGATGCAGGGCGTCAGTTCGCCGTAGGCGCAGGCCACCTGCAACAGCCGCTGATCGGTCGTGTCGCCCAGCTCCAGGCGGGCCGCCCGGGCCAGCCGGCGATAGTTGCCGAGCAGGATCAGGTTGATGATCCACGGCCGATCAAAGAAGCGAACCGCGTTCGGATGCAGGTAAGCCCACCAGTAGTGCTTTTCCAGGTAGTCCGGTACAGCCGGCAGGGGCGGCGGGAAGCTCGGGGAGAGCAGGGCGCAGGGGGCGGAGGCGAAATTTTCGCCATCTTCCTGGCGGCGTTTGGCGGGAGCGTGATGGCGGTTCATTTGTAGCTCATTTCGGCGGTGACTTGCCCGGCAACCGGGCGGTTGCGATAGATTAGCCAGTATGCGCCGCCGACCAGCAAAGCGCCACCGATCCAGTTGCCGGCGGTAACGGCCAGCAGATTGATCAGGAAGTGCCCGAACGGGATGTCGAAGGCCGTAGCCGGGTCGATTGCCGTCATTTCCCAGAAACTCTCCGGTGCCCAGGCCTTGATCATCAGGCCATAAGGGATGAAGAACATGTTGGCGACGCAATGTTCGAAACCGGCGGCGACGAAGGCGGTGATCGGGAAGAGGATCGCCAGCACCTTGCCGGTGGTGTTCTGGGCCGCCGTCGCCAGCCAGACCGCCAGGCAGACCAGGACATTGCACAGGATGCCGAGGAAGAAGGCTTGGCCGGTATCCAGCGAACTCTTGGCCGAGGCCAGGTAAAGCGCCGCGCTGCCGACTTCGCCGTGGCCGGTGTTGTAATGCCCGGCCAGGAAGACGATCAGCGCCGTGCCCAGCGCCCCGACCAGGTTGCCCAGCCAGACCTGCGTCCAGGCGCGCAGCATGTCGCCGCTCTTGAGCCGGCCGCTGGCCCAGGCCATTACCATCAGCGCATCGCTGGTAAACAGCTGGGCGCCTCCGATGACGACGAGGATCAGGCCGAGGGAAAAGGTCACCCCCATCAGCAGGCGCATCACGCCATAAGGCAGATGGCCGACTGCACCGGATATGGTGACCGTGGCGAACAGGCCGCCGAGCGCGACGAAGGCGCCACCCAGCACGGCCAGTCCGAACAGCATGGTGCCGGTCTGCCCGGCTTTCTTGATGCCGGTTTCCTCCATTTTCAGTGCGATATCGGAAGGTGGCATCGGGTCGTAGACCGTTTTGGTGGCATCGCTCATCGCGTTCTCCCGATCAGGCGTGGCCGACGCCGGGGCTGAGAACGGCCAGTGTGTGCTTGGCGATCATCAGTTCCTCGTTGGTCGGTACGACGAAGACCGGAATCCGGCTGTCGGCGGCGCTGATCTCGAACTGGCGACCGGCATTGCGCGCGGCGTCGACCTGCACGCCCAGCCAGCCGAGGCGACGGGAGATCATTTCGCGGATGGCTGGCGAGTTCTCGCCGATGCCGGCGGTGAACACCAGGGCATCGATGCCTTCCATTGCGGCCGCCATCGCCGCCACTTCGCGGGCGACGCGGTGACAGAACAGTTCGACGGCCTTGCGGGCATCCGGATCATCGGTTTCCTGCAGTACCTTCATGTCGTTGGAAATGCCGGAAACGCCAAGCAGGCCGGAGCGGCGGTAAAGCAGGTCCTCGATTTCCTCAAGGCCCATCTGCTTCTCGCGCATCAGGTAAAGCAGCACGCCGGGATCGAGTGCACCGCAACGGGTGCCCATCGGCACGCCGTCGAGCGCCGAGAAGCTCATCGAGGTATCGACGCTTTCGCCGGCCTGCACGGCGCACAGGCTGGAGCCGTTGCCGAGGTGGCAGATGGCGATGCGAGCGCCGGCCAGTTCCGGGCGGGCCGCCAGCAGGCTGTGCGTGACGTACTCGTAGGAGAGGCCGTGGAAGCCGTATTTGCAGACGCCTTCGTCGCTCAGCTCCTTGGGCAGCGCGAAGGTGCGGGCCTGCCAGGGCTGGGTCGCGTGGAAGGCGGTATCGAAGCAGGCGACCTGCGACAGCTCCGGGTAAATCTCGGCCAGCATGCGGATCGCGGCGACGTTGTGCGGCTGGTGCAGCGGGGCGAGCGGCACCAGGGCTTCGAGGGCGTCGATGGCGGTGGCATCGATGCGCAGCGGGGCGCTGATGTCCTTGCCGCCATGCACGACGCGGTGGCCGGCGGCGACGATTTCGTCATCGACCAGATGTTCGCGGATCCAGTGCAGGGCGAAGCGCAATAGCTTTTCGCGCGGCATCGGTTCGCTGTCGTCCCAGCTGTGGTCGGCCAGTTGGCGGCGGTCGGCATCCTTGGCTTCGAAGCGGGCGGCGCCGCCGATGCCGGAAATCTGCCCGGTCAGGATGGCGTTCAGGCTGCCGGCTGCGGCCTGTTGGCGGAAGACCGAGAACTTCAGGCTGGAAGAGCCGGCGTTGAGGACGAGGCAGGATTGATGTTTGCTCATGATGGTGGACTCAGGCTTTTTGGTTGGCGTCGGCGATCAGCGCGGCGACGGCGCAGGAAGCCAGGCGGGAACGCAGGTTGTCGGCGCGACTGGTCAGGATGACCGGGACGCGGGCGCCGAGCACGATGCCGGCGGCGTCGGCATTGGCCAGGAAGGACAGTTGCTTGGCCAGCATGTTGCCGGCTTCGAGATCGGGCACCAGCAGGATGTCCACTTCGCCGGAAACCGGCGAGGCGATGCCCTTGGTTTCGGCGGCCTTGCGCGAAATGGCGTTGTCGAAGGCGAGCGGGCCGTCGAGCACGCCGCCCTTGATCTGGCCGCGGTCGGCCATCTTGCACAGGGCGGCGGCTTCGAGGGTGGACGGGATCTTCGGATTGACCGTTTCGACGGCGGAGAGGATGGCGACCTTGGGGACTTCGACGCCAAGCACCTTGGCCAGGTTGATGGCGTTCTGCACGATATGCACCTTGTCTTCCAGCGTCGGCGCGATGTTGATCGCAGCGTCGGTGATCAGTAGCGTCTTGTCGTAGGTCGGCACGTTCATCACGAAGACATGGCTGATCCGGGACGAAGTGCGCAGGCCGTTTTCGCGGCGGACGACGGCGCTCATCAGTTCGTCGGTGTGCAGCGAGCCCTTCATCAGCGCATTGACTTCGCCGTCGCGAGCCAGGCGGGCGGCCAGGTCGGCGGCATCCTGGCTGAATTCGGCATCGATCAGGCGGAAGGGGGTGATGTCGAGACCGAACTTGGCGGCGACTTCGTTGATCTTCTTGGCCGGGCCGACCAGCACCGGATTGATCAGGCCGGCCTGGGCAGCGTCGACGGCGGCGCGCAGCGAGGTTTCGTCGCAGGGGTAGGCGACGCCGACCTTGACCGGTTCGAGCTGAGTGCAGCGTTCGAGCAAGGCGTCGTGCTTGTCGTGGTGGATCAGCTGCACCTGCGGCAGGTCGGCCGCTTCGCTGCTCAGTTTTTCGGTCGGGGCCAGCACTTCGGCGGTGCCGATGGCGGTGACCAGTCCATCCTGATTGACGCAGCGGCAGTCGAGGGTGACCAGGCCGGTGGCGGCATCCTTTTTGGCAACAGTGACGGTAGCAGTGATCACGTCGCCGAGCACGACGGCGTGCTGGAAGTTGATGTCCTGGCTGCGATAGACGGTGCCGGCACCCGGCAGCTTGGAACCGAGCACGCCGGAGATCAGCGCGCCCGACCACATGCCGTGGGCGATGACGCGGTGGCGGTCGGTATGGGCGGCGTAATTGGTGTCGAGGTGAACCGGGTTGCGGTTACCGGAGACGGAAGCGAACAATTCGATGTCGTCCATGCTCAGCCGGCGCGACGAACTGGCCGACTGGCCGAGCTTGATCTCGTCGAACGGAAAGTTCTCGCTGGTTTCCACCGCGCCGGGTTCGACCAGATGGCAGATATCGTTGGCAGCGGCCTGGCCGAGCGGGATGTCCTGGCGGGCAGGGGTGACCGGCTTGGCGAGGACGGCTGCGGAAGTGGATTGATTCATGCTGTTTTCCCTTAATGACTTGGTTGTGTGGATGAGCGGATCTGATTGCCCGCTTGGTGGTAAAAATC
>DAIMCQ010000042.1:0-9185 GCA_036726285.1 Azonexus sp.
TGCCGTGTCGGCTGTGCGGCCAATTGGCTTCCGGTAAAATCTGCCCATGCTGATCTTCCTCTCCCCCGCCAAGTCGCTCGACTACAAGACCCCGCCGCACGTCGCCACGCATACGCTGCCGGCTTATCTCAAACAGTCCGAAACGCTGATCAAGCAGTTGCGCAAGTTGTCGCCAGCCGATATTGCCCATCTGATGGACCTTTCCGACCCCCTGGCCTTGCTCAATTTCAACCGCTATGCCGACTGGTCATTGCCTTTTTCGCCGGACAATGCCAAGCAGGCGGTGCTGGCTTTCGACGGTGACGTCTATGACGGTCTGAACGCCCGGTCGCTGAGCGCCGAGGACCTCGATTTTGCGCAGGCGCAGGTCCGCATCCTCTCCGGCCTGTACGGCATCCTGAAGCCGCTCGACCTGATCCAGCCCTACCGGCTGGAAATGGGCACCCGCCTTGCCAACAAGGCCGGCAAGGATCTCTATGCCTTCTGGGGCGAACAGTTGCTGGCGGCGATCAATGCCGAGCTGGCCGAGATGCCGCGGCCGGTGGTGATCAACCTCGCTTCCGAGGAGTATTTCAAGGCGGCGGTCGGGCGCAAGCTCAAGGGCGAGCTGATCCAGCCGGTATTCGAGGACTGGAAGAACGGCCAATACAAGATCATCAGCTTCTACGCCAAGTGGGCGCGTGGCCTGATGACGCGCTACGCCGTCCTTAACCGCCTGAACGAACCGGAGGGCCTGAAGGATTTTGCCGAAGACGGCTATGCCTTTGCGCCGGAAGTCTCCGACGACAAGCAGTGGGTGTTCCGCCGCCGTCTGGCTTGAGCGCTTTCCGGCGCGGCGCGTGCTAGCGCTGCAGCCGGAAGCGCTTGCCGATCACTTCGATCGCCTGGGCGCTGTCCCATTCCTTGGCGCCGTAATACTTGCCGACGACACGGCCGTTGGCGTCGATGAGCAGGGTGAGCGGGATGCGGTCGGCGCCGAGCATGTTTTCCAGCAACAGCTTGTTATCGATGTAGTGGGGGAAACTGGTCGCGGCCTTTTTCAGGAAGGCTTTGGCGGCTTCCGGATAGTCGTCGGTCGAGATGCCGATCACGTTGAACTGCTTGCTGTAGCGCCGAGCCAGGCGGTCCAGTGAGCCCATTTCGTCCCGGCAGGGGCCGCACCAGCTGGCCCAGACGTTGATGATCAGCGGCTTGCCGCGATAGGCCGAGAGTTTCTTGTTGCGGCCGGTCAGGCCCTGCAGGTCGGCTTCGCGCAGCAGGCCGCCGATGTCGACTTCGCCCGGCGTCCTGGCGTGGGCGGGGGCTGTGATGGCCAGCCAGGCCAACAGCAGCGAGAGGATGATTTTCATGGGGAGTCTATCCGTGGCGTTAAGCGGGGCTGTCCCGAGGCGATAGCCCTGCCTGGTCATTGCGCCAGGCCCGTTCGGTCGGGAGCCGGAGGCGCTTCGCTGCCCCGGCGCTGGCGCAGGCGGTCGCCGAAGGATGGGGGGGCGGATGGCGGCGGCATGGCGTGAGGGGATTCGAGGGCGCGGCAGTATGCCTCAATCTGGTCTCCGGATGGCTTGATCTGGCTCATCGACAGTTCAGGTGGCGGTGGTGGATACTGCCTCGGCACATCAATCGCGGAATTTGTTGCCTGATCTTTCCATCTGTGGAGTCGTGAATCATGAAAAAGCTGTTTGCCGTCGTTCTCGCCGGTGCCCTGTCGATCGGTGCTTCGCTGGCGCTCGCCGCCGAGCCGGAGAGTCGCACTGTTGGTGCCCTTTACCTGGATAAGGCAGCGCTGGCCGGCAAGGTGGTGCGGGTCAAGGGCAAGGTGGTCAAGGTCAATAACGGCATCATGGGCCGCAATTTCTTGCATGTGCAGGATGGCACCGGCGACCAGGGCAGTAACGACTTGACCGTCACCAGCAAGCAGACCGCCGCGGTCGGCGACAGCGTGGTGATTACCGGCAAGGTCGTGCTCGACCGCGATTTCGGTTCGGGCTATGCCTACCCGCTGCTGATCGAGGAAAGCGCGATCTCGCCCGCCAAGTAAATTCCCGCTATCGGGAATGTTTTCCCGATGCCCGGAAAAATGCCGGTGCCTAGCGCCGGCATTTTTTTCGAGTGGATTCAGGTCGTGCCGATATCGGCGAGCAGGGCCGACGCGGCGGCCGGCTTGAGGATCTGGAAGCCCAGCGTGGTGCGGCCGCGCAGCCGGAGCAGCGCCTTGTCCTTGCTGACCAGGTAATTGGCCTGGCAGCGGGCCGCCAGTTCGAGAAACTTCTGGTCGTCGCGGTCCTTGCAGCGCGGCAGGGGCGGCGCTTCGCCGGCGGGGACGAGCTGGATCAGACCGCTGTAACGGGCATAGCGCTCGATCATCATCTCCGGCGTCATCTTCAGCTGCGGATAGGTCAGTACCCGTTGCAGCTCGTCGAGCGTGCGCTCATCGGCAAAGCAGGCGATACGGCCGCTTTCCAGCGCCGCCATGATCGGCACGGCATCGGTATTGGCCCAGTGGAAAAGGTCGAGAACAACGTTGGTATCGAGGACGAAGCGCAGCATGGCGCGGATTATAATGCCCGGCTCTTTTGCGCCTAGCCCGGATTGCCCCTGATGCCCCGTATTCTTCTCGCCCCGATGGAAGGGCTCGCCGATAACCTGCTGCGCGGCGTGCTGACGAAAATCGGCGGCTACGACTGGGGGATCTGCGAATTCGTCCGGGTCTCGGGCAGCGTGCTGCCGGTCAAGACCTACGAACGGATCTGCCCGGAATTGCTCAACGGCGGCAAGACCGAGGCCGGGACGCCGATGCGCGTCCAGTTGCTCGGCTCCGATCCGCATTTCATGGCCGAGAACGCCCGCCGACTGGCCAGCCTGCAGCCGGCCGGCATCGACATCAATTTCGGCTGCCCGGCGCCGACGGTGTTTCGCCATCGTGGCGGTTCGGCACTGCTCGGGGAGCCGGAACTGCTCCATCAAATTGTTAGTGCGGTACGGGCGGTGGTGCCGGCGGATATTCCCTTTACCGCCAAGATGCGGCTCGGCATCGATAGCGATGCGCTGGCGGTCGATTGTGCCCAGGCCATCGAAGCCGGCGGCGTCGATGAGCTGATCGTGCATGGCCGGACCAAGGTCGACGGCTACCGGCCGCCGGCCCGCTGGGAGCAGATCGATCGGGTACGGGCGGCGGTGCGCATTCCGATCATCGCCAACGGCGAGGTGTGGACTGTCGAGGATTTTCGCAACTGCCAGCAGGTTTCCGGCTGCGAAGACATCATGCTCGGCCGGGGTGTGATTGCCGACCCCTTGCTGCCGCGCCAGGTGCGTGGCGAGGTAACCGGCGGCTGGGCCGAAGTGGCGCCCGGTGTTGCCGATTACTGGCTGGGCGTTCGCCGCAAGGTGGTGCCGGAACACGCTGGCGGCCGCGTCAAGCAATGGCTGGCCCTGTTGCGCCGGACCTATCCCGAAGCCGAGGTGCTCTACCAGACCCTGCGCCCGATCAAGATGGCAGCGGATATCGATACCGCCTTGCTGAGCGCCGGGATACTCAAGGAAAGGCCGGAACCGCTATGAGCCAGACGCAAGCCGGCAATTCGCGCTCCATCAGCAGCGCCCAGGCAGGGCCGCACCGCGATCTGGAAGCCTTAGTTCGCCGCCACATGGCGCATCCCTTCAGAAAGCCCATTCTCGATTACAACCGCGAGGCCTTCGTTGCCGCGATGGCGGCGCGCGATGCCTGGCAAGACGGTGCGCCGCTGATTCTCGATGCCGGGTGTGGCGTCGGCTGGAGCACGCTGCGCATCGCCGAGCAGTTTCCCGATCATTTCGTACTCGGCGTCGATCAGTCGAGCGACCGGATCGGGCGCGGCAAGCCGATGCAATTGCCGGCCAACGCGGCGCTGATCCGGGCCGATCTGGTCGATTTCTGGCGTCTGCTGGCCGAAAACGGCGTGCGCTTGGCGCGCCATTACAACCTCTATCCGAATCCCTGGCCGAAGATCGGGCACCTCGCCCGGCGCTGGCAGGGGCATGCGGTGTTCCCGGTGTGGCGCGACTTGGGCGGCGAGCTGGAATGCCGCAGCAACTGGCCGATCTACATCGAGGAAATGGCCCTGGCGCTGAGCCTGCTCAGCCAGCAATCGGTCCAGGCCGAGCCGTGGGATACGATCGATCCGATGACGCCGTTCGAAAAGAAATACCTCGCCTCCGGGCATCGCTTGTGGCGTTGCCGGGTCAATCTGGGATGAGTATCTGCCAGTCTTGCGGCGCCTGCTGCGTCAGTTTCCGGGTCGATTTTCATCCGGCCGAGCTGGCCGGCGGCGGCTTTGCCTGGGGCGAATGCGTGCCGAGGGACGTGTCTGTGCCGGTTACCGCCGGTATCGTTCGCATGCTGGGTACCGACGCGCCCAGTCCGCGTTGCGTTGCCTTGCTGGGCGAGGTGGGGGTGGCGGTCGGCTGCTCGATCTACGCCGGACGTCCTTCGCCCTGTCGAGAATTCGATACCGAACACGCGGCCTGTCATAAGGCCCGCCAGCGTTGCGGCCTGCCGCCGATTTAGAATGCTTTTCGGGTAGGTGTTTTGCATACCCAGGCTTGTTGTTGATTTTCCGGCAGTGTAGATTGCAGCCATGTCAAACCAAGGATGGGGAGAAATCATGGCTGCGACGCAATTTTTCTCGATAGGCCTGCCGGAAATCGATGAAGAGCATCAGGTGCTTTTTGATTGTCTCGATGCCATCGTTTTTGCCTTGGATACCAGCTATGCGACATCCCAGGGGTTTGCCGCGCTGGAAAAACTGACCGATTACTCGCGTACCCATTTTCGCGTCGAAGAATGCCTGATGCGGGTATTCGACTACCCTTCGCTTGATGAACACAAACAGCAACACGCCTATTTCATCGAAGAGCTTGAGGCGCTGCGGACAAAAATCCTCTCGGAGGATGTTTCGGCTGCGATGGTGACCTTCCTGACCGAGTGGTTGCGCGACCATATTCGCGATATCGACCTGAAATACGTCGAATTCTTCAAGCAGAAAGGTGGCCCGGCCTTCAGCCAGGCTGCCTGAACGGCGGCCCTTGCTCAGAGTGGCGACAACGTTGCCACCAGGCGGCCGGGTTCGATGCGGACCGAGCGCAGCAGCCAGCGGGCGGCGATTTCCTGAGGCGTGCCGTCTTCCCGCAATTGGTAAACCGGCTTGTTGCGAAAGTAATTGTTGATCAGCGTGTTGGCGGCCTGGCGGGCGCTTGGCTGCGCTTCCTTCGGAATCGCTTGCGACTCGACGCTCTGCACCACCGGATTTTCCAGGAAAAAGGCCTTGCTGTTGTCGTCGTAGCGAATGCCTGCGGTGCCGGTGACATCGACCGGGATCGGGGCGCCGCCCAGTACGGCGACGTGAATGCGGGCAGCCAGGCCGATGCGGCCTTCCGGCGTGCCGACGCTGATCCTGGGCGGGTCACTCAAGGTGACCGTCATCCAGCCATAGTTTTTGGTTTGCGGTCCGTTCTTGAGCAGCGATTTCTGGATTTCGCTTTCGGAGAAACTGACTTCCCGTTCCAGCAACGCAGCGGCGCAAGGCGCGGCGAGGCTGCCGAGGAGGGCAAAGAGGAGGGCGAACAGCGTAGTCTTCATGGCGTCCCGTACCGATGACAGGGTTTCACGCCGCCACCGAATGCGGTCGGGGGCGGCGGGACGGTCATTTTAGCTGACCAGTTCAAGCAGTTTGGCGAAGGCTTCCTCGAACTGCTTGAGGCCGGCGGCAAGCAGTTCCGCACCGGTGGCTTCAAGGTCGATCCCCTGGGCGCTCAGCGCGGCCAGCTGCCGGCGGGTTCCCTCGGGGTCGCGGCCCAGGCTGGCACTGGCTTCGCCGTGGTCGCGGAAGGCGGCCAGTGTCGGGTCGGGAACGGTATTGACGGTGCTGGCGCCGATCAGTTCTTCCACGTAGATGACATCGCGGTAGGCCGGGTTTTTCGACGAGGTCGAGGCCCAGAGCAGCATTTGCGGGTGGGCACCGCCGGGCAGGGGCGGCAATTGTTGCCAGCGCGCGAATTCGTTGCGAGCGAAAGCGATGGCCGTCTTACCCTGGTATTCGGCCGGCAGTTTCGGGTCGAGCAGGCTGTCGAGGCGGCTGATGAAAACGCTGGCCACCGAGGCGATGCCATCCACCGGCTGACCGGCGGCAAAGCGGCGTTCGATGCCGCTGCGGTAAGCGGCCTGTACGCCGGCCAATTGGCCGGGTGAGAAGATCAGGGTCACATTGATGTTGATGCCCGCCGCGATGGCGTCGGCAATGGCGATCAGGCCAGCCGGGGTGGCCGGGATCTTGATCATCGCATTCGGGCGGTCGATCTGTTGCCACAGACGCTGTGCAGCGGCAAAGGTGCCGGTGGCATCGTTGGCCAGACCGGGCGAGACCTCGAAGCTGACAAAGCCGGCGCGGCCGTTGCTGCTGGCGTAAAGCGGCGCGAACAGGTCGCAGGCGCGCCGGATGTCGGGCAGGACCAGGGCTTCGAAGCACTGCTCCGGGGCCAATTCGCTGTTTTTGAGCTCGCCCGCGGCGGCCTGGTAGGCGGGGTCGGTACGAATGGCGTTGTAAAAGATGGCCGGGTTCGAAGTGACGCCGGCAATGGCGTCGTCGGCGATCCAGCGGGCGAGTTCGCCCGAGTCGAGCAACTGGCGGGTCAGGTTGTCCAGCCAGATCTGCTGGCCGAACGGGGCAATGGCTTTGATACGGGACATGGGCGTAGTCGGTTCGGTGGAAAAAACCGTAAGTCTAGCAGCGCCTTTGTATAAGAAATATTTATCCACGTTTTGGTCGAGCAAGTCTGTGGATAAGCTCTGGGCGGATTGCCTAAAGCCTTGTCGGGCATGGAGAAAACAGGATTGCCTAAAATTTGGGCGGTCGCGCTGGGAATGCGTGGGTGGCGAGCGCGATGTGCAGTCATATCGTTATTCAAGAATGAAAGTATCTTGAATATTCATTTTTCCGGATTGAATGTTTTCGCTACGCTGTGGGTTCGTCGAGCCTGCAAACGGGGTCGTTTTTGTCATTCGGCTCAGCGGGTCGGCTGGCCAATCTTTCAGGAGCACATGTCCCATGCCTTACGTCAATATCAAGATCACCCGCGAAGGGGCGACCGCGGAACAGAAGGCCGAGCTGATCAGCGGCGTTACAGCGCTGTTGCGCGATGTGCTGGGGAAGAACCCGCAGACCACGGTTGTCGTTATCGACGAGGTTGAGACTGACAATTGGGGGATTGGCGGCGAGAACGTGACGATCCGGCGGCAGCGCGGGCAGTGATTCGCCTGCGGGTCCGGCATGGGGATAAAGCCGCTTTATCCCCGTTTGGGTCGAGCAAGTCTGTGGATAAGCTCTGGGTAGATGCTGTAAAGCATTGAGTAGTAAGGATCTTGCGGCGGGTGCCTAAAAATTGGGCGGTGTGTTTGAGCAGCGGATAGAAGATTTTTATCCCCGTTTGGGTCGGGTAAGTCTGTGGATAAGCACTGGGTAGATTCCCTAACTGATTGAGGGCACAGGACTTTAGGCGGGTTGCTCAAAATTTGAGCAGGGCGATGTGCAAAGCGCGTGCGGCGCGTTTCTGTTCTGGTAAAACAAGGCAGATAATATATAATATATAAGACTTGCGATTCGGCCTCCGGAACAGGATTAATCCGAACCTTGCGGCCGTCGCCATTGTCGTAAAATATTCGTTTCCCAGAGCAACCCTTTACGAAAGGAAGTCGCCGTGCTTGAAGCCTACCGCGCCCACGTAGCAGAGCGTGCAGCCCTCGGTATCCCGCCGCTGCCCCTGTCCAAGCAACAGACCACTGAACTGGTCGCCCTGCTGAAGAATCCCCCCGCTGGCGAAGAAGCCGCTCTGGTCGAGCTGATCACCTACCGCGTTCCGGCCGGTGTGGATGATGCCGCCAAGGTCAAGGCCGAATTCCTGGCCAAGCTTGCCAAGGGCGAAGAAAACAGTCCGCTGATCTCCAAGGTCAAGGCCACCGAACTGCTTGGCACCATGCTGGGCGGCTACAACGTCAAGCCGCTGATCGACCTGCTGTCCAGCGCCGACTGCGGCGCCGCTGCGGCCGAAGGCCTGAAGAAGACCCTGCTGGTTTTCGACTTCTTCCATGATGTCGCCGAACTGGCCAAGGGCGGCAACGCCAATGCCAAGGGCGTCATGCAGTCGTGGGCTGATGGCGAATGGTTCACCACCCGCCCGGCCGTACCGGCTTCGCAGAAGCTGACCGTCTTCAAGGTCACCGGCGAAACCAATACCGACGACCTGTCGCCGGCACCGGATGCTTGGTCGCGTCCGGACATTCCGCTGCACGCCCTGGCCATGCTGAAGAACCCGCGTCCGGGTATCGAAGCCGACGAGCCGGGTTCGCGCGGCCCGATCAAGCAACTCGAAGCCCTGGCCAAAAAGGGCAACCTGATCGCCTACGTTGGTGACGTGGTCGGTACCGGTTCTTCCCGCAAGTCCGCCACCAACTCGGTGCTGTGGTTCACCGGTGAAGACATTCCCTTCGTCCCGAACAAGCGTTTCGGCGGCGTCTGCCTCGGCTCCAAGATCGCTCCGATCTTCTTCAATACCATGGAAGATGCCGGCGCACTGCCAATCGAAATCGATGCCGGCCAGATGGACATGGGTGACGAGATCGAACTGAAGGTCGACGAAGCCACCGGCAAGGTCACCGCACTGAAGAACGGTGCCGTGATTGCCGAATCCCAGCTCAAGACCCTCGTCATCCTCGATGAAGTCCGTGCTGGCGGCCGTATTCCGCTGATCATCGGTCGCGGCCTGACCACCAAGGCCCGCGAATTCCTCAAGCTGCCGCAATCCACGCTGTTCCGCCTGCCGCAAAACCCGGCCGACGACGGCAAGGGTTACTCGCTGGCCCAGAAGATGGTCGGCAAGGCCTGTGGCGTGACCGGCATCCTGCCGGGCACCTACTGCGAGCCGAAGATGACCACCGTGGGTTCGCAAGACACCACCGGCCCGATGACCCGCGACGAGCTGAAGGATCTGGCCTGTCTGGGCTTCTCCGCCGATCTGGTGATGCAGTCCTTCTGCCACACCGCGGCTTATCCGAAGCTGGTCGACGTCAAGATGCACCGCGAACTGCCGTCCTTCATCAGCACCCGTGGCGGCGTTGCGCTGCGTCCGGGCGACGGCGTCATCCACTCCTGGCTGAA
>DAIMCQ010000042.1:9285-19896 GCA_036726285.1 Azonexus sp.
ACGGCGTGCTCGGCAAGTCCGGCGCCCGCATGGAAATGCCGGGCTGCTCGCTGTGCATGGGTAACCAGGCCCAGATCCGCAAGGGCTCGACTGCGATCTCCACCTCCACCCGCAACTTCCCGAACCGCCTGGGTATCGACACCCGCGTCTACCTCGGCTCCGCCGAACTGGCCGCGATGTGCGCCCTGGCCGGTCGGATCGTGACGGTGCCGGAGTACATGGAGCAGATCAAGCTGGTCAACGCCAAGGCCGCCGACGTCTATCGCTACATGAACTTCGACCAGATTCCGGAGTTCGTCGAGCAGGCTGCGACTGTCGAAATGTAAATTGCGAAAATCGGCCGGTTTTGCCGGTCGCCCGTAGGAATATAAAAAAGCCCCCGTCAGGCAACTGACGGGGGCTTTTGATTAATGCGGATAGTTATCCAGTTATATTTGGTGAGCCAGAAAGGAATGGATTTTTGTTCAATTCAAACCATGCTTGACCAAAAGGAGAAATTTGGATTTCCGAGTCTTGTGTTCCAAAATAAAGAATAAAGGTGGCTATGGATTTTGATTCTTCGAGGCCATCTACTACCTGCTTGGGGTCAAAATCAATTAATGGGCAGCCTATAGTTTCTAAAATTGACCACGAAGAGTCGTTATACGATTCTTCTACGCTTTTCCATTGATATTTTGGAATTCTGCCGGGTTTGCTCATTATTTCCTTGGTTTCATTTTTAATAATAAGGCGACTTCCAAGTATTTCATCGCCAAAGTGATCATGAAACGCTTTGCGACCATATCCATTCTGAAAAAAATATGCCAGAAACCCCTGGATGCTATTTTTTGTTGTCATTGAGCCAAATAAAGGTAGATACCATCTGTCTGTGTTGAATAAGTGTTCAACCGTCCAAGCGCCTGGAGATTTTTCTGAATCCACCAGCTCTAGCGCAAGGGATTTTGGTTTTGCACGAGAAATTATAGAAAAATCTAGTGGAATCCAGCCGTGTTGTGTGTGGATTAATGGAGGGAATCCTTCATTCCTGGAGTAATAGAATTTCCCGGAATTTTCAATTGTTTGATTGAGTAGTTCTCTCAGTTTTTCAAGTGTGGATTTTGATCGTTCTAAATCTGGTGCGTTTTTTATTATTAAACCAACTAGTTGGTTTGATATCGAGATTTCAAGTTCATTTTGAAACGGGTATTTTGATGAGCTTACCCCATCTCGTTGTAAATTCAATGGAAGACGACCGTCGGGGTCCGTAATAAAAAGTGATGGATGGCTGACTGATATTGCAGGGCTGCCAGGTGAAATATCTAAGCTTGGCAGATCCCTTCTGTGATTTCCGCTTGATACGAAAAATCCGTTACAACATAGATAATTGCTGCGGCTAAAGTAGCCACCTTTGTTTTTTTCTCGCTTTGATTCGTAACTCCAATAAACTTCAGCGAATCCATCTGCTTTAATTTTTGTCCATTCGTTATTGTTAGCGAGATTTTCTAGATTTATTGATTGTTCATAGTTTTCTGTTCCTTCCTTGCTTGTGACTATAAAGTCTACTTTAGGACTGTTCAGACAGTACCAATCGCTGTCATTGTCTTCTTCTGATTGGTCGATTAGATTTTGTACAGTTGTTTTGTCGAAGATGTCTATGCGAATAGTTGTTCCTATTGCAGCAGGTGTTCTTCGTATTTCGATTAGTGATTCGTTAATTTCGCAATGAAAATGAAGACCATTTTCTTCGTTCTCTAGAAAATTTCGGGTCGTAACCTCGATCTTTGGTCCGATTAAAAACGCAGCAAGTGCTCCTATACCAAAGCGACCTGTTCTCCTTAATTGTGATGAGCCACGTTCGTCAACAAACTCGTTTCTCCACCATGAACTTTTTCTAAACGAGGCTCCTGCTTTAAGGAAATAGTTTTCAACCGTGTCGAGTGTCATCCCGATTCCGTTATCCGTAATCTCTAGAAAACCCGTTCCGTCATCATTCACTCGAAGTTCGATTGAAACCTTTGGGGTGTAATTTTGATTTTCTCGGCTGTGTATATCCAAATAGCTTTTGCGTTCAACAGTGGCATCCACTGCATTTTGCATTAGTTCCCTGATCCCAATAGATGGACGGTTTCCATATAATGGTGCAACAAGCAGCTGTAGTAATTCTGCGCCAGCAGATTGAAGTTTTATTTCTTTTGGTATGTATCCAGGGCGGCTGGATTTCTCGAACTCTATGATGTCGTCTAGATTAGAGTGTATGCGTCGAGTTTTTAAACCCAAATTCCTGAGATCATAAATTAATCCATATACTTCTCCTAAAGTGGCCCAGGTTTCGTCTAGTTCTGTTTGAATTCCACGGAATAACTTTTTTAGTCCAGAGAAGACCTGAACCGACTCGGGAGATGATGTGACCTCTAGTGCTTCAGGGTCGTCACCGTATTGATGAAGATCAAGTACGGCATTGTGTTTTTTCCACTCTAGTATTGATATAGGGCTTCTTAAGTGTTTTAGTTGTAGTATTTGATGCGCTGCTCGATTTGCATCAATTTGAATGTAGTCGGCTATTCGTAACAGTGCCATAATGTAAGGCGTTAATACGTCAAGATAACGGCGTCGAGATCTGCTAGGGAGTCTATCAACAGCATCTCGGATTGCCATATTATGGCTTCTGGCAATAAATCCAAAAAGATCTCGCTCTTCTTCTTTTAGATCAGCTAGAAGAATTCTTGTGTTTATTGATGAGCCTATTCCAACTAAAGCTATTTCGTGCGCCAAGCGAGCGTGATGGCGGCGAATAAACTCACCAATTAGACGAGAAGTTCTATTGTCTAGGTTTTCTATCGGTGCTTCAACGTGTGGTGCAGGATCTGTGTCGCCAAAAATATCAGTTAATTTTGTTCCATCCCAGCGGGCTGATTCATGGAGAAATTTTTTAAACAAATTAGCCCAGTTTTCTTCGGGTTTTTGAAATGAAGATATGGGTGATTTATAATCTGCAGAAACCAGGTGATTAAAGCCATCAGTTGTCAGGTGCATTGCACAGTCATGATAGATTACTGAAGATATTATTGCCGCCGCATCCGCAGGGGAGAGAATTTCCCAGCTCAAATCGGTGATTTGATTTTCAATTGACGCTAATACATTATTGATGTGCGATATTCCGTGGTCTGTATAGTCAGGAAAAAATGTCAATTTATTATCGTAAAACCATGGCGCGATAGTTGAGGCTGCTGATTCAATTGAGCCAGATAGTCGTTGGTCATTTTTAAGAAGAGCGTGTATTTTTTTTGGTACCGCAATTGACTGTGTGTAAGTGTTCATTTTTGTAAAAATGTATCGTTAAGTTATTCATGGTCTGAGCGCCAAGGATTACGCCGATTTTTGATCGCTCTTCACTTTGCCTCTAGCATACGGTTTTTTATCAATGTTTTCGTCTTCGTATGCTGTGGTAATGCATTGTGTATTGATTGCCGTCCCCCCGTGGCGGCGTTGCGCTGCGTCCGGGCGACGGCGTCATCCACTCCTGGCTGAACCGCCTGCTGCTGCCGGATACCGTTGGCACCGGCGGTGACTCGCACACCCGTTTCCCGATCGGCATCTCCTTCCCGGCCGGTTCCGGTCTGGTTGCCTTTGCCGCCGCCACCGGCGTCATGCCGCTGGACATGCCGGAATCCGTTCTGGTCCGCTTCAAGGGCAAGATGCAGGACGGCATCACCCTGCGCGACCTGGTCAACGCCATTCCGTACTACGCCATCAAGGCCGGCCTGCTGACCGTCGAGAAGAAGGGCAAGAAGAACGTCTTCTCCGGCCGCATCCTGGAAATCGAAGGCCTGCCGGATCTCAAGGTTGAACAAGCCTTCGAACTCTCCGACGCCGCCGCCGAGCGTTCCGCCGCTGCTTGCGCCATCGCCCTGAACAAGGAGCCGATCGTCGAGTACATGCGTTCGAACATCACCCTAATGAAGTGGATGATCGCCGAAGGCTATGCCGATGCCCGCACCCTGAAGCGCCGCATCAACGCCATGGAAGACTGGATCGCCAACGGCACGCTGCTCAAGGCTGACGCCAACGCCCAGTACGCCGCCGTGATCGAAATCGATCTGGCCGACGTCAAGGAACCGATCCTGGCCTGCCCGAACGATCCGGACGACGTCAAGCTGCTCTCCGAAGTCGCCGGCGACAAGATCGACGAAGTCTTCATCGGCTCCTGCATGACCAACATCGGCCACTTCCGTGCCGCCGGCAAGGTCCTCGAAGGCAAGTCCGACATCCCGACCCGTCTGTGGATTGCTCCGCCGACCAAGATGGATGCGCTGATCCTGACCGAAGAAGGCTACTACGGCGTGCTCGGCAAGTCCGGCGCCCGCATGGAAATGCCGGGCTGCTCGCTGTGTATGGGTAACCAGGCCCAGATCCGCAAGGGCTCGACCGCGATCTCCACCTCCACCCGCAACTTCCCGAACCGTCTCGGTATCGACACCCGCGTTTACCTCGGCTCCGCCGAACTGGCCGCGATGTGCGCCCTGGCCGGCCGCATCGTGACGGTGCCGGAGTACATGGAGCAGATCAAGCTGGTCAATGCCAAGGCGGCAGATGTGTATCGCTACATGAACTTCGACCAGATTCCGGAGTTTGTGGAGCAGGCGGCGACGGTCGAAATGTAAAGTCTAAGTCTCTCTGGGACCCAGAAAACCCGCATCGTTGCTGATGCGGGTTTTTTTTGGGGCAGAACTTTGCGTGGCGTAGGGGCTATTTTTTGCGGAACAAGGTATCGGATGGCGACCGATCGACTTTGCCGTGATGCCGGTGCCGGCTTCGAAACCGACCATGGCGCTTTACGGAACCGGGCTTCTGGTTTAATTCTTGTTATTCCATATGGTTAACGGCACGATGCGGGCATAACGGGAATTTTCCTTTTGCACTGTTGGGAGCCGCCATGCATCCGTATCGCATTATTCTTGTATTTTTTTTACTTGCCCTCGAGTCGGTGTTTTCGCTCGCCTTTGCGCAGGATGTGAACCTCCAACCAAAGTACGGTCTGCTGCCCAAGAACGAGGCTCAGAAAGCGGCAGATGCGAAGTTCCTGGCAAGCATCGACACGCATTACCAGGCGAATCGGAAGCGGGCAGCTGAAGACGTTTCGGCGCGTGGTTGGCTGTTTCTGCGCCAGGGAAATGTCCCGGATGCAATGAGGCGTTTCAATCAAGCATGGCTTATCGATAGTTCGAACGGGAGCGCCTTGTGGGGGATGGCAAGCATTCAAAGCGGCTCAGGGCAACTCAGCGAGTCCTTGAAACTTTTTTCCGAAGCTGAATCACTGCTTGGCGGTGACGTCGATCTTGCTGCCGACTATGCCAAAGCACTGGGCGTCGCAGGTGCACAGACCAGGAACAGTACCCTGTTGAACGATGCCTTTGCCCGGTTTGCCCGCGTTCACCAAAAGGCGCCTGAGCACACGCTAAACCTGCAAAACTGGGCGATTACTTTTTTTTACATGGGTAACTACGCCGAGGCTTGGAAAAAGCTGAAACAGGCGGAAGCAACGCCTCGTCGTAATGAAATCGACCCCGACTTCGTCGCTGCACTTCAACGCAAAATGCCCAGGCCATGATGGCAGCGGCTCCCGGGCATTCCAACCGAGGGCGGCTTTGCCATCTCGCGCCTTGCCAGCATGAGCCGGCAGGTAGGAGGGCGTCATCGTGATGCATCTTGTGCGTCGTATTGTCTTGGCGGTGAGTGCAATTGGCTGCACCTTGTTTGCGTTGGCGTTCCTTGTTTCCGTCGTCAGCCCTGGCGTGGTTGAGCGTGTCGCCCAGCATGTCGTCAGGCACGAGGTAGAGAAGCGGATCAACGAGAAAGTCGAGTCCCTGGACAAGCCCTTTCTCCTGAAGAAAGCAGGGGCGCTTTCTTCAAAGTACGCTGGCGATATCGAGCAAACAAGATATCTCCTCGCCCAGCAGCTTCCCGCTCGCCTTGCTGCCGTAATAGCCGAAATGCAAGATGCCGACTGTGAATGCCGCAAGCGGATCGAGTTGTTTTTCCAGCGCGGCTTGGAAGACCAGATGGCGAGCGATTTGGTCATCCAGAATCGTTTGACCGTGCTGATTCGTTCCGAATATATGGAGGTGGCGACGCAGCTGATTCGGGAGTTCCGGATCTTTACCGGTACCAATGCAATGGTCTTTGCGCTTCTGCTTGTGGCCGTTTTGGTAAAGCGCCAAGCCAATCTGCATCTGCTTCCTTCGGCCGTGGTCTTGCTGGCCGCTGCCTCGGTTACCGCCTATCTCTACCTATTCAAGCAAGACTGGCTGCACACCCTGTTGTTCGGCGATTACGTTGGCTTCGCTTACCTCGCCTATCTTGGGGGCGTCTTTGCACTTCTCTGCGACATCTTGTTCAACCGAGCGCGCATTACAGCAGAAGTGCTGAGTTCCGCCCTGCGTTCTTTGGGCAGCGCAATAGAGGTCTTGCCGTGTTGAAAATACCGATCTTTTCAGTCTGTCGGATCGCCAAATTGCGCTGCCAGTGCGCCTACATTTGCCGGAATAGGTGCATGTAGCTGCGACTGACCGGCAAAACCTCGGCGCGATCCTTCAACTGCAGGCTGATCTTCTCCGCGCCGTCGTGCCGTGCCGCCGCGATCTGGCGGACGTTGACCAGGGTACCGCGATGGATCTGCCAGAACTGTTCAGGGTCGAGTTGTTCGACCAGTTCCTTGATCGTGGTGCGGATCAGCAATTCGGTATCGCGGGTGTAGACGGCGGTGTATTTGTCGGCGGCCTGGAAATAGCAGATGTCGTCCACCGCAACCAGGCGCACCGCTTGGCCGACCTGGGCCTTGATCCATTTCAGTGGAGCCGGCTTCTGGGCCGCGGGGGCGGCGGCCAGCAGGCCGCGCAGCTGGGCGAGCAGGGCTTCCGGCGGGGCGGCGGCCGGCGTCGCGAGGCTGGCGCGCAGGCGTTCGATGGTTTTGCCCAGACGTTCGTCGCTGATCGGCTTCAACAGGTAGTCGATGGCAGCCCGTTCGAAGGCTTCGATGGCGTATTGCTCGTAGGCGGTCACAAAGACCAGACGGCAGGCGCCATGCAGGCGCGAGGCGACTTCCAGCCCATTGAGGCCGGGCATGCGGATGTCGAGGAAGGCGATGTCCGGTCGCAGGGCCTCGATGCGCTCCAGGGCTTCCTGGCCGTTGGCGGCGATGGCGACGATGTCGAGTTCCGGCCAGAGGGCGGCGAGGCGATTGGCCAGATGGGTGGCGAGGTGCGGTTCGTCGTCGGCGATGAGGGCGGTGACGGCAGGTTTGGCAGGGGCGTTCATGTCGGGATGCGCAAGGTGGCGAGCACGCCGCCGTCGGCGTGTTCGGCAATGTCGAGATGCCCGGCTTCGCCGAAGAGGGCGGCAAGACGGGCGCGGATGTTACTGAGGCCGATGCCGTTGCCCGGTGCTTCGCCGAAGCCGGCACCGCTGTCGCGGACCTGGATTTCAAGCTGGCCGGCTTGATGGCTGGCCGATATGTCGATGCGACCGCCCGCCACCTGCGGTTCGATGCCATGCCGGATGGCGTTCTCGACCAGCGGTTGCAACAGCATCGGCGGGAAGGGCAGGGCGCGTTGCGCCGGGCTGACCGCGATGCCGAATTCGAGGCGGGGGCCGAGGCGGATTTTCAGGACGTCCAGGTAGGCCGCCAGCAGGTCCATTTCGTCGCCCAGCGTGCCGCCCTCGGCGCGGGTCCGGGTCAGGCTGGCGCGCAGGTAGCGGTTGAGGGCTTCGAGCAGGCGCATGGCGAGCTTGGGATCGGCTTCGCTCAGCCCGGCCAGGTTGGCCAGGGTGTTGAAGAGGAAATGCGGCTCGATCTGGGCCTGCAGCATCTTGAGCTGGGCTTCGATACTGCGCCGCTCGGCTTCCAGTTGCTGCAACTCGCGGGTTTTCAGCGTCGATTGCAGGGTGGCGGCGCGTTCGCGCAGATGGTAGTAGATGGTGCCGATCAAGCCGAAAAACAGGCCGATGCCGACCGCCTTCAGACTCAGCATGAAATCTTTTTGGCCATGCGCGCTGTCGAGCAGGTGGCCGAGCATCAGACCCTGGGCGCTTCCCAGTACGATGGCGAGGAAGGCGGCCGCCGTCCTGATATGGTTGTAAGGGGTGAAATAGATGGCCAGGCGCGATAGCAGCAGGATGCTCAGCCCGATGCTGTGCGAGTAGATCAGGTTGCTGACGAAGCCATGCCCGAAGTCGAGCAGGGTCAGGAAACCGGCAATCAGGGTGTTGCCGATCAGGCAACCGATGATGAAGCGCGGATCGAGGGTGGCCAGGAAAGTCGGGCTGGCTTGAGGGGGCGTGGAGGTCGACAAGGCTTCGGGCTTCCGGCGGCGCGGGTCAGAGGAGAAAGAGTTTAACGCCAAGCGTCAGCGAACGATCCCACAAGCGTTGCGCCTCGCTGTCGCGCGGGCCGTGCTGGGCGGCGAGAACGACGAAGGCGCTGCAACGTTCGGCGAGGTTGCGTTCGTAGTAGGCGGTGAGCTGATGGCCACGGTCGGTCAGATTGTGCGTCCAGTTCACCCGCCAGAACGGGTCGGTGTCCTGCGGGTTGCTCTGCCATTGCAGCGCCAGATAGTCGCGGCCGAGCAGGGCAGGTGCCTGGCCGAGGGCCTGGGCGCTGCCGCGCAGCATCAGCTCGGCTTGGGGCGAATTCGGGTTGGCCCGGTAGCCTGCAGCCAGGCGGCTGGCCGTGGCGAAGACCGCTTGTTCCTGGCGCCGGCTGTAGCCGTGCTCGTCGTGCAGGTATTCGGCGGACAGGGATTGACCGTTTTCCAGCGTATAGCTGAGGCCGAGCAGCGCCGTCCATTTGCGCGCCGACGGCGTCGCCGTGCTGAAGGGCGCGCCATAAGGGCCGGGGTTGGCCTGCAAAGCGAACTGCCGCTGGCCGTCGCCGGCCTCGCCGTAGAGCAGCCAGGCGTCGCCCAGCGTCTGCTGGGCGAAAGCGCCAAGGAAAGGTGCCTCATGGACCGGCGTCGCGGCGATCAGGCTGAACTGGTTGTCGTCGCCCCGCCAATCGAACTTGGCCAGGGTCAGCGGCGCCTGCACCGGGTTGTCGGCCAGCCGGGTATCGGAAAAGACGCGGGCGACGGTGGCGCTCCAGCCGTTGTCGGTGAGCCCGAGGCGGACCAGGTCGACGCCCGCCACATCGCGCAGCGGCGCCGTCTTGCCGGCATCGAAATAGAGCGGATTGCTTGGCGAGCGGAAGTTGGCCGGCCCCCAGGTGAGCAACTCGCGCCCGGCGCTCAAGGTCCAGCCTGGCGTCAGGCGCTGGCGGACGAAGCCCTGGCTGAGATAGGCATCGCCCGAGTCCGGGTTGCCGTCGCGCCCGGTCTCGTGTTGCTGCACCAGGCGCGGGCGCAACACGAATTCGGTGGCGTCGTCGCGCAGGCGCAGATTGAGCCGGGTTTCGACTGTCTGCCGGGCGCTGGCCAGGCGGGCAATGCGGTTGTCCGGGTTGAAGGGGCTGTTGGCCTGGCGCGTCTGGCCGGCGCCATAGGCCCAGACCTCCAGGTTGCCGCTCAGCTTGAAGTCGGCCGCCTGCGCCCAGGCGGCGCCCGCCAGGCCGAGCAGGGCGGCGGCCGGCAAGGCGCGGTGCAGCCTCATTCCAGGTTCCCCGGATCGAACTCGCTGGCGGCAATCGCCTTGACCACGACATGGCTGTATTCGAGCGTGGTCTGAGCATCGGTCAGGGCGTCGCTGATCACCATGCGGCTGACGAAGGGCGTCGGCTTGCCCTGGATATCGACCCGGTTGCCGTACTCGAAGACCGCCGATTTCAGCTTCTTGCCCGACAGTGAATTGAATTCGGCCTGCACGCCCAGGTTGCGGCTGGCGGAAATCCAGTAGGTCAGCTTGTCGTAGGTGGCCTGGCGCGAGGTCGCGGTCAGTTCCAGCACGTAGCAGGCTTCGCCGCTGATCTTTTCCTCGCGCAGCAGCGTCGGCTTGTAATCGCGCACATAGTTGGTCGCCGCGATATCGCCGATGGCGGCCTGGCCGGTCAGGCGCTGGCGCGGCGAGATCGGGATCGGCTTCTTCAGGCCCGGTTTGGTCAGCCACATGTTGCGATCCACCTGCAACATGCGAGCGCCCTTGCTGCGCAAGGGTTCCAGGGTTTCGGCCAGGCTCGCGTTGTCGGATGCCTTGATCAGCAGGCGCATCGGCGGGTCGTCTTCATTGACCCGGCTGCCGCTGTTTTGCGAGCGGATTTCCCAGCTCAGGCCGGGCAGCCCGCCGCCACGGGCGAGGTCGGATTTCTTCAGCAACTGCACCGGATCGACCTCGGCGGCCAGGGCCGGCAGTCCGAGGGCCAGCAGCAAGGGGAACAACAGGCGTTTCATGGTCGTCTCCAGTCAAACGTGGGCCAGGGAATCGATCACCGGCTGGCGGGCGGCGCGGCGGGCCGGGAAGATGGCGGCGGCGAGGCCGAGCCCGCCGAGCAGGACGGCGGCGAACAGCATCTTGCCGGCGTCGAGACCGACCACCAGCAGCATGCGGGCGGTGCCGTTGGGCGGGACATAGCTGAATTCGGCGGCATTGACGCCGGCCCGGACCACGACGGCGAGCAGCAGCCCGCTCAGGCAACCGAGGCCGACCAGC
>DAIMCQ010000043.1:0-19861 GCA_036726285.1 Azonexus sp.
GCGCCTTCGAATCGTCGCTCAACGAAGGGCTGCTCTTCGAGCGCCGCGTCTTCCATTCCGCCTTCGGCCTGGAAGACCAGAAGGAAGGCATGGCCGCCTTCGTCGAGAAGCGCAAGCCGGTCTTCAAGAACCGCTGAGGCTGGCCGGCCAGGCGGGAGAGCGGCAAGGCATGCACCTGTTCGTCGATATCTCCAGCCACGGCTTCGGTCACCTGGCAATCACCGCGCCGGTGCTCAACGCACTGGCCGGTCGCCTGCCCGGCTTACGCCTGAGCCTGCGCAGCGCCCTGCCGCCTGCCCAACTCCAGCAGCGCATCGGCGTGCCATTCGAACTGATCGCCGGCAGCAGCGATTTCGGCTACTGGATGATCGACGCCACCCACATCGACCGGGCGGCCAGTGCCGCGGCCTATCGTCAGGTCCATGCCGACTGGCCGGCCCGGATCGCCACCGAAGCCATCTTTCTCGAAGGCCTGCAGCCGGATCTGGTGCTGACCAACGTCAGCTACCTGCCGCTGGCCGCCGCCTCGGCACTGGGCATACCCTGCCTGAGCCTGTGTTCGCTGAACTGGGCCGAGCTTTTCCAGCATTTCTTTGGCGCCGAGCCCTGGGCCGCCACAATCCACCAGGAGATCCTGGCCGCCTATCGTTCGGCCGACGCCTTCCTGCGCGTCACGCCGGGCATGCCGATGACGGCGCTCGATAACCTGCAGGCAATCGGCCCGATCAGCCAGCACGGCCGCCGCCACGATCTCGGCTTGGGCGGCGACAAGGCGGTCCTCGTCGTCATGGGCGGCATCGACCACCCTTTGCCGGTCGACAACTGGCCAGCCACGCCCGGTATCCGCTGGATCGTCGATGGCCGCTTCCCCTGCCATCATCCGTCGGCGATTCCTCATCCGGCCTTCAATCTCACTTTCACCGACCTGCTCGCCTCGGTCGACGCGGTGGTCACCAAGCCGGGCTACGGGATGTTCACCGAAGCCGCCGCCAACGGCATTTCCGTCCTTTACCAGCGCCGGGACGACTGGCCGGAGCAGGACAGCCTGATCGCCTGGCTGCACGAGCATGCCCGCTGCCGGGAAGTCGATCCAAGCCGGCTTCTCAACGGCGACCTGCTCGACCCACTGACCACCGTCTGGCATCAAACTGCGCCGCCCGTGCCGGATTTGCGTGGAATAGACCAGGCTGTCGATAAAATATGTAACCTGGCCAACGCGCGGTCAGGTTCCTGACGGGGGCGGTGCGGCACACTGCCGGATTGCCCTTGAAGAACATCCGCCCGCCTCGGGCATCCATCCTGACCGGCCGGCACCGCATCACGCATGACTGAAACCTCGCTTTATTCCGCTCTCGACAGCCTGCTCAACGGCCCGGACCAGCCGGCACTGATTCGTGCCGAGACCTTGGCCGATCTTTTCGAGGCAACAGCCAGCCGGGTTCCGGAAAAGCCGGCGCTGGCCCATGGCGCGCGCAGTCTCAGCTACGGCGAGCTCGATTCCCTGGCCGACCGCGTCGCCAGCCGGCTGATCGCCGCCGGCATCGGCCCGGGACAAATTCTCGGCCTCTGGCTGCCGCGCGGCATCGATCTGCTGATCCTGCAACTGGGCATCGCCAAGGCCGGCGCCGCCTGGCTGCCCTGCGATGCCGAGATGCCGGTCGATCGCATCCAGGTCTGCCTCGACGATGCCGAGGCCGCCGGCCTGCTCTGCTGCGCCGCCCAAGCCGGGCAACTGGCCGGTCTCGGACGCCCGGTGTGGACCGCCGAAGTGCTGCTTGCCCCGCTCGATACCCCACCGCTACGGCGCCGCGACCTGCGGCCGGAAGACCCGGCCTACGTCATCTACACCTCCGGCTCGACCGGCAAGCCGAAAGGCATCCTGATCAACCAGGGCGCCATCTGTCACTTCCTGCGCAGCGAAAACGCCATTCTCGGCATCACCCAGGCCGACCGGGTCTACCAGGGCTTCTCGGTCGCCTTCGACATGTCGTTCGAAGAAATCTGGATCAGCTATCTGGTCGGTGCCACGCTGTGGATCGCTCCGCGCGAAGTGACGGCCGACCCGGACGCCCTGCCGCTCGCCCTGATCGAACAGCAGATCACCGTGCTGCACGCGGTGCCAACGCTGCTGGCGCTGTTTTCCCGCGACATTCCCAAGCTGCGCCTGATCAACCTCGGCGGCGAAGCCTGCCCCGAAGCCCTGGTCAGCCGCTGGGCCCGTCCCGGCCGCCAGCTGTTCAACACCTACGGCCCGACCGAAGCGACGGTGTCGGCCAGCCTGGCCGAACTGCACGCCGGCGAACCGGTCACCATCGGCCGGCCGCTGCCCAACTACACCCTGCTGGTGATCGACCCGGCGGTCGAAAACGGCCTGCGCCTGCTGCCGCGCGGCGAGACCGGCGAACTGTGCATCAGCGGCCCGGGCGTGGCCGCCGGCTACCTCGGCCGACCGGAACTGACCGCCGAAAAATTCCTCGCCAACCCGTGGGCGGCCGGCCCCCAGGATGCCCGCCTCTACCGCACCGGCGACCTGGCGCGGATCGATGCCGATGGTTGTGTCCAGTGCCTGGGACGCACCGACGACCAGGTCAAGATCCGCGGCTTCCGCGTCGAACTGGGTGAGATCGAGGCTGCCCTGACCGCCCGCCCCGGTGTCGGTACCGCCGCCGTGCTGCTGCGCCACGATGACGGTATCGAACGGCTGGTCGCCTATCTGGTTGCCGACCGCGAACCGGCGCCGGATGCCGCCAGCCTGCGCGCCGCGCTGGCCGAGACCCTGCCGCCCTACATGGTGCCGGTCCATCTCGAAACCCTGGACAGCATGCCGCGCCTGACTTCCGGCAAGATCGACCGCAAGGCGCTGCGCGCCCGGCCGCTCGAACTCGCCGCGCTCCCGCCGGGCGCTGCCGATACGCCGGAGACGCCGGCCGAAGCGGTGCTCTTTGCCGAGCTGGCAAAACTCTTCCCCGGCCAGGCCATTCGCCGCGATGCCGACTTCTTCTCCGATCTGGGCGGCCACTCGCTGTTCGCCGCCCGCCTCGCCTCGGCCATTCGGGCGCATGCGCGCTTCGCCAGCTTTACCGTGCGCGATGTCTATCAACAGCGCAGCATCGGCCGGATTGCCCGGGTGCTGGCCGAAACCGAAGAGATCGCGCCGCCCGCCGATACCGGCTGGACGCCGCCCGGTGCGCTCAAACGCTGGTTGTGCGGCACGGCCCAGGCCCTGACCGTACCCGGCCTGGTGGTCCTGCGCATGGCCCAGTGGCTGGCGCCGTTCTTCACCTATCACTTCTTCACCGGTGACCCCGGCGACTCGATCGCGCTGGCCATCACCGTTTCGGTCGCCGTCTTCCTGCTCGCCACGGCAGTCGAATTCGCCATTGCCGCCGCCGGCAAGTGGCTGATTCTCGGTCGCCTGAAGGCCGGTCGCTACCCGCTCTGGGGTGTCACCTATTTCCGCTGGTGGCTGGCCGACCGGCTGATCGAGGGGGCCCCGGTTTACATGTTGAGCGGCTCGCCGCTCTACGTCTGGTGGCTGCGCCTGCTTGGCGCCCGCATCGGCGACGACGTGATGATCGGTTCGGTCACCATGCGCGCCCATGACCTGGTCGATATCGGCCACGGCGTCAGCATCGGCAACGCGGTCAATTTCGAGAACGTCCGGGTCGAACACGGCGAACTGGTGGTCGGTGCGATCGACCTGGCGCACGATGCCCATGTCGGTTCCTACGCCGTGCTCGAAGGCAACAGCGCGATCGGCGAAGGCGCCCATCTCGACGGCCAGTCGGCGCTCAGCGACGGCATGCGGATTCCGCCCGGGCGCGCCTGGAGCGGCTCGCCGGCACGCGAAACCGGGCGGGTCGACAACAGCAGCCTGCCGCCCCGGCCGATCGTCTCGGATACCCGGCTGGCCCGCGAAAACCTCTTCTTCGTTTTCGGCGTGCTGGCCACGGCAGTGATCTTCTTCATCCCGGTCTTTCCCAGTTTCATCCTGGTGGACTGGATCGACGACAGCTACGCCTGGCTGCAGAGCAACGACATCGGCTTCCAGCTGATCAAGTACTTCATCCTCGCTTTCCCGGCCACCGCCGTCCTCATCGTCTGCACCGCGCTGTTCTCCGCCGCCCTGCGCTGGAGCCTGCTGCCGCGGCTGCACGAAGGGCGCTGGCCGGTACATAGCAATGTCTATTGCGGCCGCTGGCTGGTCAACCAGATCCAGGAAGCCAGTCTCAACGTGCTGCACGGGGTCTATGCCACGGTCTATGCGCCGTCCTGGTACCGCCTGCTTGGCGCCAAGGTCGGCCGCGACGCCGAGATCTCGACCGCCCAGGGGCTGATCCCCGACCTGCTGACGCTGGGTGACGAAACCTTCATCGCCGATGCCGTGCTGCTCGGTGACGAGGAGATCAACGGCGGCTGGATGAGCCTGAGCCCGACGGTCATCTCGCGGCGCAGTTTCGTCGGTAACGGCTCCTACGTGCCGGACGGCACCATCCTGCCGGAAAACGTCCTGATCGGCGTCCATTCCCGCACGCCGGACAATGCCCAGATGCGCCCCGGCGACACCTGGCTCGGTTCGCCGCCGATCAACCTGCCGGCCCGCGAACAAACCAGCGGCTTCCCGGAGGCGCTGACCTTCCGCCCCTCCAAGCGGCGCAGGCTCGGGCGCGGCCTGGTCGAAGCCTTCCGCATCATCACGCCGCACGCCGCAGTGATTGCCGTCGGCTACACCGTCGTCCTCAACGTCATGCCGTTGGCCGACGCCGGGCGCTGGGGCGCCGTCGCCTGGTATCTGAACATCGCCGGCCTGCTCTACGGCCTGGGCACCTTCCTCTTCGTCGCCCTGCTCAAGTGGCTGCTGATCGGCCGTTACGACCAGCGTTCGCAACCGATGTGGACGCCATTCGTGTGGTTCTCGGAAGGCATCACCAATCTCTACGAAGGGATCACGGTACCGAATTTCATGCGCTACCTGCGCGGTACGCCCTGGCTACCGCTCGCCTTCAACCTGCTCGGCGCCCGCATCGGACGCGGCGTCTATCTCGACAGCACCGACTTCACCGAATTCGACTGCGTTCATATCGGCGCCTACAGCGAACTCAACGCGCTGACCTGCCCGCAAACCCACCTGTTCGAAGACCGCGTGATGAAGATCGATCACGTGCGGATCGGCAGTCGCGTCTGCCTCGGGCCGCGCAGCAGCGTGCTGTACGGCGCCACGGTCGGCGACAACGTCCGCCTCGGGCCGCTCACCCTGGTGATGAAGGGCGAAAGCCTGCCGGCCAATACGCGCTGGCATGGCTGCCCGGCCTCGCCGGTCAGGCGCTGACGGGAAATCGGCTTGATCGTCGTTCGCGCCGGCTACGACGCCATCGCCCAGCCCCTGCCCGAGTTGCTGGTGCTGGCCATCGAGACCCCCGCCGGGCAAGACCGGACCACGGCCCGGCAACGGGTCCGGGCCAGGTTGCAAAGCGTGCTGGCAGCGCATCTGGCTTGCCCGGCCGCGCAGGTCGAGTTGCTTTCCTCGCCCGGCAGCGGACTGCGCCTGGCCGACCCGAAACAGCGGATCGGCCTGTCGGTCAGCCACGAAAGCGGGCTTTCGCTGGCCGCCATCCACCTTGCCGGAGCGGTTGGCATCGATCTGCTGGCCGTACCGGCAGCGCCGGCCTGGCAGGCGGAAATCCCGACCCTGGCGGCCGACTACCTCGGCCCGGACTGTGCCAGATATCTCGCCACCCTGCCGCCGGCGCAACAGCTTGCGGCCTTTGCCCAAGCCTGGACGGCGCGTGAGGCCAGCCTGAAGCTGCACGGCGAAGGACTGCGCGAGTGGAACGAGGCAGAGATGGGCACGGCCGGGCAGGAAACCCGGTGCCGGATACGACCGCTGGCCTTGCCGGCCGGTTACGTCGGCAGCGTGGCGATACCGGCCTAAAGCGGCCGGAAGCCGAGGCGTTTGAGCAACTCGCCGGTTTCAGACCGGCAGACCCATGACCCCGCTATAGCTGCCGGCCAGATGTTCGACGAACAAGCCGGCCCGGCCCTGGATGCCGTAAGCCCCCGCCTTGTCCATCGGCTCGCCGCTGAGGACGTAATGGCGGATTTCTTCTTCATCGAGGCGACGAAAGCGCACTTCGCTCGATGACAGTATGTATTCGGTACGCCCCATGTGGTTGATCGCCACGCCGGTCAGCACGCGGTGCGTCTGCCCGGACAGGCGGCGCAGGATGGCCGCCGCATCGGCCATGTCGACCGGCTTGCCGATGATTTCGCCGGCGAATTCGAGCGTGGTGTCGGCCGACAGCACCGGGCGCAAGGGCAGCTTGCGCTCATGGACGATCTGCAGGCCATGCTCGGCCTTGGCGCGCGCCACCCGCTCGACATAGACCAGGGGATTCTCGCCGGGAAAGGGCGTTTCGTCGGTTTCCGAATCGGCCCGCGACCCGTCGCGAAAAACGATGGTGTCGAAGGCGATACCGATCTGGTTAAGCAATTCCCGACGGCGCGGGCTGCGCGAGGCAAGATAAAGTCGCATCATCCTTCCCGGTGATAGGGGTGGTTCTTCAGCACGCTGACCGCCCGGTACAACTGTTCGCACAGCAGCAGCCGCGCCATGCCGTGCGGCAGGGTCAGGCTGGACAAACGCAGCTTGTCGTCGGCCTGTTGCTTGAACTCCTCGTCGAGGCCATCGGCACCGCCAATCAGCAGCGCGACGTCGCGACCGTCCAGCATCCAGGCTTCGAGCCGCTTGGCCAGCTTCAGCGTGGTCAGATCGTCGCCCTTTTCATCGAGCACGACGATCCGGCACCCGGCGGCCAGAGCCTCGCGGATACGACCCTTTTCGGCCGCCAGCAACTGTTCGCGGGTTTTCGAGCCGCGTGGCTCGGGCTTGATTTCGGTCACGCTGGCCGGCAGTTCGCGCGGCATCCGCTTGAGGTACTCGGCGCAACCGGCGCTCACCCAGTCGGGCTGGCGATGGCCGACGGCGAGTACGCTCAGCTTCATTCCGAGGGCGCCTGCTCCGCGGCCTTGCGGCGCTGGGCCGGCGTCGCTTGCCAGAGTTCCTCGAGGTTGTAGTACTGGCGGACCGTCGGTTGCATGACATGGACGACGATGTCGCCGAGGTCGACCAGGACCCATTCACCACCATCCTCGCCTTCGGTGGAGAGCACTTCCCCGCCGGCTTCCTTGACCTTTTCCTGGACGTTGCCGGCCAGTGCCTTGACCTGGCGGTTGGAGTCGCCGGTAGCGATGACCAGTCGATCAAACATCGAGGTCAGCTTGGTGGTGTTGATGACTTCGATATCCTTGCCCTTGATGTCTTCGAGGGCGGAAACAACGATTTTTTGCAGCTTGCGGATGTCCATTAGGCGTTTCTGTAGAGGGAATGAGTCTGAATATAGTCGAGAACGGCATCCGGCAGCAAATAGCGCGCCGAAAGCTGGTTGGCCAGCAGTTTACGGATTTGCGTTGCCGAAATCGCCAGCTGAGTCATCGCGAAAGTCGCGATTGCCCCACCCGGAGAGGCTTTCAGGCGGTCGACATCACTTGATCGACGGGCCTCGAATGCCTCGGCCAAGATCGCCGGCAGGCTGGCACTTTCGACCGGGAAGCCCGGGCGATGGGAAACGGCCAGGTGGGCCAGCGAAAAAATATCGCGCCAGCGATGCCAACTGGCCAGCCCGGCAAAGGCATCGGCGCCGACCAGCAGCACCAGCGGTTGTTCCGCCCCCAGTTCATGGCGCAGACGTTCCAGCGTATGCACGGTGTAGCTTGGCGCATCCGCCATCACCTCGCTGGCATCGAGCGAAAACCGGGGATTGCCGGCGGTCGCCGCCCGCACCATCGCCAGGCGTTGCTCGCCGGTGACCTGCGGCAGGCCGCGATGCGGCGGATGTCCGGCCGGAATCCAGCGCACGCCGCCCAGGCCGAGATGGCTGATCGACTCCTCGGCCAGTCGCAAATGGCCGAAGTGCACGGGATCGAAGGTCCCGCCGAACAGGCCCAGCGGCTCAGACAATTTCGGAGATACCGAAAATATCGCGGTAGCTGGCGTAGAAACTGGCGAAAACCGCCGGCGCAATGATCAGCAGCATGGGCACGGTGACGATGCCGGTAATGAAGCTCTGGGCGGCCGGGAAAAGCAGCAGCAGGATACCGAGCAGCAGGCCCGGCAGCACCCCGGCGACGATCAGCAAGCCCAGGCCGTAGGTCAGGAAGGGGCGCCAGTTCATCCAGCAGGCAATGAAACTGAAGAACAGCGACTTGGCCATCGGCAGGCGGTGCCAGGCCGCCAGCACCGGGGCGAACCAATAGGCCATCAGCACCGGCAGCAACAGGAGCAGCACGACCAGCGCCGGCAAGGTGAAATCGGCATCGTCGAACGGCGCCCGTTCGGCCCGATTGCTGGCCAGCATGTAACGCAGCATGTCGCCGCCATCGATCAGCGCTGAAGCGCCGAGAATGCCAAGCGTACAGAACAGGTAGAGCGCCCCCAGCGCGAGCAGGGTCCGGGTATTTTCCTTGAGGCCGCCAAACAGGGTCTGCAGACCGACCGGCTGGCCGCGTTCAAGATTGCGCGAAGCCTGCATCAAGCCGACCGAGAGCCCCGGCACGACCAGAGAAGCAGCCAGGGCGCCGATAATCGGCAGGATATTGAGGAAAATCAGGGTGAACCAGTAGGCGATGACCAGCATCGACAACAGCGGCGGATTGCGCCGGAAGATCATGAAGCCGGCGCCGATCCAGCGCCAGCCGGCGGCAGCGGGGAGAGTCTGGGCGCGCACCTAGGTTCCCACGAAGATGTCGCGGTAGGAGGCGTAGACCGCCCCGGAAAAGACCGGCAACAGCAACAGCAGGCCCAGCCCGAGCGGCAACATCGCGAAAAACAGGGCGACGACCAGAAAAGTGCCGAATACGGCCATCACCAGCCAGTTTTTGGCGCCGGCATCGAAGCTGGCGCGCATCGCCGCAGCCGGCTTCATGTCGTGGAAGAAAACCAGGGCCGGAGCAAACCAGGTCGCCATGATCACCGGCACCGACAGCACGGCAACCAGCAGGCCGGCCAGCATCATGCTGGCGAAATTGAAGCTGGTACTGCCCACCCGACCGGTGATGACGCTACCAACCATGCCGCTATTGAGCAGCACGAAGGCAATGAGGGCCAGGCCAAAGACGCCGCCGACGAAGATCAGGCCGACCATGATCAGTGGTCCGGCGTTGTGGCGAAAGCCGGCGAACAGATCGGCAATCTCGGCCGGCTTGTCTTCCGAGATATGACGGCAGACTTCCACCATGCCGGCCCCGAACAAGGGAACCAGCAGATGCGCCGCAATCTGCCCGAAAAAGGGCACGATCGAGATGGCCATCAGGATGATCAGCAGCAGGACCGAACAGCCGATCCACACCCCCGGATTGACCATGAACATGGCCCAGCCCTGGCGCAACCAGTCGAAACAGGCGCCGGCATCGACTTCGCGGCTTTCGCCACGAAAAACCGCAGGGGCAACGGGAAAAACGGAGATTTCGCTCATGCGCGGATGCTAACGGGGCAAAGCCTCGGGGGCAAGGCGAAAACGCTGCAACATCCGGCCAAAATGGTCCGGGTCCTTGATCGTCACCACTTCGCCGGACTGCGGCTGCTGCCTGACCTCCAGGCGCAGCAGCCAGAAGCGCAACGCGGCAGCCCGCCGCATCGCCGGCCAGGCGGCAATCTCCGCCGCTTCAAGCGGGCGCAGTGCGGTGTAGCCAGCAATCAGGCTGCGCAGTGTTGCGTCGTTGAAACACCAGTCGTTGGCCACCACCGCCAGATCGAACAAAAAGGCATCGGCACCGGCGAAATAGAAGTCGAGCACCCCGGAAACCTGCCCGCCCTGCCACAGCACGTTGTCGCGAAAGAGATCGGCATGGACGACGCCGTGCGGCAAGGCCGAGAAATCCTGCCCGGCCTGAAAGGCCAGCTCATCGGCGAGCAAGACCTGTTCATCGGGCAGCAGGCCGGGCAGCAAGGCTGCACCGATGGCCTGACGCCAGGCCGCCCCGCAGGGATTGGGCCAGGGATCGGGGAAATCGGCACCAGCCCGATGCAGGCCGGCCAGCATCCCGCCCAGGGCGTGGCAATGCGCCTCGTCCGGCATCTCGACGTTGGCCCCGGGCAGGCAGCTGAGCAGCGCCGCCGGCTTGCCGGCAAGCTGGCGCCAGCGCTGTCCGCCACCATCGCTCAACGGTTGCGGACAGGGAATGCCCCGGCCGGACAGGTGATCCATCAGGGCCAGATAGAAATCGAGTGCCGCCGGCTCGATGCGCTCGAACAGCGTCAGCACGTAACGGCCGCTGGTCGTGGTCACGAAATAATTGGAATTCTGCATGCCGGCGGCGATGCCGGCCAGATCGATCAGTTCGCCCAGGCCAAGGGGCTGGAGCCAGTCGGCCAGTTCGCCCCGGCCGACTGTGGTGTAGACGGACAAGGCTTACCAGCTATGAATGATCCACATCGGCGGCTTGACCGGCGTATGGGTAATGTCCGATTCGATGAAGTTGCCGTCGCCCTGACGGTCAACCAGATAAAAGCTGGGACCAATGGCCGGCGTCACCTTGATCATGTAGAGCTTGCCCTTGATCCGGTATTCCTCGCGGGTTTCCTTCTCGCTCTTGACGATGGTGACCTGCGGTTCCATGGCGGCATCGAAGGCTTCCATGCCCGGCGGCGGCGGCGGCACGGCAGGCAGGGGCTGGAGTTCGCTGCTCTGCGCCCAGACGGGCGAGGAAACGAGCAGCAGGATGGGGAGAAAACGGCGCATGAGATTGTCCTCGTGGGTTCAGACCCGATTTTATTACAGGTTGAGCATCATCTCGTGCTCGTTCGGCAGCGGGCCGAAGGGGCGCGACTCGTAGTGCTTGAAGATGGCTTCGACCACCTGCTTCGGTTCGTCGATCAACTGGATCAGTTCGATGTCCTCCGGATCGACCATGCCTTCGGCCACCAGGCGTTCCTTGAACCAGTCGATCATGCCTTTCCAGAAGTCGGAACAAACCAGGATCAACGGAATCTTGCGGGCCTTGCCGGTCTGGATCAGGGTCAGTGCTTCCATCAACTCGTCCAGCGTGCCGAAACCGCCGGGCATCACGACGTAGGCGCTGGCAAAGCGGACGAACATGTACTTGCGGGCGAAGAAATGGCGGAAGGTCTGCGAGATATCCTGATAGGGATTGGCCTTCTGTTCGTGGGCGAGCTGGATATTGAGACCGACCGACGGCGACTTGCCGAAGAAGGCGCCCTTGTTGGCCGCCTCCATGATCCCCGGGCCGCCGCCGGAGATCACCGAGAAGCCTGAATCGGAGAGCAGGCGGGCGACCTGTTCGGTCAGCATGTAGTACGGGGAATCGGGCCGGACGCGGGCGCTGCCGAAGATGGTCACGGCCGGCTTGATCGCCGCCAGACGTTCAGTCGCTTCGACGAACTCTGACATAATGCCGAAAATCCGCCACGATTCGCGGGCCGTCGCACTTTTCAGCATGGCCTCGGTTTCGACGCCCATCACCAGCTTATCGCTCTCTGTCACTTCTCATGCCTCTCTTATTGTTGGTGGACGGTTCGTCCTATCTTTACCGCGCTTTCCACGCCCTGCCCGACCTGCGCAACAAGGCGGGCGAGCCGACCGGTGCCATCTACGGCGTCCTGAACATGCTACGTCGTCTGGAAAGCGACTACAAGGCCGACTACAAGGCCGTCGTCTTCGACGCCAAGGGCAAGACCTTCCGCGACGACTGGTTTCCGGAATACAAGGCGCACCGGCCGCCGATGCCGCCAGAGATGATCAGCCAGATCGAGCCGCTGCACGCCGCCATCCAGGCGGCCGGCTGGCCGCTGCTGATGGTGGACGGCGTCGAAGCCGACGACGTGATCGGCACGCTCTCCACGCAGGCCACGGCGGACGGCCTGGAAACCCTGATCTCGACTGGCGACAAGGACCTGACCCAACTGGTGAACCCGCTAGTGCGCTGGTACAACACGATGAGCAACGAGCTGCTCGACGAAGCGGGTGTCGAAGCGAAATTCGGCGTACCGCCGGCCAAGATCGTCGATTACCTGGCCCTGGTCGGCGACACCGTCGACGGCGTGCCGGGCGTTGCCAAATGCGGCCCGAAAACCGCGCTGAAGTGGCTGAACCAATACGGTTCGCTCGACGAAATCGTCGCCCATGCCGATGAAATCGGCGGCGTGGTCGGCCAGAACCTGCGCGATCACCTGGGTTTCCTGCCGCTCGGCAAGAAGCTGGTAACGGTGGCCTGCGACCTGTCCAACCTGCCGGCCCCGAGCGCGCTGACCACCACGGCACGCGATACCGAGACCCTGCGCGGCCTCTACAGCCGCTATGAATTCCGCACCTGGCTGCGCGAACTGGACGCCCCGGCCGACGCCACCCCGCCCGCTGCAGCCGAAACCGTCGAAGCCGCGCCCCCACCCGCCGCCACGGCCCCCGCGGAAGTCCGGTACGAGACCGTTTTCAGCTGGCCGCAATTCGAGACCTGGCTGGGCCGGATCGAAGCGGCCGAACTGACGGCGCTCGATACCGAGACCAACAGTCTCGATGCCTTCGCGGCGCAGATCGTCGGCATCTCGCTGTCGGTCAAGCCCGGCGAAGCCTGCTACATCCCGGTGGCCCATACGGCGCCCGGCGTCGCCGACCAGTTGCCGCGTGACGAAGTGCTGGCCCGCTTGAAGCCCTGGCTGGAAAGTTCCGCCAGGAAAAAAGTACTGCAGAACGCCAAGTACGACCAGCATGTCTTCGCCAACCACGCGATCCGGCTGGCCGGGATTGCCCACGACACGATGTTGCAGAGCTATGTCATCGAGTCCGACAAGGGGCACGATCTCGGCCAGTTGTGCAGCCGCCACCTCGGGCTGGCCACCATCGCCTACGAAGACCTCTGCGGCAAGGGCGCCAAGCAGATCACCTTCGACCAGGTCGACATCGAACGTGCCGCCACCTATGCCGCCGAGGATGCCGATGTGACGCTGCGCGTCCATGCCGCGCTGCATCCGCAATTCGCCGCTGAGCCCGGTCTGTCGCGCATTTATCACCAGATCGAGATGCCGGCTCGGCAGGTGATCTGGCAGATGGAGCGGACCGGCATCCTGATCGACGGCGATGTGCTGGCCCGGCAGAGCCACGAAATCGGCCAGAAGATCATGAGTCTGGAAGCCCAGGCCTTCGAACTGGCCGGCCAGCCTTTCAACCTGGCCTCGCCGAAACAGCTCGGCGAAATCCTCTTCGACAAACTCGGCCTGCCGATCAAGAAAAAGACTCCGTCGGGCGGCCCGTCGACCGACGAGGAAGTACTGTCCGAACTGGCCCTCGACTATCCGCTGCCCAAACTGCTGCTCGAACACCGCAGCCTGTCCAAGCTCAAGGGCACCTATACCGACAAGCTGCCGCGCATGATCAACCCGGCCACCGGCCGCGTGCACACCCATTTCTCGCAGGCTTCGGTGGTCACCGGGCGCCTCGCCTCGAGCGACCCCAACCTACAGAACATCCCGGTGCGCAGCGAAGAAGGCCGCAAAATCCGCACCGCCTTCGTCGCCCCGGCCGGCAGCAGCATCGTCTCGGCCGACTACTCGCAGATCGAGCTGCGCATCATGGCGCACCTGTCCGGCGACGAACGCCTGCTCGAAGCCTTCGCCCTGGGCGAGGATGTGCACCGCGCCACGGCCGGCGAAATCTTCGGCGTCACGCCGCTCGAAGTTGGCCCCGATCAGAGACGCGTCGCCAAGAGCATCAACTTCGGCCTGATCTACGGCATGAGCGCCTTCGGCCTGGCCCGCCAGCTCGGCCTGGAGCGCAGCGCGGCCCAGACTTATATCGAACGCTACTTCAACCGCTATCCCGGCGTCGCCCGCTACATGGAAGAAGCCCGCGAAGCAGCACGCCAGACCGGCTATGTCGAAACCGCCTTCGGCCGCCGGCTGTGGTTCCCCGACATTCGCTCCAGCAACGGCACCCGCCGCCAGGGTGCCGAACGGGCCGCGATCAATGCGCCGATGCAGGGCACGGCGGCCGACCTGATCAAGCTGTCGATGATCGCCGTCCAGGACTGGCTGGAAAAGTCAGCCCAGAAGTCCCGCCTGGTGCTGCAGGTGCACGACGAACTGGTGCTGGAGGTGCCAGACGGCGAACTGAGCGAGGTCCGCACCCACCTGCCCCGCCTGATGGGCCAGGTCGCCGAGCTCAAGGTACCGCTGGTCGTCGAAGTCGGCGTCGGCGCCAACTGGGAAGCGGCGCACTAGCGCCGGGCGAGCAGCCGGTCGAAAGCCTCGGCAGCGTCGTCGACGCTGATCTCGCCGACATCGCGCGAGGGCTTCTGGAGCAGCTCGTGGGGCACGCCCCACGGATGCCAGCGCTCGGCCGACGAATTGCCGAAAAAGCAAACCAGCGGTTTGCCCAGACCGGCGGCGACATGCATCGCCCCACCATCGGAGAGCACGGCGACATCGCACAACGACAAGCCGGCAATCAGTTCGGACAGATGCTCGGTCCGCACCGGTGCCGCCGGCAAATCGCTCAAGGCAGCCAGCAAGCGCTCGGCCTTGCCGTCGTCACCGGGGTGAAAAGGATTGTTCTCGTCGCCCGGCGACCAGAAGACCAGGAAGCGGGCGGCATGGCGGGCATGCAGACGCTGCGCCAGCTCGGCAAAGCGCTCGCTCGGCCAGCGCTGCTTTTCCTTGCGGGCACTGATATGCAGCGCGACCAGCGGGCCGCTCCCACCGGCCACCTCAGCCGGCAAAGCCCGCCGCAAGGCCGCGGCCTGCCGGGGATCGGCCAGCACGCTCAATCCGGGAATCGGCGCCGTAACGCCAAGCGGGGCAAGCAACCGGAACATGTCTTCGGTTTCGTGCAGCTTCAGACCATCGCCTTGCGCAATGGCCATATCGATCCTGGCCGAACTCGCCTTTTCAGTAGAAAACCCGACGATATGGCGGGGAGCCAGCAGGCGTGCCAGTTTCAACGAACGCACGGCAAAGCCGCTGCTGGCGAGAATGACGTAGTCGAACTGCATGCGGCGCAACTGCCACAGCAGCTTGACCCGCCGCAGATAAGCCTGCCAGACAGACTCTCCAGCCGCATGCTTGCCCTTGGTATAGGCAAAGATGGCATCGAGATGCGGGTTGCCGGCAATCGCCGGGGCGTTGTAGCTATTGACCAGGGCCGCCAGGTAGGCCTGCGGATAGTGCCGGCGCAAGGCCTCGAACAGGGGCGTCGTACAGATCAGGTCGCCGATGTTGTCGCGACGGATAATCAGGATTTTCATGCATTTCCTTCGTGACGGCGGACGGCTTCAAGCAAGGCAATCAAGGCCAGCGACGGGCCGAGACCGATCGGCAAGCCGTTCGACAAGCCGAGTACCAGGTGATCGGCCAGGTAAGCCAGCAACAGGCCGCCGATCACCCCGGCCAGCGCCTGCCGGCGGCCGATCAGGCGTCCGGCTTGCCAGGCCAGCACCAGCACCAGTCCGCCATAGGCGGCAAGACCAACCAGGCCGCTTTCGAAATAGAGCTGCAGGTAGAGATTGTGAGGATTGACCTTGGCTGGCGGTTGCGAGAAATAAGCCGCCTGCTCGGCCGCAAACGGATCGTTGGCAATGTTGCGCCAACGCGCCACATAGCCCTCCTCGACCGCCACCGAACCGAGTTTCTTCCAACCTGAGCCATAGCCGATCCACGGCCGGCTGGCGCCGATTTCGAGTACCCCGGCCCAGATCGGCATGCGCGCCGCCAAGCCGTCGTTGCCGCGATAGTTGCGGATATCCAAGGCTTGCACATAGGTTGCCGGATCGAATGTCGACCCCAGGCGCTCGGCCAGTTGCGGCTGCTGCACCAGCAATCCGCCCACCCCGAGGCCGGCGAGAAGACAGAGGGCAGCGAGCGTCCGCCAGCGCCCCAACGCAACCAGCATCAGCAAGCCCCCCACCGCCGCCGCCACCAGTGGCGTCCGGCTCTGCGCCAGCAGCATGGCGGCCAGCACGGCCAGCAACCCGGCCGGAGCCAGCCAGCGCCAGCGGCCGCCGAGCAGCCACAACGCCAGCATCGGTGGAATATAGAAACCGGCATCCAGACTGAAGCCCTTGATAAAGCTGCCATCGGCACGGCCGGTCTCGAGATCGGGAAAATAATGCAGCAACTCGCACAAGGTCAGCCCGGCTCGCACCATGAAGGCTGTCGCCAGCACTACCAGCAGCCAACGCCAATACTCGGCCGTGGCAAACAATACCGGGATCAGCAGCAGCATCAGGATACCGGGCAGAAACTGCTTGCGTATCTCGTCGAAGCTCTCCAGCGGCTCGACCCCGAACGCCGAACTGACCCCGAAAACCAGCAGCAGCAGCCCGAAAGCGCGCAGGATCGGCGAATGCCCATCCACCGGCAGCCGACGACAGCCCCCCAGCCACGCCAACGCGAACAGCATGCCGACCAGGGCGAGATTCTTCAGGGCGGCATTGTGACTGAAGGGCAGCACCGCAAGATGCAGCAGGATGCCGCAGCGCCCCAGGACAAACGCCGGGTGAAAAGTGCCGTCGGCAGCACGCCCCAAACGGCGCACCAGGCTCTGCGGCTCGGCCATGTTGTTCAAGCCTTCGGCCGCCCTGGCTCGACGAGCAGCGCCAGGGCCGCGTCGGCCACCCGTTCGGCCGGCACGTCGACGATGCAGGCGCGGCTGCCGATCCGGCAGGCGTATGGCGCCTTGAAAATATGGGCGCACGGAATGCAGGGCAGGCTTTCCTGCAGGATCACCGCCCGCCGGTTGACCGGCCGGGTTTCCTGCATGTTGCACGGTCCGGCCAGCGAGACGAGCGGGATATCGAGTGCGTCGGCCATGTAGGTCAGCCCGGAATCGACGCCGATGAAAACATCGAGGCGCTGCAGCAGGGCCGGCACCTCATCGAGACTGAACACGCCGCAACTGTCGACCAGGCGCGAGGCGTCGAGCCCGGCGCCGAGCGCCGCCGCCGCCGGGCGGTCGCCCGGACCGCCGAGCAGGACGATGCTCAGATCCGGTGCCGCCGCCAACAAGCGGCGACAGATGCCGATCAGCTTCTCCTCGCCCAGTTCCTTGAGTTTGTTGGCCGAACTGATCGCCAGGCCGGCCAGACGGCGACCGCCATGTCCGGCCAGGAAAGCCTCGACCTTGGCCTCGGCCGCAGCCGAATGGCCGACCACCTTGTCCAGGGCGACCGCGTCGACACCGAGCAAGGCGAGCAGGCGGGCATAGGTCGAGCCGATCAAGCGGGCACCATCGTGCACCACCGCCTCCGTCCACAAGCGCTGGGCGAAGCGGCTGCTGCGCCCGAGGAAATTCGGCGTCACCCCGAGCCGACGCGGCACCCCGGCCATCGCCAGAATGAAGGGCCAGGCCGCCCCGCCGCTGCAACACAGCGCGAGATCCGGATTCAGCCGGCGTACCTCGGCCACCCAGCGCCACTTGTGCCGCCAACCGGACAGCGTACCGGAGGGGATTTCCAGCAATTCGTCGAAAAAGGGAAGCGGTCGGGCCAGCACGCTATTGACCGGGTGCAGCGCCAGCACGATGCGCGCCGCCGGGTAGTGAGCCCGCAAGGCGCGGAAGAGCGGCGTCGTACAGACGAAATCGCCGATCTTGCCGGTTTGCACGACCAGGATGGTCCGGACCTCGCTTGAGTTCCGGCGGCGGACGAAAGGCAGCGCCAGCAGCGCCAACAACACGTAGAACACGGCCTACTCCTTTCCTGACGCCAAGTTCATGACAGGGCCTCGGCCAGGACCCGGCTGACGCCGGCGACGTAGGCCTCGATCGAATAATGCTCGACCACCCGCCGCCGGCCGCTTTCGCCCATCGCCCGGCGCAACAGCGGGTCGGCCAGCAGGCGGCGCAAGGCGCCGACCAGGGCCGGGATGTCGCCGTAGGCAAAGAGCAACCCGGTTTCTTCGTTGACCACCAGCTCGCGCGTGCCGGTGACGTCGGAACCGATCACCGGCTTGCTGGCCAGCATCGCTTCGAGGACGACACGCGGCAAGCCTTCGCGGCTGGAACAGAGGACGCAGATGTCCATCGCCTCGACCCAGGCCAGCGGTACCCGCTGGAAGCCGGCAAAATGCACCAGCTCGCTCACCCCGAGACGCTCGGCCAGCGCCACCAACTCGGCCCGCTGACCGCCTTCGCCGACGATCACGCAGGCCGGCGCCAGGCCCTCTGCCTTCAGCCAGTGCACGGCTTCGATCAAATGGGCCACCGCCTTGATCGGCATCAGCCGGCCGACCGTGCCGATCACCGGCCGATTGCCGAAGGGCGGCAATTCGGCCTTGGGCGGCAACGGCGTCTGCGCGTCGATGGCGTTATAGACCACCTGCAGGCGTTTTTCCGCGACATGCTGCGCCGCCAGGACATCGGCCACCCCTTGCGAGACGCAGATGATGCGGGTCGCCAGGCGGTTGACCACCTCGACTTCGTCGCCCTGCAAGGTCGGCTCGACCCGGCAATGCTGCACCATCGGCAGGCCCAGCGCCTCGGCCGCCAGGTAGCCTTCGAGGTTCGACGACGGCTGGTTGTTCATGTAGAGCAGCGCGAAGCCACCGTCGGCCAGCACCTGGCTGATCTCCCGCACCCGCGGCAGGATGCGCCATTGACGGTCGATCCGCCGCACGGCGCGCTTCTTGAGGCGAGCCGACCAGGTGAGCAGGCCGCGCACCACTTCCTTGGCCAGCTTGGCCCACAGCGGCTGCCGACGGCCGGGCAGGACGATCAGCGGAATATCGATATCGGCCAGCTCCTCGGAGAGCAGCCGGCCATCCTCGCCCTTGCGGTAATCCTTGTAGAAGCAGCAGGTCACCGCGAAACGCTGGCGATCCAGGCGCTTGAGCAATTCGAACATGCTGTTGGTGCCCCCGCCCCATTCGTGGCCGGTGTCGAGCAACAGGATGCGTTTCGGCTGACTCATGCGGCCTCCCGGGCCAGGATGCCTTCGACCGCGGCGACCACTTCGGCGACGGCGATGTTGTCCATGCAGATCGGTTCGGCGTAAGGGCAGTTTTTCGACAGGCAGGGATCGCAGGTCCGCCATTTGCGGATCACGACATGTTTGTCGAGGTCGTAACCGGGCCCCGAGCGGGCCGGATCGGAAACGGCGAAGAGGGCGACGACCGGCGTGCCGACGGTGACGGCGAGATGCATCGGACCGGTATCGCCGCTGACCAGCACCCGGCTGCGGGCGAACAGTTCGGGCAAGGCGATCAGCGGCAGGCGCCCGGCCGAAGCCCAGGCCCGCGGCTGTCCGCCGGCCAGCGGCGCGGCCGCCTCGATACCGGCCGCCACCTCCTGGCACAAGGCCGCTTCGGCCGGCGAGCCGGTGACCACGAAACGCCAGGCCGGATGCGTCGCCGCCAGGGTCGCCGCCGCTTCGATAAAACGACTGCGCGGCCAGCGCCGACTCAGGGTCGAGGCGCCCGGTTGCAGCACGACGAGCGGTGCATCCTGCCAGCCCAGCCCGGCCAATGCCTGATCGACGGCGTCGACGCCGGCGGCGTGACGCGGCACGCTCATCCGCCGCTCGGCCGACTGCGTCGCGCCGGCCAGGCAGGCGACGGCGACGCGTTGTTCGATGCCGTGCCCGAGATCGTCCCAGCTGCACAGCGGCGCCGGATTGCTGAGCAGGAAATTCCAGCGATTGTTGTTGGGCAGCTTGAAGATATGGCGCGCCCCCGACAGGTAGGCCAGCGGCGTCGCCTGCGGCTCGTTGCCGTGAAAGATGGCGGCCAGGTCGTAGTCCTTGAGCTGACGGGCGATGCGCCCGAAGCCCAGATCCTGGCTACAGTTGCCATTTGCGATTGCCC
>DAIMCQ010000044.1:0-19665 GCA_036726285.1 Azonexus sp.
TGCCTTTCGAGGGCCAGTTGCGTTATGCCGGGGTCGATGATGAAAAAATCGCGCACTATCGACTGCAGGCCAAGAGAGAGGCCGAAGAGCGGCTGAAAAGCCTCGTCGAGTCGGCCGGGCTGGATGTCGGCTCGGTGCGACTGCTGGTATTGCAGGGCGATGCCTCGCAACGCATTCTCGAACAGGAACAAAACCTGGATTGCGACCTGATCGTAGTCGGCAAACATGGCGAGGACATGTTCGAGGAGCTGATCATGGGCAGCGTGACCAAACACATCCTCGCAGAGGCCCAGAGCGATGTCCTAGTCAGTATCTAGAACACCGAATACCCTTGTGCCGGCGGGCACGAGCCTGACGACGGCCCGTCGTATCGGGTAGTATCGCGTCATCGTATTCAAGGAAAGGGGCAGGGCACTCGGTGTCCGCCATATGGGTAGTAGTTTCTTGCTGGTCGTTGTCGCACTTGCGCTGGTCGTCCTGAACGGATTTTTTGTTGCCGCCGAATTCGGCCTGGTCAAGCTCAGGGCCAGCCGGGTCAAGGCCATTGCAAAGACCTACGGCTGGCGGGGCCGGATTCTCGCCAAGGTGCATCACGATCTCGAGGCCTATCTGTCCGCCTGCCAGCTCGGGATTACGCTGGCTTCGCTCGGCCTGGGGTGGGTTGGCGAGCCGGCCTTCGCCGATTTGCTGCGCCCCTTGCTGGGCGCGCTGGGTGTGGTCGATGCCAAGCTGATCCACGGCATTGCCTTTGCCGTGGCCTTTTTCATCATTTCCTACCTGCATATCGTGGTTGGCGAACTGGCACCGAAATCGATGGCAATCCGTATTACCGAACGGGTCGGCTTGTGGACGGCGCCCGGTTTGTACGCCTTTTACTGGACGATGTATCCGGCAATCTGGGTGCTCAATCACAGTGCCAACTGGGTGCTGCGTAAGGTCAATCTTGATGTCCAGGCCGGGCACGACAGTCATTATTCGGCTGAAGAACTCAAGGTGATCCTGCGTGCCTCGCGGGCCGATGCCGACTTTACCGGCGATGAATGGCGGGTATTGGCCCAGGCGCTGGATTTTCGCGATCTGGAAGTGGCCGACCTGATGCGTCCCTTCAACGAGGCGGTGCCGTTGTCGGAGTCGGATGATATCGAGACCAGCCTGGAACGGATCGTGATGCACCGTTTCAGCCGCTATCCTTACCTGGCGGCCGATGGTCGCGCCAAGGGCGTGGTCCATTTGAAGGATATTTTCATTGCTTTGCGCAAGGACCCCGAGCTGAACAGCCAGGATAAGCTGGTCCGGCCGGTGATCGTCGTGTCGCCGGCGATTTCGGCTACCGAACTGTTCCGGCGTTTTCGCCAGGGGGCGCCGCATTTTGCGGTAGTGGCCTATAACAATGGCGAGCCGATCGGCTTCGTGACGCTGGATAACTTGCTCGGCGCGCTGGTCGGCGAAATTCGCGACGAGTTCCGGCAGACCCACAACGAGTGGTCGAAACTCGACGACGGTTCGCTGATCGGCAAGGGCAGCCTGCCGATCTTTACGCTGGAGCGGGCGCTGGGTATCGACATCGACGAATCCGGCGTCGATTCCGTCGGCGGCCTGATCATGCAGCAACTCGGCGATCTGCCGGAAGAAGGGCAGCGTATCGAGTTCCCTCAGTTCGACGCGGTGGTCAAGAAAATGAATGGCCCACGCATCGTGTTGGTGCGGGTGATTCCCAAGGCCGACGTGTCGCTTGCATGAGTTGCTTCGACGGGCACCAATTGCGTTTCCGGCGGTCTCTACGGGATAGCGGATTACGGAGAGGGCAGTATGGGCAAGGGGCGCCTGGAAGCATTCAGTGATGGCGTGATCGCCATCATCATCACCATCATGGTGCTCGAACTCAAGGTGCCGCATGGTGAGCAGATCGAGGCCTTGGTGCCCTTGCTGCCGGTATTTCTCAGTTACGTGTTGAGCTTCGTCTACGTCGGCATCTACTGGAACAACCATCATCACATGCTGCATACGGCACATGCCGTGACCGGCACGATTCTGTGGGCCAACCTGCATTTGTTGTTCTGGCTGTCGCTGTTCCCTTTTGCCACGGGCTGGATGGGGGAAAATCACTTCGCTGCCGTGCCATCTGCCGTTTATGGCGGGGTGCTGTTCATGGCGGCGTTGGCCTACTGGATTCTGCAGCGGGCCATCATTTCGTCGCAAGGCGGGGATTCGCTGTTGCGTAAGGCGCTGGGTTCCGACTGGAAGGGCCGTTCTTCGCCGATTGCTTATGCGCTGGCCGCCTTGGCGGCGTTCTGGTCGCCGGCATCGGCTCAAGCGCTCTATGCGTTGATTGCCCTGATCTGGTTGATTCCCGACCGGCGTATCGAAAAGGCGCTGGCGGGAACCTCCGCATGAGCCCGCCTGCACGCAAAACCGTTCTCGTGTTGTGCACGGGCAATTCCTGCCGTTCCCAGATGGCGGAGGCCATCCTCAACCACGAACTGGCCGGCCAGTTCGTGTCTTGTCGGCGGGTGCCGTGCCGCAGCCGTGTGTGACAGCGGGGGCTATTGCGGCCCTCAAGCTGGCCGACCGAAGGCTTGTTTTCGAATCCGGTGTGGCCTTGGTCACGGTGGGCGCGATGTCGATCGACGTCCTGGTCATGCTGCTGGCGGCCGGGCGGTCCACGGACTGCTAGAAGTGACCTGAAGCGTCAGGCTGCGATACCCACCCAGCGGGTGATGCGGGCCAGTCCCTGGTGTCCGGGGCCTTCATCGAGTTCAACTTCGCCTTCCCAACCGACGATTTCATCGAGGTATCCGGCGAAATCGTCGCGCAGGGCGTCCAGTCGATAGAGCAGGGCAACATCCTTCGGTCCACCGCTGCTGCGGCCGAGTTGTTGCGGGTGAAAGGCTTCCAGGATCAAGCGCCCGCCTGGGCGTAGGGCTTGTGCCGCCTGTCGATGCACCTGGCGCCGCAACGGCAGGGGCAGATGCACGTAGGTCAGGATCACTGCGTCGACGCTCGCTACAGTTGGCGACCAGTCGGCTAAGTCGAGATGACGGGTTTCCAGCGCGACGCCGTGTTCGAGAGCCAGTGTGCGGGCCTTGGCCAGGCCAATTGCCGAGCTGTCGAGCGAGCTGACGAGATGCCCCTGTCGGGCCAGCCAGACGCCATTGCGGCCTTCGCCGTCGCCCGGCAACAAGATTTGGGCGCCGGCCGGTAGATGAAGCGCCTGCTCGACCAGGAAAGCATTCGGATTCAGCCCGTACTTGTAGCCATTGATGGCGTAGCTGGTATCCCAAAAATCGCTCGCAGCAGCTTCAGTCAAAGACAACCTCCTTGGGCTGGGTGAGCGGATTGCCGGCGGCCAGCCAGGCATCGAAGCCGCCAGCCAGCGAGATGACCTGGGTGAAGCCCATTTGTTGCAGCGCGACGGCCGACAGTGCGGCTCGGCCGCTGGTCTTGCAGTAAATGACGATGGGGCGATCGAGTTGCTGCAAGCCGGGGTCGTTGCTGATCCGGAATTCGAGCATGCCGCGCGGGATGTTGATGGCGCCAGCGATGTGGCCCTGGCGATATTCATCGGGTTCGCGAACGTCGAGTAGCAGGGTATTCGGCGTTGCCAGTACGGCCGGGGCGGCGCTGACTTGGCATTCCTTGATGGATTTTTTGGCTTCCATGACCAGTTCGTGGGCAGTCTTCAGCATCGGGTTCTCCTGGGGCGGGGCAAGGTTTCGTAAATTAGCTAATTCTAATTTACCATTGTGCTTTCAGGCTATTTTTCTCTGTCTTGGCGCGCCAGAATGGCAAAAGACCCGGCAAGCCGGGCCTTTGTCGGCTACCGCTTGGCGGTAAGGGTTACTGCAAGTAAGCCGGGCGAGCGTAGCCCTGGAACTGTTTGTCGAGCACGCCCTTGTATTCCGGTGACTTGAAGGCGGCGACGATGTCCTGGGCCCAGGGCTTGTTCTGGTCCTCGGTCTTGACGGCGACGACATTCAGGTAATGCTCCGGTGTCTTTTCCAGCGCGATGGCATCGGTCAGCTTGAGACCTGAGGCGATGGCGAAGTTGCCGTTGATCACCACGAAGGCGGCGTCATCCAGCGTGCGCGGCAGCTGGGCGGCCTCGATCGGCGTCAGTTGCAGTTTGCGCGGGTTATCCGAAACATCCTTTTCCGTCGCCTTGAGCGGGTCGGTGCCGGGCTTGACCTTGAGCAAGCCGTTCTGCTCCAGGAAGACCAGGGCGCGGGCCAGGTTGGACGGATCGTTGGGCAAGGTGATGCGGTCGCCATCCTTCAATTCGGCCAGGCTCTTGTGTTTCTTCGAGTACAGGCCGAGCGGTGCAATCGGTGCCTTGATCACGTCCACCAGGTTGAGTCCCTTGTCGGCCGCGAATTTCTTCAAATAGATGATGTGCTGGAACAGGTTGGCGTCAAGCGAGCCTTGGGCCAGCGCCAGATTGGGCTGGACGTAGTCGTTGAACTCGACCAGTTTGACGCTGTAGCCCTTCTTTTCGAGGATCGGCTTGATGCCGAGCTTGAGCTGGTCGTAGTTGGGGCCGGCGGTGGCACCCAAGGTCAGGTTCTTCTTTTCCTGGGCAAGGGCGCCCGGCGCGGTGGCGGCAAGGCCGAATGACAGGGTGGCGGCAAGCAGGGTGTGCAGGGTTTTCATGGGAATTTCTCCGTGGGGATGGTTTTGTAAGCGGAAGGAGGGGCGGTTTACGCCTGCAGCAACGCGAGCAAGGCCGGGTCGGCCTGCCGCCCGGTGTAATTAGCTGCCCAATGGTTTTCGCGGGAAAAGATGCGCAAGGCCTTGAGCTGGGGATTGGCGCCCAGCGCAAACCAGTGTTCGGCACCGGCCGGCACGGCGAGGTAGTCGCCGGGGCCGGTTTCAAGCAGGACCTGGCTGCCATCGGCGCGAACAATGCCGAAATAGCCGGTACCAGCCAGGATGTAGCGGATCTCATCGTCGGCATGGGTATGCACGCGGACGAATTGCTGGCGCAGGGTGGCCAGATCGGGAACGGCTTCGTGCAGTACCACCAGGTCGCGGCTGGCACCGGCGGCGCCTTGTACGGCCTCACCCAGTGCACTGTCCAGCTCTTGCAGCAGTTGCTGCTGTTCCGCCGGGTCGAGTGTGTTCCGGGCCAGCAGTGCCGTGATCTCCGGCGTGGCGGGTAGCGCCTGGTAATGCAGTGTCAGGCCGAGTTCCTGGGCGAGGGCGGCCACCTGTTTCGGGTCGCTCACCTGTTTGCCATCGGGGGTAATCAAACGGGCCATGCCGTGCTCCATCGGGGGCGCCAGATTGTTCGGCGCATCGTCGTTTCCGCCGGCTGGCGGGTCAGGGAGCACTGTAGGGAAGCCGCGGCGACGGCGGAAATACTGTTTGTTTGGGTCGATATACGAGGAGGGGAATATGGAGTCTTTCGGGCGGCGGCCATGCAACAGCCGGAAAAGGTACAAATTCTCAAGCGAGCTGAATGCCTCGTTTCATCACTCCTGACCCAGTGGCTTTATCGTCGCGACCAACGGAAATCGGCCGGCATCAGGCCATTAGGAGGCACCCCGGTCCACAGAAATCTGATGGTACAGACGTCCGCCTTCCTTCGATAACCGGATGATGGAGTAGAGTTGAGGGCAGGAGAGTTCAGTACAGGTTATCGGTTGACTCAAATGAATTCACTGAACATCCCGCTTGACAGCCTGAATGGCGACTGAAAAATGCTCAGCAACCTGATTAATAACATTGCTTTCCTGATCGCCCTGGCCGCCGCCGGCCAGCTAGTCGTGACACGATTTCACCAATCACCACTGAAATATTCGCTGGTGCTCGGGATTCTGTTTGGTAGCGTGACCTTGCTGGGCATGGCGAATCCAGTCAGCTTCGCACCCGGCGTATTTTTTGACGGGCGGTCGATTGTGCTCGCGGTTGCCGGCGTAATCGGCGGGGGCCTTGCCGCGGCCATCGCTGCCGGCATGTCTGCCTTCTATCGTTATCAATTGGGCGGAATCGGCGCGCCGGTGGGGATTACGATCATCCTGTTATCGGCCTTGCTGGGAGTACTGGCGCGGCAGTGGTGGCTGCGGCGAAGTGCGCAGCCGCATTACGGCCACTATGTGGCGCTCGGCGTAGTGGTGCAATTGATGCAGTTGGCCGCTTTCACGCAGGTTCCTGATCTGGCCGGGTATGCTTTCATCGAGCAGGCCTGGTGGATCCTGCTGCTCTTCTACCCCCTTGCAACGGCCTTGCTGTGCCTGATCTTTCGTAACTACGAGCGTCAGATTGACGAGCGGGCGGCATTAGTGGCGGCACAGAAGGCGGTCATTGAAGAAGAGCGCGCCAGCATGGAACGCTTTCATGCCTACTTCGATCACTCCATTATCGGGCTTGCCATTACCAGCCTGGAGAAGGGCTGGATCGAGGTCAATGATGCCCTTTGCCAGACACTGGGTTATACGCGGGATGAGCTGACCCGCATGACCTGGAGCGAGCTGACTTATCCGGCAGATCTCGCAGCGGACCTGAAACAGTTCAACAGCATGCTGGCCGGCGAGATCAACAGCTATGCGATGGACAAGCGCTTCATCCACAAGGACGGCCACCTGGTCTATACGCGGCTGGCGGTCAGCCATGTGCGTAAGCCGGATGGCAGTCTGGACTACGTGGTTGCCATGGTGGAAGACATTTCGGGACGCAAGCGTTCAGAACTGGCGCTTGAGAACAGTGCAAAGCAACTGCGCTTCGTGTTGGACGGGTCGGAACTCGGTTTTTGGGACTGGGACATTGCTGCCGGCAAAGTGGACCGTAACGAACGGTGGGCGGTGATGCTGGGCTACACGCATAGTGAAATCCAAAATAGCGTGATGCAGTGGACCGACTTCATTCATCCGGAGGATCGAGAGCGCGCGTGGGAGTCCATAAATGCGGTGATTGAAGGGCGCGCCGAGATGCATCGGCTTGAATACCGGATGCTTCACAAGGATGGCAGCATTCGTTGGGTCCTTGATCAGGCCAGGGTGATGCAGCGCGATGCCGATGGCAAACCGCTGCGCATGTGTGGAACCCATACCGACATTACCGCACACAAGCAGGACGAACTCGAACTCCTGCAACATCGCTATCACCTGCAGAAACTTGTCGAAGCGCAAACCCGCGAGCTACGCGTCGCCAAGGAAATTGCCGATGCGGCCAACATCGCCAAGAGTGCTTTCCTGGCCAACATGAGCCACGAAATCCGTACCCCACTTAATGCCATTACCGGCCTGGCCCACATCCTGCGCCGGAGCGGTCTGACTGCGGAGCAAACGGACAAGCTCGACAAGATCGAGAATGCCGGCAATCACCTGCTCCGAATCATCAATGATGTCCTCGATCTCTCCAAGATCGAAGCAGGCAAGTTCGCCATGGAAGACGAACCTGTCCATATTGAGGCGCTACTCGGCAATGTCGCTTCGATGCTTGGTCAGAAAGCGCGGGACAAGGGGTTGCGCTTCAATACCGAAACTGCTGCCTTGCCCCACCATCTGCGCGGTGACGCCACCCGGCTGCAACAAGCCCTGCTCAACTATGCTGCCAATGCCATCAAATTTACCGAGCAAGGCGGCATTACCGTGCGGGTCACGCTAGAGGCCGAAACCGACGACACCGCCACGCTGCGCTTTGCAGTCGAAGATACCGGCATCGGTATCGCTCCCGAGGCCCTGTCCAGACTCTTTACTTCCTTCGAGCAGGCCGATAACTCGACTACCCGCCAGTACGGCGGCACTGGCCTTGGCCTTGCCATCACCCGAAAGATCGCCGAAGTGACGGGGGGGACGGTAGGCGTGACCAGTACCCCGGGAAAGGGCAGCACTTTCTGGTTCACTGCTGTTCTCCAAAAAACGTTCGACACGGCGACTCAAACCGCCTACACCGGTAACGAAACCGCCGCGCAAATGATCCTGCGCAACCATGCTGGCAAGCGCATCCTGCTGACCGAGGACGAACCGATCAACCAGGAAATAGCCCAATTGTTGCTGGAAGGTGTGGGGCTTGTCGTCGATCTGGCCGAAAACGGCCAGCAAGCCGTCGAGAAAGCACGCTCCGGCAGTTACGCGATCATCCTGATGGACATGCAAATGCCGAAGATGGACGGCTTGGAGGCGACCCGACAAATCCGGCAGTTGCCAGGCCATCAGGCGACGTCCATCGTCGCGATGACGGCCAATGCCTTTGCCGAGGATAAGGATCGGTGCTTCGCGGCGGGAATGGACGACTTCCTCACAAAGCCAGTCAAGCCGGAGTCTCTTTACGCAACGCTACTGAAATCGTTTGAACAGCCGAACAGCCTCGGAGGTGAGCGGGTGGAGGACTGTGGAACCCGTACGTCAGGGGCCTGATAGAACGAACGAAGGCAAGGGGGCGATTTGCACCGCGTAGGTTGAACGCTACTGGGTGGCGGCGCAACAATTTGAGATAAGTAGGGATTGCCGTCCTGGGGGCAAAGATCCGATATTGGACATGTCCCTCTTCTGGAAAGAGTGATTCGGGCACCCCACGCCCTGTTTGTTTTCAGAGGACTTGAAGAACCCGGGACGCCGTCCGGGGCCTTCAAGCCAATGCGATGCGCTAAGCGGCTTATTTCTTCATTTCGTCCTTCGCCATCCCATCTTTCTTCATTTCGTCTTTTTTCATCTGGTCCTTGCCCATGCTGTCTTTCTTCATGGTGTCCTTGCCCATGTGATCCTTGGCCATATGGTCCTTGGCCATGGTTTCCTTCTTCATGCCGTCCTTGGCCATGTCGTCCTTCTTCATCATGTCTTCGGCAAAGGCCTGGGTGCCGGCGAGCATCAGGCAGGCGGCGAAAAGGGTCGAGGTAATCTTTTTCATGGTGAACTCCATTGCGGTTGGTTTTCGGCGAAATTGCCGGGTATTCAGGGCTGCTGAGCGGAATGGCTCAACTGCCGCCGAACCAGTTGTACCCCTGGTCTTCCCAGTAGCCCCCGGGGTAGGTATTGGTGACGAAAATGGCCTGGATGTGCTTCGGATTCTTGTAGCCGAGCTTGGTCGGCATGCGCAGCTTCATCGGAAAGCCATAGCGCGGCGGCAAGGGCTGGTCGTCGTAGGTCAGTGTCAGCAGCGTCTGCGGATGCAGCGCGGTCGGCATGTCGATACTGGTGTAGTAATCGTCGGCACATTTGAAGCCGACGTATTGCGCGGTGGTATCGGCACCGATCCGGCGCAGGAAGCTGGCAAAGCGAACGCCGCCCCATTTGCCGATGGCGCTCCAGCCCTCGACGCAGATATGGCGGGTGACTTGTGTCTCCTGCGGCATGGCGCGTAGTTCGGCCAGTGTCCAGGCCTTCTTGTCAGCGACCATGCCGGTGACTTCCAGGCGGTAGGATGCCTCGTCGACTTCCCTGATCTCGTCTTCGCCGTAGTAAGCGTTGAAGGGAAAAGGGCGACTGATCATCGATTCCGGGTAGGTCGGTGCCAGACGATTGGGGTCGAAGAGCCAGGCCTGGGCCTTGTCGTTGAAGCGGGATACCTTGAGCAGCGCACTTTCGACGCTTTCTTCATCGACCACTGCGCAACCGCTGAGCAAGGACAGGCCGCCCAGGCTCAGGGCACGCCGTAGAAAGGCCCGGCGCATCGGCTGTTCAATGCGCTGCCCGAGATCTTTCAGGGCATCTGTGATGAGTGCTTCACTGTTCGGGATGAGTAACTGTTTCGGCTTTTTGATCATTGTCGTTTCCTTTAGCGACCACGGATCATGGCGAGCAGCGTGCGCGGGACCAGCGCCACCATGATCAGATGTATGCCGGCGAAGGCCACCAGTCCGGCCATGCCAAAAAAGTGCACCCGCCGCGCCGCTTCATAGCCGCCCAGCCATTCCCGCAGCAGCGGAAACTGCACCGACTTCCAAAGCACCAGACCCGACAGCACCAGCAATACCGAATCGAGCATCACGAAAAGGTAGGCGGTACGCTGAACTGTGTTGTACTGGCTGAGATCGGCATGCGACAGCTTGCCCTTCAGGGCGGCGCTCAGGTCGCTGAACAGCCCTGACAGCGAGAGCGGAAAGAACTTGTGGAAAAGGCGTCGGCTGATCACATTGGCGGCCAGGTAGATCAGCCCGTTCACTGCCAGCAGCCACATCGCGGCGAAATGCCATTGAATCGCGCCGCCCAGCCAGCCGCCCAAGGTCAGGTGGGCGGGGATGGAAAAGCCAAGGAAGGGCGAGGCGTCGTAGATGCGCCAGCCGCTCATGGCCAGAACGATCACCGCCAGCGCGTTGAGCCAGTGCGTGATGCGCACCCAGAGTGGGTGTATCAATCCATTTGTGTTTGCCAATTGGTCCGTCCTTTCATTCCCGGCAGCATTCCGCTGCGTTCTGAAAGGTAATTCGGGTCCAACTGGTGATTGGTTACAAGCTCAGGCAAAATTTGTTTTCTCTTGAACCAGAGCGAATCTTTTCTTCTGCCGGTGTAACCAAAGGCTTCAATGCAACGAACTACTAGAGAAGAAGGTTTCAGGACGAAAGAGGCGCGCCTCAAGAATTTGCTGATGCGCGGCATGGCCGGGGAAAATGCGGCTTACCAGCAGTTTCTTGCCGAGCTGTGCGCCCATCTGCGCGCCTTCCTGCGTTTGCGTTTGATTCAATTGCCCGACGAGGTGGAAGATTTGGTGCAGGAAGCCCTTCTTGCCGTACATAACCAGCGGCATACCTACGACCCCGACCAGCCGTTGTCGGCCTGGGTGCAGGCCATCGCCCGCTACAAGCTGGTCGATTTGCTGCGCCGGCGGGCGGTCAATGAGAACCTGAACGATCCGCTGGACGACGAAATCGACCTCTTTGCCCATTCGGATACCGAAGCGGCTGAAGCGCGGAGGGATTTGAACAAGTTGTTGGCCGACCTGCCGGATCAGCAGCGGCTGCCCATCGTCCATACCAAGCTCGAAGGCTTGTCGGTGAAGGAAGCGGCCGACCTGACCGGGATGTCGGAGTCGGCGATCAAGGTGGGAGTGCACCGTGGCCTGAAAGCGCTGGCCGAAAAAATCAGAGGCATTTTATGAATACGGACGATCTCATTTCCATGCTGGCAGCGGGCGACAGTCGCCTTGCCGGCCCGCCGCCCGGACGGCGCTATGCCATGGCTTGCAGCCTCGGGGCGCTGGCGGCCGGGCTGATGATGCTGGCGCTTTTGCAGCCTCGTCACGATCTGCTGCAGGCCATCCTGTTGCCGATGTTCTGGGTCAAGGTCGGCTTCGTCCTCAGTCTGGCTGGTGCCAGCCTGTTTGCCGTCCTGCGCCTGTCGCGTCCCGGTGCTCGCCTGGATGGCGTCGCACCACTCCTGGCTGTTCCGGTTCTGACGATTTGGGCCATTGCCGCCTATGCCCTGATCGACAGTGTGCCAGCCGAACGCGATCGCCTGTTCTTTGGCGACACCTGGACGGTTTGCCCGCTCCTGATCGCGCTGCTCTCGGTGCCGGTTTATTTCGCTGTATTCAAGGTCATGCAGGGCATGGCACCAACCCGGCCTCGCCTGGCCGGCTTCGCCGCCGGACTGCTGGCCGGCGCGATTGCTGCCGCGGTCTATTGTCTGCACTGCCCGGAAATGGGCGCGCCGTTCATCGGCTTCTGGTATCTGCTCGGGATGCTTGCGCCGGCACTATTGGGGGCGTGGCAGGGAAACACCGGGTTGCGCTGGTAACGATTACATATCTCAGGCGCCCCCGGTGAATCCCGAACATCCAGGGCCTCTGCGGTATTGACGGGCGATAGCGAGTGTTTGCCTTGGGCGTGCTAGCTCATCGAGCAGCGCCCAGTCGCCTGATCTCGGCTTCGAGTTCGGCAATCCGGCGGTCCCGGCTTTGCAGGGCCTTGGCCACATCGTCTGCGTCCAGGCGCTGCGGTATATGTTGCGGGCAATTGGCGTCCCAGGCGTTCACGGTAAAAAGCATGGCTTGCTCGCTTTTCGCCTTGTAGTTGACCGGCATCAGGCGTTCGATCAAGGCCTTGTCGTCTTCGACGACGCGGGCGGTTCCCCACAGCTTGATGCGTTGGCGCGTTGCGTAGTCGATCAGGAACAGATGCGCCTTGGGGTTCTCGTGCAGATTCCCGCTGCTGATGTACTGCCGGTTGCCGTTGAAGTCGGCAAAGCCGATCGTGTGTTCGTCGAGCACATGCAGGAATCCCGGTGGTCCGCCGCGATGCTGAATATAGGGCTGGCCCTGGGCGTTGGCCGTGGCGAGAAATACGCTGGTCTGGGCCGCGATGAACTCGGCCAGATCGGGGGGAATCGAGGTCGCCCAACCGCCCCCGATTTCCATTCGAGCATAGCTGTTGCGCGATCCCTTGCGCGATTGGATGGCCTTGACGGCGGGCGTGAAGGCAACATCACTGGCAATTTTGCGTCCTGCGTTCATGGCGATCCTTTCCGCGAACCGAATCGGTTCAGTTGATCGGGGCGACGGCTGGGAAGTCGATCTCGGTCCGGGCGACGTTGTTCACATAGTTGGTCAGCGTATTGAGGGCGACCAACACGACAATCTCGATGATCTCCGCCTCGCCGTAGCCGGCGGCCTTGATTTCGAGCAGATCGGCATCCGAGACATGGCCGCGTGTCCCGACGACCTAGGATGCAAAGCGAAGCGCCGCAGCCGCCTTGGGGTCGTTCGAGCTGCCATGGCGATTGGCCTCGAGTTCCGCTGCATCGAGCTTCGTCAGATTGCTGGCCAGATAGCTGTGGGCTGACAGGCAATAATCACAGCCGTTCAACTCGGCCACGGCCAGGGCGATTCGCTCGTTGGTCCTGATACCGATGGCCGCCTTGCCCAGAGCGCCATTCAGGTTCAGGTAGCCTTCGAGTGCGGCCGGGCTGTGGCCCAATACTTTCATCAAGTTGGGCACGATGCCGAGCTGCCGATTCACTGCTTCAAGCAGCGGCAGGGAGGCGGGCGGGCTTTGATTGGCGGAGGGGATGCTGAGGCGTGACATGGACTTTCTCCTGGGGTCGTTCGCGGCACGAATTGCGCTGCGGATGAAACGCATCTTGCTTGAATCCAATTAATAGAAGAATATCGACCAACGGCAATTCATTATTACGTATTAAGGAATAATAAAATGGACCGCCTTCATGCAATGAGCGTGTTTGTCGCCGTGGCCGAAGCCGACAGTTTTGCCGCTGCGGCACGCCGTCTGAACATGTCTCCGCCTGCGGTGACACGCACCATTGCGGCGCTGGAAGAGCATGTCGGCGTCAAGCTGCTGACCCGGACGACGCGTTTTGTCCGGGCGACCGATGCCGGCCTGCGCTATCTGGACAGTGCCCGGCGCATCCTGGCCGAGGCGGATGAAGCCGACGAGGCTGCGGCCGGTGTGCATGCCTCGCCACGCGGCCAGCTTACGGTGACGGCACCAGTCCTGTTCGGCAGCATGCATGTCATGCCCGGCATCGTCGAATTCCTGTCGCGTTACCCGGAGGTTTCGGTCAATGCGGTCTTTCTCGATCGGGTGGTCAATCTGCTGGAGGAAGGAATTGATATCGGCATTCGCATTGGCGAATTGCCGGATTCGACCATGCGTGCCATTCCCGTTGGTTCGGTCCGGCGCGTCATTTGCGCCTCACCGGATTACCTGGCCCGGCACCCGGAATTGAAAGCGCCGCAGGATCTTGCTGGACAGACGATCATTTCGGCCAGTCCGGTGTCTCCGGTGATGGAGTGGCATCTGGGCAATGCCAGGCAGCCGATCAACGTCAGGGTCCAGCCGCGCCTGTGCGTGACCAACAATGCGGCCGCGATCGAAGCGGCATTGATGGGCTTCGGTGTCACGCGCCTGATGTCCTACCAGGTTGCCGCGCACCTGGCTGACGGGCGTCTGATCCGGCTGTTTCCCGAATATGAGCCGCCAGCCCTTCCGATCCACATTCTTCATCTGGAGGGAAGGCGAGCTTCCGCGAAGATCCGGGCCTTGTGCGACGTACTGGTTGAACGTCTGCGCCGGAATACTGCATTGGCGGAAGAGGGCGCATTGCTGCCTTAATCCCTGTCGGGATGCCTTCCCACAGCGGGTTGTACGAGGCATTTTCCGCGCAATACGGACCTCGAATTTTCACCGTGCATGCGCTACTGTAACCATCTTTGGCGGTTCGCCGCTCGAACTGCGCGCTCGTAAAGGAACCCTGCCATGGACACTTCGTTGCAGTCACTCGATCAAATCAGGGCTTCCACCCTGGATATGGCCATCCGGTTTGGCCCGAAACTCGTTGTCGCCATCCTTATCCTGTGCGCTGGATACATGGTGGGGCGGTGGGTGGGGCGCGTCCTGGACCGTCTGCTGGTTCGCCTCAAGCTTGAGATTCCGGTGCGCTCCCTGCTCGTACGCATTGCCCATCTTTGCGTACTGGCGATTTTTGCCATCATGGCGCTGCAAAATCTCGGGATCGAGCTATTGCCCCTGATTGCCGGTTTGGGCGTGGCCGGAGCCGGTGTCGCACTGGCCATGCAGGGAATACTGGGCAACATCGTAGCCGGGCTGAGCATCATTTTTACCCGGCCCTTTCATGTCGGTGACTACATCTCTATCGCCAAGGAAGAAGGGCAAGTCCTCGAGATCAGCCTGTTCAGCACCACCTTGGGTCATCCGGATCTGTCACGGGTGGTGATTCCCAACCGAAAGATCGTGGGCGAGATTCTTCACAATTATGGGCAAGTCCGGCGGCCCAATATCACGGTAGGGGTTTCTTATCACGCCGATGTCGATGGTGCCCTGGCACTGATCGGTGAAATTCTGAGTGCAAATTCCAGGGTTTTGAAGGATCCGGCGCCGGTTGTCGGGGTGAACCGGTTATCCGAATCCAGTGTGGCGATCAGCGTTTGTCCCTGGGTCAAGGTGCCCGATTACGATGCAGCGATCAGTGAAATCAACAAGGCGATACTTGAACTGTTTGCTGCGAAGCATATCGTGCTGGCCCTGCCGCAGTACGAGATCAGGATGCTGAATGAACATTCAGCATGACAACCGGAGGACAAAGAAAAAGGCCGCCCGCAGGCGTAATGCAGTTCAGTTAAGGCTCTTTTAGGTGCCGAATTGCATAGCGTGATGGTCTGGCTTTGACGACACGGGGGCATTTTCGCCCCCGTCGTTTTTCGACGATCGCCATCTTCAGTTGCAGGCGCATGCGCGCCAGATGCGAGGGCAGTTTTCCTGGACTCATTCCCGCGGCCCAGATCAATTCGTACTGAATGACGTGCAGCGCACGAAGGAAGCTCAGATCGGTGGGGGCGACGCGCGCTTCGATGGCCGCCTTGGCCATTTCGAGTCGGACCAGGTTGTAGGCGATCAAGGCGCCCCAGATTTCTTGCTGGACGCCTTCGGGCAAGCGTGAGCGCAAGGTCAGTGCTTCGCCGAGCATCGATTGCTTGAGTTCGCGATAGCTGGTTTCGATTTCCCAGCGACGACGATAGCAATCCGCCAGGTCCTGAACCCTGAAGCGGCGACGATCGAACAGAGAGGTGAGCAGCACCCGGCTTTGCCCCTGGGGGGACGTGACGCGAATGGCACGAGCCTCCCAAGCTTCGGGCAAGTCAGGGGCCTTGGCGCGTGCCTGCGGCGAAATGCGCAGACGAACCCGACAATCCTCGGCTGTCCCCGATAGGACTTCGTATTGCGTATTGGATTTGACGGGGATCAGGTAGTGCCGCTCGGTGCCCGTCGTACTCAAGCCCAGTAGAATCTCCGCAGAGACAAAGCCCTTGTCGAAGACCGTCAAGGAATGGTCCTCGATTTGACCGATCAGCGCCTTGGCGTAAAGCATTTCGTTCTGGCCGTACTGACCAAACGCGATGCCGGAGACCAGGTGCGTGGGTAGCGCCGTCAAGCTGACGGCCCGGACCTGGGGATAAGATGCAATCTTGCCGCTGGCGTAGCGTTGCGCACCAAAGTACTCGCGGTTCTCCGGACTGTCCGGTAGCGGCTGGTAATGCAGTGTCAGACCGAGTTCCTGGGCGAGGGCGGCGACCTGTTTCGGGTCGCTCGCCTGTCTGCCATCAGGGGTAATCAAACGGGCCATGCCGTGCTCCATCAGGGGCGCCAGGTTTTTTGGCGCATCGTCGTTTCCGCCGGCCGGCCGGCCGGCGGGTCAGGGAGCACTGTAGGGAAGCCGCGGCTACGGCGGAAATACTGTTTGCTTGGGTCGATATACGGCGAAGGGAATATGGAGTTTCACAGGGGGGGCATGCAGTCGCTAGACAAAGTGCGGACTCTCAATTGAGTTGGCCGCTTAGATCCCATTGCACCTGATCACGCGCATTTATTGTTGTGACAGGAAGCCATTTGGCGGCATCCGGCGGGTTGCGGAAGTTATATCGTCCAATAATGCAGCCATCCGAGTGCCTGCTGCTGCAATTCAGAACTTGCCGGAAGGTCATCGACCAAGGCCGACCAAACCATTTCAGGCTGCAACATGCAGGTTCGGCGCCCGGAAACACGGTAGAACACAATCAGGGCTTTCCCCGTTTGTTTGGACTACGCATAACAATTCCTAAATCAATTGCCTTCCAGCTTTGCTCAAGCAGGGCTAGCGTCTCCGGGGTATTTTCTCCTGGGCGAGTGGCGAAGAAGGCTATAACCAGGCGTTTGTCAAAATCCACATACAGGCTCGTTCCATACGTACCGATCAATGCTGCCCGATTTGATGCTCCGCCCAAGTGTACAAATCCATAGCGTTGCTCACTGCCCTTGGCGAGTCCGTTGATATCCGCAGAGCGCATACCCGAAGAGGCAACGAGCGTCTCGATGAACCAGGCGGGGATTTTGACGCGGCTGCGACTGCTTCGCGCCTCGACAAGGAGTTGTCCCAGTTTTGCAAAATCCCGCAAAGACAAGCCTAGGCCAGATGCCAATTCAACTCCTTGCGAATCGCTAGCCCAGAGTGCCGGATGTTCAGGGTTGATACGGCTCAATAGCTGCTCGCAAAACAATCTAGTCAATGGAACTGTATTGCTTTCTGTCAATACCCAGGCCAACAAATCGTCCTCTGGAGATGCACTGAGCACCAGGCCATCCTGGTCAACCAAAGGTTTGTTCCAGCGCTCAGGTTGAGATAGCCAGTCACGAATTCCTTTACTGTTCTGCTTTGTTGCCCAACCCGTCGATTGACGCCAAGCATCCAGCTCCTCCGGCAACCATGCGTGACGTTCCTTGTTTTCGAGAAGGCGCTGTATCGACATTTTACGCATACCCGATGAGCCAGCCAGCGCAGGAAGATAACGCACAATGGATTTGTCGGCGGTCAGTTTGCCCTGGCTAACGCTGATTGCCGCAAGCAGGTTGAGCAAAGGACGGGTTGCACCTAGTAGCAGTCTTGGTTTTTCAGGCGTCAGTCCATTGCGGTAGCGTTCCACCACAATCCGCCCATTGCGCAGAACGACGACGCCATCGACATAGAGGCGACTATCGAGCAAGAAGCCTAGGTCGCGCCGGCTACCATCGAGTGGATCGATAGCCGGAAAATCATCTACTGGACGCAGCTGCGTCGGTGCGACGAGCGGGGCATTGCCTGCAGGCGCCAGCCGCCAAGTGGGCATGAATACTTCAGCAGACTGCAAAGTCAGGCGCTGGTTTTCAATGGCCAGCCAGTTGCTCTTGTCGATCCAGGGGCCCAGCTTTTGCGCACCGACCGGCATCCGCTCAAATTGACAAGTGGGGTTTGCCGCCCATGTGCCCGAAGCAATGAAAAGTGACAACAAGGCTGCTGGCAACCGGCGGATCATTTTGTGTTCTCCTCGAATTAACTTTGTTTTCCCATCAGCCGTTCGCTGGCTTCGCGTACCACATCGTTCAAGTTGCCGTGCCGCATTTTTCTGGCCCGTAGCCAGGCTGCATCACCCGTATTCTCGGCAACCATCTGCTTGAGCGGGTTTAGCCAGTGGGCGCAGTTCAATTCCAGGGCATCCTGTGAAACAGCTTTCAGCAAGTCCGACAAGCTTTGCTTCAGAGGCGTCTGGCACAAGGCCACCGGATCGGAAATCATTGCCTCCAGACCATAGCGGCAGGCCTGGAATTTGTTGAAACGGGCAACATGGGCCTGTTTGGCGGTGTGCAGTGGTGGGCGGGTGCGCAACAGCCAACGCGAAAGGGATTGGGCCAGGGCTGCCAGTGATGTCGCCTGCTCGATGGTGAGCGGTGTGTCGCAGACACGTATTTCAACCGTGCCGAATTCCGGCTTTGGACGGACATCCCAATACAGATCCTTGATTCCTTGCGCAATACCGCAGGCTTGCAGGAAGGCAAAGTGTTGGATGAACTCCTGCCAGCTTCCAAGTGCCGGACATTGTCCGCTTAAAGGAAAGGCTGAAACTGCGTTGAGCCGGGATGACTGGTAGAAACTGTCCTCGCCATCGACAAAGGGTGAAGAGGCGGAGAGTGCGATAAAGACAGGAACATAGACGCCGAGTGCCTGGGTCAGCCAGATCGCATCGTCAGCCGATGTGCAGCCGACATGGATGTGCTGACCGAATACGGTAAATTGTTTGGCGAGGTACCCGTAGCGTTGATATATGTCTTCAAACCGATCACCTGGACAAATGCGTCGTTCGGGCCAGCGATGAAAAGGGTGGGCGCCGCCTCCGCAGACTCCGATATTGTTGCGCTCGCAGTGCCGACGCAACGTATCGCGCAGGCCACCAAGATCGATTGCAATGCCGTCGACGCTTAACTGGGCCTGCGTGCTGATTTCAATCATGCTTTCGGTGATTTCCAGCTTGATTTCGCCGAAACGTTCGTCGTAATCGAGACCGCTGAGCAAGTCGGTGGCGCCACGCGTCAAATCAAAATCGCGCCGCGAGACCAATTGGAGCTCGAGTTCAACGCCCAAGGACAACGCAGCGCTATCCTTGAATTCGCTCAATGGTTTGTTGTTCATCCGATTCCTCCTCGGTTGCGGTCATCCACCTCGCATTCACCCGATTTGTGCAGAGCCAGGCGGCATAGCGCCGGACCCAGCAATTCCATCATGGCGGCTGCAAACAAGGGCAAAGTCAGGGCTGAGCGGCCCACTTCCGGATACAAACTGGCAATTTCATATGCCATGAATACCGCCGTAGCCGACAGTGGCTGGATACCCATGCCAACCAGCAATCGCTTGGGCAAAGGCAGGCTGCCTCCAGACCAAGCCATCGCGCCGGCTTTGGCACCGGCACGCACTAGCAGCAGACCGAGTGCCTGTAGACCGGCCAGCCAGCTGAAGTCCTGCCAGGGCAATGAAGCACCGACGATGACAAAAAGCACGATGGCGAGTAGCCAATGTCCCTCCGGCAATTCGGTATAACGCAGGGTTTGTTGCCGGTCGCGCGAAGCAAGCAGAACGCCCATCAGGAAGAGGGTCAAGAAGACCGGCACAGCCAGCATGCGCGCGAGGCCAACGGCCAGCAGGGCGCAGGCAATCAAGACAAAAACCTGAGCCAGGGAGCCTTTGGGCAAGGTTTTGGCTATACGCAGCGCCAACAAGCTACCGATGCCGCCGACCAGCAAAGCGCCGACGACCACCCACAGCGGATGCACAAGGGCATTCAACCAGTCTTCACTTAGTTCCGCGTGGACAATGCCGAGTACGACAGCAAAGGCGACAAAGGAAGCAGCGGAGCCAAGCGCGGTATGCTGGATGATGCGTTCGGTCACCTGTCCCTGAGCTCTCGACTCCTCAA
>DAIMCQ010000045.1:0-19566 GCA_036726285.1 Azonexus sp.
TGGGGCGATGTAGATTGCCCTGCCACAGAACGAACAGCAACGCGCCTTTGAGCAGGAACGCCTCGCGGTGTTGGCTCTTTCCCAGCCGATACAAGAATCGCTCGATGACGTAGCGAACCAGGACCGATTGAAAGTCCTCGCCGCTCTGCGGCTCCAGCACCACCGGCGTGGCAGCGGGGACACGACGCGTCGGCGACAGGACGTCCTGCGCTTGCGGCGCGGCCCCCGCGGGGGTGCGCAGCGAAGCGCCCGGGGCGCCGATGACCGTCGGGCGCAACTTGTCCTTCGTGGGCGGCACAGCAGGCCTTCAGGAGAAGTGGCCCAGAACGTCGTTGAACGTTCCCGTGAAGCCGCGGCCGACAGGCGCGTACTCCCAGCCGTTGTCGCCGTGCATGATGCTGCCCAGCTGCACCACGTTGAACTCGCCGAATTCCTTGGACAGCTGGTAGGCGCCCAGCTCGCGCCCGCTCTCGTCGGCGATGGTGACGGTGCAGACCTCAATGTCAGCGAAGGCCGCCTCGTCCTCGGCCGCGGAGCCCTCGTCGTGCCCCGCGGTGTGTTCGGCCTTGTGGACGGTGGCGAAGAGGGGGATCTCGTTCACGTCCGCGGGAAGTTTCGAGCCAACGATGACGATGGTTTCGGTGTTGCCCTGGACCCGGACGTCGCCGGAGTGCCGCAGCCCGCCCGTGGGCGTGGCGAAGGAGCCGTCGGCCGCGGTTGGCAGCACGCCGGTCTTCGGGCTCATCTTCGTCGTGTTGTAGGTGGACAGAATCTCTTCGAGCACCGTGACCTTCGCGCCATTGCCGCCGTTGCGTGCCTCGAGCGCATGGATGTCGATGTCGTCCTGATGGCGGGCGTCGCACTGCCATGCGACGGTCACCTTGAACGCAGCGCCCTTGTTGAGCGAGAGTTGCAGCTTGCGGGCCGGCGCGGCACCGGGCTTGTCAAGGGTTAGTGTGAGCATGGGTTTCTCCGGGTTGTTGTCATGCCTTGCGCAGCGCCGCGAGCTCGGCTCGCGACTGCTCGAACATCTGCCGCGCCGCCTCGAACTTCGCTTCGGTTTCCTGCTTTGCGGTTTCGACCAGTTCGTGGATCTCGCGCGTCTGCGTGATGATCGCGGCGATTTGCTGCGCCTGCGCGACACGGTTGTCACCGGGTGCCTTGGCCGCGGCGATTGCCACGTCCTTGGTGGCCTGGCCGCGCAGTTGCGTCAATTGCTGGTCGAGGCGCGCCTGGCGCTCAGCGATCTGCTGCACCGACTTGACCGCGAATGCACCGTGGATAGCCAGCAAGGTCATCTTGATCGACGCGAAGCGCGAGGACACCGTTGTGGCGGTCTCCTGCAGCGTCGCGATTCCGGCGGCCTCGATCTGTTGGATCACCATCTGGTCGGCCGGCAGGCGCGTATAGGTGCCTTCGAGCGCAAGGGCCCGACTTTCCAGCAGGCTGAGCTTGTCCTGCAGCTCACGCAACCGTGCCTGGGCGGACACGTCGGCAGGGTCCGCTGCCGCAGTCTGCTGCGCTACGTACTGCCGGGCCTTTTCGAGAAACGCCCGCGCGACTGCAGCATCGACGGTGAAGCTGGCGAAGTGCGTGCCGTACGATTGCTTGAGGCTCTCCAGCGCCTGCAGTTCGCCGAACAGCGTCTTCATTTCCTTGGACAGTTCGCCCTCCAGGCGGACCATCTCGTCGGCCAGCGTCTGCGTCCGGATCGAGATCAACTCGCCGATCTCCTGCATGAACTCGCGAAAGGCTTCCTCGGGCTTGCGGCCGGTGAGCTTGGCTAACAGACCGGCGAAGAACCCCGGGGCTTCACCCTGTTGGATCTTCTCCAGGATTTCAGGCAGCTTGGCGTCATCGACACCTTTTTCCAGGCGCCCGAAGAGAGCGAACACCTTGGACGCCGTCTTTTTGTCGAGCCGGGCGAGGAAGCCGTCGAGGGTCTTCTGCAGCGCCTGTTCGGCACCGAGGCCGATCTTGATGATGTCGCCGGATGGAACGTCCGCGAAGTCCAGCGCGGCAAGCGCCTGCTCGGCTTGCGGCACCTGCTCCGGCCGGAGCACGATGGCTCCGGTCTCCAAGGAATCTTGCACGAGGGGGCCCTGCCTTGGCGAGGGCGGTGGCACTACGGTAGGGGCGATGTTGCGTTCCACTAATTTCTCCTCTGCCGGTCGGATCGGGAATAACACCGCCCATCCCGCATGGTCAATGTTGGGAGTTTTTGGCTAAAACCCCGGAAAGTCCATCTTGCTCAAAAATTACGCGGTAGCTTACGATCATTACCCACCGGTAAGTTTGGCATACTTGCATCAGCAATGTCCGGTTAGAACGCGAATAAATACATTTGATTGCTGTTATTGCCCTGCTCTGGAATGTAGTCGTTTCCCGCAAAGGCTTGCTGGATGGGCATCTTCTCGGGCAGCGCGATGAAGTCTGGCAGCACAATGTTCGGCTCAAAGCAGAATTGGCAGAACGGGACAAGGAACTGAACCGCCTGCGGGAATTCGCCCGTTATGCAGAGGAGACGCTGGAATCCTTGGCTCGCGAGGATGAGGCACTGTCAGACCCCTAAAGCGATCTCGCTGGGAAATGAGTGTTGTTCATGGGCGGCAGGTCCAGCGTAGTGACCTCTTACCGGGAGGTGGTTGAGCAATCTGGCGGACGTTTCCTGTCTCACGACGGTGGCCTGAAAGAAAGCATGCACCGGATCGATGGCGTGCTGGCCGCTGCCGATATTGCGATCTGTCAGGCCGGCTGCATCAGTCATAACGCCTACTGGCGAGTAAAGGATCTGTGTAAGCGTACTGGCAAGCTCTGCATGTTTATGAAAACGAGCGGGGCATCCAGCTTTGAGCGCATGGTCGGCGAGGTGAGCAAGAAACAATAGCCACGACCGGGTTGGAAATTGAAATGAGATTTATTTTTATTTACAATTCTGGCTATTGCATTACTCCTTTTGCAAGCCAGCCACCCATGGAAAATCCCTAGGCAGCCAGCCAGCACCTCTGAAACTGCCTTTGGAGACACTCCATGAAGTATTGTCCGACCAGAAATTCGTTTTCTGTCTCGCCGCTTGTGCTCGCAATTGCGGCTGCCTATGCTTGCATTCCGGTTGCTCACGCAAAAGAAAATTCGCCTGAAAAAACATTGGCCACCGTTCAGGTGATCGGGGGCGAAGAAAATTTGCCGACCTTGGGTGGTGCAGGCCAGATTCTTGGCAAAAAAGAACTGGAAGACTCCCATGTCTTCACCGTCAACGAGGCTCTGCGCAAGGTTCCGGGTGTTCATGCGCGTGATGAAGAAGGCTTTGGCTTGCGTCCCAATATTGCGATGCGCGGCCTGAATCCGACGCGGTCAACCAAAATCACCCTGCTCGAAGATGGCCTGCCGCTGGCCTATGCCCCCTATGGCGACAACGCCAGCTACTACCACCCGATGGTGGATCGCTACGAACGCATCGAAGTGCTGAAAGGAGCGAGTTCCCTCATGTTCGGGCCGCAGACGGTGGGTGGCGTGATCAACTACATCACCCCCGCACCGCGTCAGAATTTTGGTGGTTATGTCCAAGGGGTTGTCGGCAACCGCGATTACTTCAATGGCAAGGTGAATGTTGGGGGCGGCGGTCTGGTACTCGATTACGGGCACAAGGAAGGGGATGGTGCCCGGGATAATATGAATCACAAGCTAGATGATTTGAATATCAAGTACGGCACCATGCTGGGTGACCGGAATGCGATTACCTTGCGCGCGAACTTCTACAAGGAAGATTCGATGCTGACCTATTCCGGTTTGACGCAAGCTGAATACGACCGCCTGGGTGCTCGTTACAATCCGTTCAAGAATGACCGTTTTGAGGCTGAACGCACCGGGTTGTCCGCGACGCATGATTTCCTGATCAGCGACCAGGCCACGCTCACCACCAGCGTGTATTACTCAAAATTCGATCGTGACTGGTGGCGTCAAGCGAGTAACAGCCAAGATGCGCAATGTGCTGGATTGAACGCCTCACGATTGGCAGGGGTTGCGATTGATCCCGATACCTGTAATTCCATCCAGGGCAGACTGCGTAGCTATGAGACTTGGGGTGTGGAGCCACGCTTGACCGTAGCACACGGCCTGGGTGAACTCCAGGCCGGTGTTCGGGCACACTTTGAGGAACAGGACAGAAAACAGATCAACGGCACCAGTCCGACGGCACGAACCGGCACTCTGGCAGAAAACAATCTTCGTAAAACCAGCGCCTATTCCGGTTTTATTGCCAATCGCTTTGATTTTGGCCAGTTTAGTGTGACGCCCATCGCACGCTACGAGTCAATCAAGGCAGAGCGTACGAATCGCCTGAATGGCCAGAGTACTGAAACCAGCGTGAATGCCTTTACGCCGGGGATTGGCGCAACCTGGAATCCGATGCAGACATTGACCGTGTTTACCAGCCTGCACAAGGGCTTTGCGCCACCGCGCGTCGAAGACCTCATTGGTGGTACCGGCACAGTTACCGATGTCGATTACGAAAAATCACTGAACTTTGAATTTGGTGTTCGGGCACAACCAGCACAAGGGTTATCCGTCCAGGCCGCCTATTTCCGTAACGATTACGACAATCTGATCGCTGTTGGCTCGATTGCCGGTGGTAGCACCCCGCTTTCTCAAGGCAAAGCACTGTTCGAAGGTCTTGAATTGGCCGCCAATGCCGAATTCTCAAATGGTATATTTGGCCGCATGGCTTACACGTGGCTGCCAACCGCTGAACAAACTGAAGCCTTCCGTAGAGTAGACACAGGTGCCATCGTCGGTGTTCAGGGTAATCGTCAAGCCTACGCACCTGAACATACCTTCACCGCTGCTGTCGGTTATGGTGTTGGCCCGTTCAAAGGCGAGATTGAGGCCCAATATGTGGGTAGCCAGTATTCTGATTTTGCGAATACGGTTGCGCCGACAGCAGACGGGCAAAAGGGTGAGATTGCGGCTTACACCGTCTGGAATACGGCACTCAACTATCGCTTCGACAAATCGCTGTCAGCCTTTGTCACGGGCAAAAACCTGCTCGACAAGACCTACATTGTTGATCGTACCCGCGGTATTCAGGTGGGTATGCCCCGCTTGATTCAGGTCGGATTCAAGTACGCGTTCTAATCCTACGACATCCCACATGAAGGGCTGGCCGATGCCAGCCCTTTTTTTGTTCGCTGGAGTGGTGATCGACGAGCCGTTCTCAGCCGCTCGACGAGTTCGGGGCCCAGCAGGGTGGCGTTGAGTTCCTCGTCCGACTGCGCCACGAAGGCTTCGAGATCGCGGATCACCACCACACCGGTGTTCCTGAACCGGTGTGCGATCTTCTGCACGAATTCGAACGTGTTTCCCATTTTCTGAGACCACCCTCAATAGGGCGATATGCCAGGCATGCCAAGAGAAAATCGGCGACCGAGAAGCAGCTCCAGCCAAGAGAACCCGGGCCGGTAGCGAACCCAAGCGCGAGTTTTTCCAATCGATCGGTCGATTATTCGACGCCGCGTAGCGCCGGCCGCTTGCCCGCACGCAGCCTCAACGGCAGCTCGAATCCGTCACGCCTGACCGAGATTCCCAGCGAACTGCCCGGTGCGACTGGGGGTCGTCTCAGAAAACGGAAAATAAAGCACGCTAAGGCGTAGCCGGCCTTGCTAGGCTTGCTACGCCTTGTAGCGACGCAATCAGCGGGCAGGAAACATTCCCCTGCTGCGAGTGGCAGGCGCACACGAGTTCAGACAGCACGGTTTCCATGCGAGCCAGGTCGGCCATCTTCTCGCGCACGTCCTTGAGCTTGTGTTCGGCCAGGCTGCTGGCTTCCTCGCAGTGGGTGCCATCGTCGAGCCGCAACAGCTCGGCAATTTCGTCCAGGCTGAAGCCCAGCCGCTGCGCCGATTTCACAAACTGCACCCGCGTCACATCCACCTCGCCGTAGCGGCGAATGCTGCCGTAAGGCTTGTCCGGCTCCGGCAATAAGCCCTTGCGTTGATAGAACCGGATGGTCTCCACATTGACCCCGGCAGCCTTGGCGAAGGTGCCAATGGTCAGATTATCAAAAATATTTTGCATATCACTTGACTCCGTACATGACTACGGAAGTAAGGTTACGCTATTCATTTCAATTTCGAAAGGACAAGTGCATGTCTGAACCACAAAATGGGCGTGGTGCCCTCTTCGCCAGCGGGCTGGCCGCCATCCTTGCCTCCACTTGCTGCCTGGGGCCGTTGGTTCTGGTTGCCCTGGGGTTCAGCGGGGCCTGGATCGGCAATCTGACGGTGCTGGAACCGTACCGCCCGATCTTCATCGGCGCGGCATTGGTAGCGATGTTCTTCGCCTGGCGGCGCATTTTCCGGCCAGTACAGGCATGCAAGCCGGGCGAGGTGTGCGCGATCCCGCAGGTGCAAACCACCTACAAGCGCATTTTCTGGATCGTGGCCGTGTTGGTCTTGGTCGCGGTCGGTTTTCCCTATGTCATGCCATTTTTCTATTAATCAGGAGTTCACCATGAAAAAACTGTTTGCTTCCCTCGCTCTCGTCGCCGTCGTTGCCCCCGTGTTGGCCGCCACCCAAACTGTCACGCTGTCCGTGCCTGGCATGACCTGCGCCACCTGTCCGATTACGGTCAAAAAGGCACTGAGCAAGGTCGATGGCGTCATTCAGACCAAGGCGAGCTTCGAGAAGCGGGAAGCTACCGTCACCTTCGAAGATGCCAGAACGAACGCACAGGCACTGATCCAAGCCACGACCGATGCCGGTTATCCGTCCCAGGTCGTGAAGTAAGGCGGCCCGCCGCTACGCACCGGCACTCGGTACTCGATGCCCTACTTTATCCACCAAACCTCAAGGTAACGCGCCATGGCCGATTGCTGTTCATCCACCGAATGCGAAACGCCGCACCCCAAGAAGCACCGGTGCCCGGTCCATGGGATGGAATGTTCCGAAGTCTCTGCCAGGACGATCGCCCATCACATCCGCGATGCCTGGAAGTGGGTCGGCAAGGCAGGCCGTTACTTCTTCTGTGACGACCCCGAGTGCGATGTCGTTTATTTCGGGGACGACGGCACCCTCATCCTAAAGTCGCAACTGCGAACCCAAGTTGGTGCGAAGGAAGCCTTCGACGATTTTCTCGTCTGTTATTGCTTCGGTGTGACGAAAACAGATGCGCTGAGCGATCCAGGAATCAGGAACTTTGTCATGACGCAAACGAAGCTTGGGCTTTGCGCGTGCGATACGAGCAATCCATCCGGGCGTTGTTGCCTTAAGGATTTTCCTGGGAAGCGTAAAACTGAATAACGCAGTAGGCAGGTTGGGTTACTCCCTTTTTGTCGAGGGGGCGGCAGGTAATCAGCTCGGTCCTTACTGGATATCAGAGCAGTCATTGGATATTCGCCAGCGCCAATTGGCCTTGATGGTCGGGGTGTGGTTCTGGGATTCGTCTGCCAGCCAGCCTTACTGCGGCCCGGACGGCTGCGCACTACCAGCTAAACGTGGATGATGGGATTCGCCGTTACCGAAACGAAAAAGGAAAACTGTATGACTACCTTGAAGATCACCGGAATGACCTGCGATTCATGCGCTACGCATGTCAAGGAAGCCCTGGAGACAGTGCCGGGCGTACAGTCGGCGGTCGTGTCCTACGCGAAGGGCACAGCGCAGCTCGCCACCGAACCAGGCATGTCGCCGGATGCGCTGACTGCCGCCGTGGCCGGACTCGGCTACAAGGCCACGCTCGCCGATGCCCCGCCAGCTTCGATGCGCGGCGGCCTGCTTGATAAAGCGACGGGATGGCTGAGTGACGGCGACAAATCCGGCGGCGATGGAGACGGACTGCATATCGCCGTCATCGGCAGCGGCGGCGCTGCAATGGCCGCAGCACTGAAAGCGGCCGAACTCGGCGCCCAGGTCACGCTGATCGAGCGCGGCACCATCGGCGGCACCTGCGTCAATGTCGGCTGCGTCCCGTCCAAGATCATGATCCGCGCCGCCCATATCGCCCATCTGCGCCGTGAAAGTCCATTTGACGAGGGCATCTCAGCGACTGAGCCTGCAATTGACCGCAGCAAACTGCTGGCCCAGCAGCAGGCCCGCGTCGATGAGCTGCGCCACACTAAGTACGAGGGCATCCTGGACGACAATTCCGCCATCACCGTGCTGCACGGCGAGGCCCTCTTCAAGGACGGCCAGCGTCTTATCGTGCGCATGAACGACGGCGGTGAGCGCGTCGTGGCATTCGACCGCTGCCTGATTGCCACTGGTGCCAGTCCGGCCGTTGCGCCCATCACTGGTTTGAAAGACACGCCGTACTGGACCTCCACCGAGGCCCTGGTCAGCGATACCATTCCCGAACGCTTGGGCGTGATCGGTTCGTCGGTGGTCGCGCTGGAGCTTGCGCAGGCATTTGCTAGACTGGGCAGCAAGGTCACGATCCTGGCGCGTAGCACGCTGTTCTTCCGTGAAGACCCAGCCATTGGCGAGGCCATCACGGCGGCTTTCCGTGCCGAAGGGATTGAGGTGCAGGAACACACGCAGGCCAGCCATGTGGCCTATGCAAACGGAGAATTTGTGCTCGCCACGGGACACGGCGAAGTGCGTGCCGATAAGCTGCTGGTTGCCACCGGCCGAGCGCCGAACACGCGCAGCTTGGCGCTGGAAGCTGCGGGAGTCGCCGTCAATGCGCAGGGAGCCATCGTCATCGACAAGGGCATGCGCACCAGTACGCAACACATTTATGCCGCAGGCGACTGCACTGACCAGCCACAATTCGTTTATGTAGCGGCGGCAGCCGGCACCCGCGCGGCCATCAATATGACTGGCGGGGACGCGGAGTTGAATCTGACCGCAATGCCGGCGGTGGTGTTCACCGACCCGCAGGTCGCCACCGTGGGCATCAGCGAGGCGGAAGCGCATTTGAAGGGCATCGAGACCGACAGCCGCCTGCTCACGCTGGATAACGTACCGCGTGCACTCGTCAACTTCGACACACGCGGCTTTATCAAGCTGGTCATCGAGCAAGGTAGCGGACGACTCATCGGCGTGCAGGCGGTGGCACCGGAAGCGGGCGAACTGATCCAGACGGCTGTTCTTGCCATTCGGGCGCAAATGACCGTGCAGGAACTGGCCGATCAGTTGTTCCCCTACCTGACAATGGTCGAGGGGTTGAAACTTGCTGCGCAGTCCTTCTTTAAGGACGTAAAACAACTTTCGTGCTGCGCGGGATGAAGAAAAGGAGATGTTCGATGAACGCCTATACGGTATCCCATCTGGCCCATGATGCCGGTGTGAGTGTGCATGTGGTGCGCGACTACATGCTGCGTGGCTTGTTGCGGCCGGTGGAGCGCACCGCTGGCGGCTACGGCTTGTTCGATGCAGATGCTTTGAAGCGGCTATCGGCCTTGACATGCTGACACGGCTATGCCGGGCACTGGATGCCGCAGGCGACGATGAAGCGGTGGTGCATCTTGCTAATCTGCTCCAGCTTGTGGAGCGCCGACGTCAGGCGCTAGCAGACTTGGAAGCGCAGTTGACCTTTCAGCTAACCGAACTGGCACACGATACGGAGATTTCGTCATGAACCGTCCTGAGCGTATTCCCGTTGAGACACGCAAGCCACTCACCGGCTACCTGTGGGGCGCGCTTGCTATGCTGACCTGCCCCTGCCATCTGCCAATTCTCGCCGTCGTGCTGGCCGGAACGACCGCTGGTGCTTTCATCGGGAAGCACTGGATTGTTGCAGCCATCGCGTTGACTGGCTTGTTCGTACTTTCCGTGACGCGGGTGGTACGGGCCTTCAGGGGAAGTTCATGACCGATTCCCAGCCCCTCGACCTCGCTAGAATGTCAATTTAGACTATACCCCAAACGGATGTCAGGGTAGGCCGCTCAAAGAAGTCCAGATAAGTCAAATATTCAATTTATTGGCACCTGCCACGACAGGGCATAGATTTTTAGCTGACCGAATTCGCTCGGGAAAGGAGTTTAACGGGTCAAAGTGTCGGCTATGTCCGGTTCGGGACATTTCGAAGCGAGGATCAAAGGCAAGATCACTGTGCACCGATAGGGGTCGCAAGGTTACACAAATGTAATTTATCGGTCAGCATCCCGTTGGGCAACGCTCCGTACCATCCGTGTCTATTGATCTGAACTCGGTGAACTTGCCCCAATGAATTGCTCTCCGCCAACGCCCAAATTGCGCGCCGGGACCGGCTTCCTGCTGGTGGCCTTGCTGGCCGCCCCAATTGGTTTCGCTCAGGCGGAGACCCTGCGCGATGTGTTTGAAAAAACATGGGCCAATTCCCCGCAGGGAAAAACGGTCGTGGCGAAACGCGAAGAAGCGAACGCCAGCCGAACCGTTGCTGAATCCTTGTTTCCCGGCACCCCTAGGATAGGCCTAGCGCAGCGCACGGACCGCTGGAACGACAATCTCGGCAAAGAAGAAAGCGAAATCGGAATTTCCGTTCCTCTCTGGCTACCCGGTCAAAAATCAGCCCGGATAGCCGTCGCCGAGGCCGATAGCGACGAGAGTCAGCGGAGCATTGCCGCCACCCGGTTGGCCGTCGCTGGCGAATTGCGGACGGCCCTATGGACGCTCTATCTGGCGCAAAGTGAAGCGGCGGTTGCCGGTGAACGTCTGGATGCGGCGGCCAAACTGGAAGCTGATGTGGCCAGGCGGGTCAAGGTCGGTGAAATGGCCCGCTCCGATCTGCTTCTCGTCAAACAGGAAACGAGCAGCGCCCGGGCCGCCGCGGCCGAAGCGAACGCACGTGTGGTACGCAGCACGCAGCGCTACCGGGTCCTGACCGGCAGCGACCGCTTGCCGGACAATCCGCAAGAGTCGGTCATGGCGGCAGCCGCTGAAAATATTCATCCCCGCCTGGCGGCCGGGCAGGCAATTGCCGAGCGTGCCCGTGCCGGCATGAAACTGGCCCAAGAGTCGCGCCGCGATTCGCCCAGCATCGGCGTGCAATATCGACGGGAGCGCGATGCCTCCGGCGCCACTCCACGCGACAGCATCGGTTTCGCCATCACCATTCCCTTCGCTGGCGAGGTGCGTAATGCGCCCTTGGTTGCCAGCGCCAACACGGCGCTGATCCAGGCCGATGCCCAGTATCAGCGGTTACTGGCCGACGTCGAAGCCGAAGTCAGGGAGGCTGAGGCGCAACTCGATTCGGCCCGTATCGGTGCCGAACTGGCGGTCGAACGCGAGCAAGCCGCCGCCGAGCGGCTGACCCTGATGCGCCGTTCTTTCGAACTGGGTGAAACCGCGCTCGTCGAGTTGCTGCGCGCCCAGACCCAGGCGACCGAAGCCCGCATTGAATTTGGCCGCAGCCGCGCCCGCCTGTCGGCCGCTCAGGCCAATCTGAATCAAGCCCGAGGAATTACACCGTGATCGACAAGCCATTCATCCTGAGTTGGGCAGCCCTAAAAGCCTTTATTGCAGCCATCCTGCTGGCGCTGTCCATGCCGCTCCTCGCCCATGAAGGCCATGACCACGGAGCCCCCGCCAAGCCGGCCGATGTCAACTTGGCACCACGTTTCGAGCTGCGCAGCGAAGACCTTGAACTGGTCGGTGTGCTCGCTGGCAAGGACCTGATCATCTATCTCGACCGCGCCGCCGACAACGCACCCATTCCCGGGGCACAAATCGAAATCGAGGGACAGGGGATCAAAGGGATCGCCACCGAGATAGCGGGTGGGGTCTACCAATTATCGGCCTCCTCCCTGACGCAAGCTGGCAAATACCCGCTGACCATCACCGTCCAGGCGGGCGAAATTGTCGATCTGCTTTCCGCCAGCCTGGAAGTTGGCGAAGTAGCAGCCGCCTTGACTGAAGCCGGACACCCTGATCGCAACTGGTGGCTCTACGCCGGAACTCCGCTGTTGCTGCTGGCCGGGGGCCTGATCGTGCGTCGCCTGCGTCGCCAACCGCAACATGGAATTCACTCAGCATGACCGATATCAAGAATCTTACCCGCTACGCCCTGGCTCTGCTCGTGGGCAGCACCCTGGCTGTTCAGGTCTCCGCCCATGGCGGCGAGGACCATGGCGATGAACAAAAAGCCCCAGTTGCACCGGCACCGGTTGCTGCAGTCGACGCCCAAGGCCAGGTGACTTTCAACGAGCCGGCCTTGCGCTTGCCGGACGGCAGCGTCTTTGTCCCGAAATCGGCCCAACGGCAGTTGAGCCTGCGCACCCGGACCGCCCTCAAGGGGGAATTCCCCCGCACGGTCGAACTCAATGGCCGCATTGTCGCCGATCCGAATGCCGGCGGCCGGGTGCAGACTTTCCAGAGTGGGCGGATCGAGGCTGGCCCGAACGGGCTGGCCGTGCTTGGTCAACGGGTCAACAAAGGGCAAATTCTGGCCTGGCTGCAACCAGCTGCAACCGCCCTCGAACGCGGTACTCAACTGTCGGCCCTGGCCGAACTGGCTGCGCAGGAAAGCGTCCTCGAACGCCGCCTGGTGCGGCTCCAGCAACTGGAAGGCAGCGTCCCGCAGAAAGACATCGAACAGGCGGAGATCGAACTTGCCGCGTTCAAGAAGCGCAAGAGCGCTGTCGGCGGTAGCCTCGGCCGGGAGGCCCTGGTCGCACCGGTCAGCGGCGTGGTCAGTGCGGCCAATGTCGCGGTTGGCCAAGTGGTCGATGCGCGGGCGGTGGTCTTCGAGGTCATCGATCCACAGCGGCTGGCGGTCGAGGCCCTGGCCTACGACCCGCTGTTACTCGACGGACTGACCAAGGCCAGTGCCCCGATTGCCGGCGGCCTTCTCGACCTCGCCTTCGTCGGCTTGGGACGCACCTTGAAGGAACAGGCGATGCCGGTGCTGTTCCGGGTCGAAACGCCGAAAAATGGCGCCCTGCCCGCCGTCGCGGTCGGCCAAACCCTGAAGGTTCTGGCGCAAACCAAGGCCCGCCAAGCCGGTGTGGCGATTCCCGCCGCCGCCGTGGTGCGCAATGCGGCCAATGAATCGGTGGTCTGGGTGCATGAAAGCGCCGAGCGCTTCGTTTCCCGCAAAGTCAAGGCGGCGGCCCTGGACGGTCATTCGGTGGTCGTGACCGACGGCCTGAACGGCGGTGAACGCGTCGTCGTTCAGGGCGCTGCTTCCCTGGCGCAGATTCGCTAAGGGGACGCCGTGTTCGACTTCATTATCAATGCGAGTCTCAAGCAGCGCCTGATCGTACTGGGCGTTTCGCTCTTGCTGATCATCTACGGGGCGCTGACCGTGCGCCAGATGCCGGTGGACGTTTTCCCCGACCTCAACAAACCGATGGTCACGCTGATGACCGAAGCCGGCGGTATGGCCCCGGAAGAGGTCGAGCAACTGATCACCTTCCCCGTCGAATCGGCCATGAACGGCATGCCTGGCGTGACGCGGGTGCGCTCGGTGTCGGGGATCGGCCTGTCGGTGGTCTATGTCGAGTTCGAGTGGGGCAGCGAAATCTATCGCAACCGCCAGCAGATCGCCGAGCGGCTCAACCTGGTGCGCGAACAGTTGCCGCAGGGAATCGTGCCTCAGATGGGGCCGATCTCGTCGATCATGGGCGAGATTTTGCTGATCGCCTTGCCGGCCGATCCGGAAAAAGCCAGCCCGATGCAGGTGCGCGAATACGCCGACTGGGTTATGCGACCGCGGCTATTGACCATCCCGGGCGTCGCCCAGGTCATCCCGATCGGCGGCCAGGTCAAGCAATACCGCGTCGAACCCGATCTGGCCCGCTTGCAGGCGATCGGCGTCACGCTCGCCGAACTCGAAGCGGCACTCAAGAACTTCGGCGGCAACACGGCCGGCGGCTTCGTCGATGCCGGCGGTCGTGAGTACCTGATCCGCAACATCGGCCGGACGACCCGGCTGGTCGATCTGCAGAACCAGCCGGTGGCGACGCGCAACGGCCAACCCATCCTGCTGCGCCAGGTGGCGGCCGTCACCTTTGCCGCCGGGGTCAAGCGCGGCGATGCCAGCTTCAAGGGCAAGCCCGCCGTCATTCTGTCCGTGCAGAAGCAGCCGACGGCCGATTCGGTCGAATTGACCCGTGCCGTCGAACAGGCCATGGCCGAAATGGGCAAGAGCCTGCCGCAGGGCGTCGACACGCCGCAGTTCCTGTTCAAGCAGGCCAACTTCATCGAAGCCTCAGTGCGTAACGTCGAGGAAGCGCTGCGCGACGGGGCGATCATGGTCGCCGTCATCCTCTTCCTGTTCCTGGCCAATTTCCGCACCACCTTCATTTCGCTGACCGCCATCCCGGTCTCGCTGCTGGTCACGGCCCTGGTCTTCAGCTACTTCGGCCTGTCGATCAACACCATGACGCTGGGCGGCCTGGCCATCGCCATCGGCGAACTGGTCGACGATGCCGTGGTCGATGTCGAAAACGTCTTGCGCCGCCTGCGCGAAAACCGAACCTTGCCCAACCCCAGGTCGGCGCTGGAGGTAATTGCCGCCGCCTCGAAGGAAGTCCGCTCCGGGGTCGTCTATGCGACCTTGATCGTCGTGCTAGTGTTCATTCCGCTGTTCGCCCTGCCGGGTATCGAAGGCCGGCTGTTCACACCGCTCGGCGTCGCCTACATCGTCTCCATCCTGGCCAGCATGGTGGTGGCCATGACCATCACCCCAGTGCTGTGCTACTACCTGTTGCCGAAGATGAAGCATATCGACCACGGCGATAGCGCTTTGGTGAAGAAACTCAAGGCCTGGGACGAACGCCTGCTCAACTGGTCGTTCGACCGTGCCCGGGCGCTGCTGATCGGCGCCGTCGCCGTCGTGGTCATCGCGCTGGCCTCCATTCCCTTTTTCGCCAAGTCCTTCCTGCCGCCGTTCAACGAAGGCACGCTGACCGTCAATGTCGTGCTCAACCCCGGGTCATCGCTGGTCGAATCGAACCAGATCGGCACGCAAGCGGAAAACATCCTGCTCGCTGTGCCCGAAGTGACCGAGGTCGGCCGCCGTACCGGTCGCGCCGAGTTGGACGAGCATGCCGAAGGCGTCCATTACTCCGAGATCGAGGTTGATTTGAAGGCCTCCGAGCGTGATCGGGAGGCAATCATCGCCGATATCCGCCAGCGCTTGGCCATCCTGCCGGCCGTGGTCAATGTCGGGCAGCCGATTTCCCATCGCCTCGACCATTTGCTGTCCGGTGTCCGGGCGCAGATCGCGCTGAAGATTTTTGGCGATGATCTAGATACCCTGCGCGGCCTGGCGGGCGACATCAAGGAACGTCTGGCGAAGATTCCTGGTATCACCGACCTGCAGATCGAAAAGCAAGTGTTGATTCCGCAATACAAGATCCATCTCGATTACGACGCCGCCGCCCGCTACGGCGTGGCTTCCGGCGAATTGCTGCAACGCCTGGAGCAATTGCTGGCCGGCGAAAGAATCGGCCAGGTCATCGAGGGCAATCGCCGGTTCGACCTGACCCTGCGCCTGCCGGAAGAGGCGCGCGGCGAACGCGGCCTGGAAAATCTGCTGATCGAGACGTCGACCGGCCGCGTGCCGCTGTCGTTACTTGCCCGCATCGAGGATGGCGAGGGCCCGAACCAGATCGGTCGGGAAAACACCCGGCGCCGCATCGTCGTCTCGGCCAATACCGATGGTTCCGACATGAGCCGAATCATCGCCGACATCCGCGCCGAAATTGACAAGAAACCCATGCCGGAAGGCTACTTCCCGCTGCTCGAAGGGCAGTTCCAGGCGCAGGAACAGGCGGCCAAGCTGATTGCGTTGCTCGCCGTCGTCTCGCTGACCATGATTTACCTGGTGCTGTATAGCCGCTACCGGTCAGCGGTACTGACGACCATCATCATGGGCAACGTGCCGCTCGCCCTGGTCGGCTCGGTCGTCGCGCTGTGGATTTCCGGCCAGCCGCTGTCGGTCGCCGCCTTGGTCGGCTTCATCACGCTCACCGGCATCGCCACGCGCAACGGCATTCTGAAGATCAGCCATTACATCAACCTGTGCGCTTTCGAGGGCGAAGTGTTCGGGCGAAAAATGATCGTCCGCGGTTCGCTGGAGCGCCTGACCCCGGTGCTGATGACGGCGCTGGTCGCCGCCTTCGCGCTGACCCCGCTAATGCTTTCCGCCGACGCACCGGGCAAGGAAATCCTGCACCCGGTCGCCGTCGTAATTTTCGGCGGCCTGATCAGTTCCACCCTGCTCGACACCTTGCTGACTCCGGTCATGTTCTGGCTGTTCGGTGAGAAACCGCTACAACGCCTGCTCGCTGAAAAGGCGCAGGAATCTTTCTAACCCCACACGATGAGGAAATATCCGTGAAACTCCCCCTGATTCCCAACCTGCTTCTATCTGCTGCATTGATCTTCGCCGGCAACGCCGCTTTCGCCCACGACGATGGCACCCTCGACAAAATGAAGGCACCCAATGGCGGCCAACTCCGCATGGCCGGGCCTTATCACTTCGAACTGCTGGTCGACAAAAACAACAAGGAGGCCAAGGACAGCCCGGTCACGGTCTATCTCACCGACCATGGTGAGAAAAAAATCCCGGCAGCCGGTGCTAGCGGCACGGCAACGATTCTGGCCGGCAAGTCGAAAGTGACGGTACCGCTGACTCCGGCTGGCGACAACAAGCTGACAGGCGTCGGCAAGTATGTCTCCGATGCCCATATGAAGGTGGTTGTCTCCGTCGTGTTCCCCGACAAAAAGACCGAGCAAGCTCGATTTTCCCCGTTGGCAGCAGGCCATGGCGACGACCATATGCACCATTGATCGACCCACTGGCGTGGCAATCACCGCCCATAAAAATTACAGAAATGTAATCAGGGAGTCAGTCTTTTGTTGGTATCGCTTGGCCATACTGCCCTCAATCAATTGAACGAGGAGTTGTATCCATGGCAAAGCCGATAACTGTTCTCCTGACGCTGTTTGCCCTTGGCGCGGTAGCTAACCTGCCGGCCAGCGCGGCCGATGCGGTCGACGTCTATAAGAGTCCCTATTGCGGATGCTGCGAAAAATGGGTCGAGCATCTGCGCCAGGCGGGATTCGACGTGCGAACCCACGACGTCAATGACGTGCCGGCGGCTCGCCAGCGGCTGGGCATGCCCGAGCGCCTCGGCTCCTGCCATACCGCCAAGGTCGCCGGCTACGTCGTCGAGGGGCATGTCCCCGCCGCCGACATCCAGCGCCTGCTCAAGGAAAAACCGAAGGCCGTCGGCCTGGCGGTGCCTTCGATGCCCCCCGGCTCACCCGGCATGGAAAGCCCCAAGCCGGTTCCCTACAACACGCTGTTGGTCCAGGCCGGCGGCGCAACCACCGTATTTGCCAAACACTAATCCCCTATCCACCCAAAGGAGAAACTCATGAAAGCATTGATTACCTCTACCCTGATCGCCTTCGCCTCGCTGGGTACCGTTTCAGTCCAGGCGGCCAGCGACCATGCCGGCCACGGCATGGCGATGCAGGCAACTGCTTCCACAGAAATGCAGATGGTTGATGGCGTAGTCAAGAAAGTCGACAAATCGGCCGGCAAGGTAACGCTCTCCCATGGGCCATTGACCAATCTGAGCATGCCGGCGATGACCATGGTTTTCCGGGTCAAGGATGCGAAATGGCTTGAGCAGATGAAGTCGGGCGACAAGATTCGCTTCATGGCTGACAATGTCAATGGCGCGGTAACCATTGTTCATTTCGAACCGGCCAAATAACAATGAGGGCGATGGCATTCCGGGTAAGCCACCCGAAGTGCTCATCGCTTTGTGAAGTCGCGTTTCACAGGGAGGTCGTATGCGACGATTCAGGCTTGCCCCCATTTTCGCCGTGCTGCTGGCCATCGGCTTGGGTATGCCAGCATTGGCTCAGGAACCGGCTATCGGCGCTTCGGTCGACAGCTTGCTCGATTTCGCCAGGACGCGGAACCCCGAGTACGCGGCAATGCAGGCGGAAGCGGAGGCCTCCGGCCAACGCATTACATCGGCCGGGGCGCTGCCCGACCCCAAGTTCCGGGCCGAGTTGCGTGACATTACCCGCATGGGCGAGCAAAACGCCACGCTTTCCCCAAGTCGCGTCGGCAGTACCAAATACCTGTTGATGCAGGATATTCCCTGGTTCGGCAAGCGCGACCTGAAGCGGGAAATTGCCGAGTTCGAGGCCGAAGGTGCCAAGGGGCGGGTTATGGGGACATGGGCCGACATCGCCGGCCGGATCAAGGTCAACCACGCCCAGTTGTACTACCTCCACGGCAGCGAACGACTGACGCGCGAAATCCTCGACCTGATGATCCGTCTGGAAAAAATCGCCCAGGTCCGCTACGCCGGCGGCCTGGCCGCCCAGCAGGACGTCATTCGCGCCCAGGTTGAACAGACCACGATGCGCAATGAACTGATCGCGCTGGAAACCGAGCGTCATCACCTGCATGCCCGCCTGAACGCCTTGCTGGCCCGGCCGACTCGGGCGCCACTGGCCGAGCCAAGCCAACTGCGGCCACTGCCGGCGCCAGCCAGACTCGACTATGTCGCCCTCGAAGAGCGCGTCCGCGCCAGGAATCCCCTGCTGTTCGCCGACGAGTCGCGGATCAGGGCTGCGGAAAAAACCCGCGATCTGACCTACAAGAATCGCTATCCCGATGTAACGCTCGGCGTCTCGCCCATCCAGTACCAGAACGAGGTCAAGGAATGGGAGTTGATGCTCGAAATGAATATCCCGCTGCAGCAGTCCTCTCGCCGCGCTCAGGAACGGGAATCCGAATCCATGCTGAATGCCGCCAGGGCGCGCAAGGAAGCGACCGCAAACCAGGTGGTCAGTGACCTCGCGGAAAGTCTGGCCGGCATCGAAGCCGCCCGCCAGACCGAAAATTTGCTGACCAATAGCCTGCTGCCCCAGGCCGAACTGACCTTCCAGGCGGCCTTGGCCGGCTACGAAACCGGCAAGGTCGATTTCGCCACGCTGCTCGATGCCCAGCGGCAAATCCGCCAGGCCAGACAAAATCAGATCAAGGCACAGGCCGAGGCGCAAATGCGTTTGGCCGAAATCGAACGACTTTTAGGGGAAGAGTTATGAACAAGGGTGCAGGACTGACCATCGGCGTGATCGCGTTCGCCGTGGCGGCCGGTGGCGGCTATTGGCTGGGCGGCAAAGGCGGCGCCTCCCACGGTGAATCGGCAACACCGGCGGCAGCGACGGCCACCGAGCCGGCCAAAAAAGAAAGAAAGCTGCTCTTCTACCGCAACCCGATGGGCTTGCCCGATACCTCGCCGACGCCCAAGAAAGACCCGATGGGCATGGACTACATCGCTGTTTATGAAGGCGAAGCGGACGACGAACCGGCGTCCGCCAATCAGATCAAGATCAGTACCGAGAAGGTACAAAAACTGGGCGTGCGCACTGAAGCCGCGCAACTGCGCGTCCTCGACAAGGTGGTGCGCGCTTCTGGCCGGATCGAGCCGGACGAACGCCGCATGTACGCGATTTCGCCCAAGTTCGAGGGTTATGTCGAGCGCCTGCATGTCAATGTGACCGGCCAGCCGGTCGGCAAAGGCCAGCCGCTGTTCGAGGTCTACAGTCCGGAGTTGGTCTCCGCCCAGCGCGAATATGCGATTGCCGCCCAAGGTGTCGAATCGCTGAAAG
>DAIMCQ010000046.1:0-19317 GCA_036726285.1 Azonexus sp.
TTCGCGGCCGACGTCGCGCACCTCGACCAGTTCGGAAACCGGCACCAGTTGCCCGTCGCGCGAACGGACCCGGAGCTTCATCAAGGCGTCGAGCGTCGACTGCTGTTCGGCCGGCAGCGTGATGCGCACCGGGACTTCGAATTTCGACTCGGCATTGTGCGCCGGCGTCACATCCTGCCCGGCCAGCCCCATGCCGACCACCTCGACGATGTCGCCCTGCGCCACCCCAAGCAGCGCCGCCTTGCTCTGCAGCACATGCAGCACGAATTTGCGGGCATCGGCCTCGGTACTGTCATCGACGCCGACGATATCGGCCGTCTTTTCGAAGGCAGCTCGCACCTGCTTGCCCACCGCCATCTGCCCGGCGCTGTCCGGCCCGTAGATTTCGGCAACGATTGGCGACAGCACCGGCGGTCCGGGCGGTACTTCAACCACCTTGGCCACCCCGCCATTGGCCTTGCCGATCGCCTCGATGCGCGGCCGCAGCGCCACCGCGATCTGGTGGCTCTGCCGGGAACGTTGATGCTTGTCGGCCAGGTTGACCTGGATATCGCCCTTTTCCGGCGCCGCCCGCAGGTAGTACTGGCGGACCAGCCCGTTGAAATTGATCGGGCTGGCCGTACCGGCATAGGCCTGATAGTGGGTGACATCGGCTTCGCCAGCCAATTCGGTGCCGATCTCATGCAGCACGCGCGCCGTTTCCTCAAGCGGCGTGCCGACCGGCATGTCGAGCACAACCTGGAATTCGCTCTTGTTGTCGAAGGGCAGCATTTTCAGCACGACGAGCTGGAAGTAAGCCAGCGAAACCGAGCCGAGAATCAGCAGGCCAATGCCCAGCCCCAGCTTGCGGCGCATCGCGCCCCCCTTGGCCGGATCAAGGAAGGGCGTCAGCAGGCGGCGGAAACTGCTGTCGAGGCGGGCATCGAGCTTCGACGGCCCGGCTACACCGTGCCCCGCGCCATGCGGCCGCATCAGGTGAGCCGCCAGCCAGGGCGTGACGACGAAGGCAACGGCCAGCGAGATGGCCATGCCCATCGACGAATTGATCGGGATCGGGCTCATGTAAGGCCCCATCAGGCCGGTCACGAAAGCCATCGGCAGCAAGGCGGCGATTACCGTCAGCGTCGCCAGGATGGTCGGCCCGCCGACCTCGTCGACCGCGCCCGGAATGATCTCCAGCAAGCCCTTTTCAGGGTACAGCCCCTGCCAGCGATGAATGTTCTCGACCACGACAATCGCGTCATCGACCAGGATGCCGATCGAGAAGATCAGCGCAAACAGCGACACCCGGTTGAGCGTGAAGCCCCAGGCCCAGGAGGCAAACAACGTCGCCGCCAGGGTCAGGGTGACGGCGATGCCGACGATCACCGCCTCGCGCCGGCCCAGGGCAAAGAAGACCAGCAGCACGACAAAGGCCGTGGCGAAGATCAGCTTGCCGATCAGCTTCTGTGCCTTTTCGGTCGCCGTCGCGCCGTAATTGCGGGTGACGCTGACTTCGACGCCCTCCGGAATGACGCTGCCTTTCAGGCTGTCGATGCGGGCGATGGCGGCGCTGGCGACATCCGCCGCGTTGACGCCGGGCTGCTTCGACAGCTGCAGCGTCACTGCCGGAAACTCGCCTTCCTTGCTGCCGAACCAGGCATAGGCCTGCGGCTGGTCAGGTCCGTCCTCGATGCTCGCCACGTCGCTGAGAAAGACCGGCGTCCGCTTGCCGGCCTCGCCGCTCACCGCCACCACCAGTTGCCGGACATCGGCCGCCGATTCGAGATAGGTGCCGGTCTGGACCAGCAGGTCGCGATTGCCGGCGGTCAGTTTGCCGGAAGCCTGCAGCGCGTTCGACACCTTCAAGGCGGCGGCGATGTCCTGTGGCGTGACAGCGTAGGCATTCATCCGCTCGGCATCCATCAGCACGCGGATGGCATGCGCCGGGCCGCCCAGCGTCGACACGTCCCGACTGCCCTTGATCCGCTTCAGCTCGATCTCGACGGCCCGCGCCACCTGCTGCATCTCGAAGGCGGAACGGCCGCTGTCGCGGGTCCAGAAGGTCAGCCCGAGGATCGGCACATCATCGATGCCGCGTGGTTTGACCACTGGTTCCTGGACGCCCAGATTGGGCGGCAGCCAGTCGCGATGTGAATGCACGGTATCGTAGAGGCGCACCACGGCGTCGTTGTATTTGACCCCGACTTCAAACTGCACGGTAATGACGGCCATGCCGGGCCGCGACACCGAATAGACGTGCTCGACTCCATGCAGGCGCGACAGCACCTGCTCGCCGGCCCGCGCTACCAGGTTCTCGACATCCTTGGCCGAAGCCCCGGGAAAGGCGACCATGATGTCGGCCATCGTCACATCGATCTGCGGCTCTTCCTCGCGCGGCGTGACCAGGGTGGCGAAGATGCCCATCAGCAGGGCAACCAGGGCGAGCAGCGGGGTCATCCGCGAGGCCTGGAAAGCGGCGGCGATACGCCCGGAAATACCGAGCCGGGTTGCGTGATCGGCCATCGACTATTGACCCGACTTGAGCTGGATACCGGCCTGCAGCGGATCGTTCACCACCCGCTCGCCACTGGCCAGACCAGCCAGCACCTCGATTTCGCCCTGCCCGACCCGTTCGCCGAGGCGCAACTGGCGCAAGCTCAAACGCCCGTCCGCCGCCTGCACATAGACGGCGGCCACCTCGCCCCGGCGCAGCACGGCGCAGGCCGGCACGGTCAGCTTCTCGGCCTGACCGATGACGAAATGGACGCGGGCAAACATCCCCGGCGTCGCTTCCGGCACGGCCGGCAACGCCACCCGCACCTGGGAGACGTGGGTCGAGGCATCGGCCGTCGGCAAGACATTGACCGACTGCGCATCGACCCACTTGCCGAGTTCGGGAAACTCGACGCGCGCCGCTTTGACGCCGCGCATTTCCTTGAGCCGGTATTGCGGCACGCTGGCGGTCACCCGCAGGCTGCCCGGTTCGTAAATGGTGAACAGCGGCTTGCCGGGGGTCGCCATGTCGCCCATCTCGGCATGCCGCCGGGCGACGATGCCGCTCATCGGCGCCAGGATGCTGGCATGGCTCTGCCCGGCCCCGGCCGCCGCCCGATTGGCACTCGCCGCATCGAGTTCGGCCCGCGCCTTGTCGAGCGCCGCCGGGCTCATGAATTTCTGCGACACCAGGCTGCGCGTCCGCTCGTAGCTGACCTTGGCGTTGGCGTACAACGCCTCGGCCGCCCGCATTGCCTCTTCGGCCTCACGGCCATCGATCCGCATCAACAGCTCGCCCTTTTTCACCCGCTGCCCGGCATCGGCCTTCACTTCCAGCACCCGCCCGGCCACCTGGGCGCCAACCGTGGCCTGCTGCACCGCCTCGACCAGGGACTCGGCCGGAAAGCTCAGATCGACGGCATGCACCCTGACCTGCGTCACCGCCAAGGCATCGGCGGCATGGACGGGCGCAACAAAGACCAGCAGGGCAAGGAGCGAGCCGGCGAAAATATTTGTATTCATATATATAAGAATACTCTAATTTAGTTGCTCGCAGCAAGATGCCGGCCCTGCCCGATCATGCGGAATGCGCCCGGCAAATCCAGCCAGGCGCGATGTCAGCTTACTTGTGGGCGAGTATCCACTTGGCCAGCGTCGCGGCCTCGGCTTCCGTCACATTGTTCGGCGGCATCGGCACGGTGCCCCATTCTCCGGCGCTACCGTTCTTGATCTTGGCCGCCAGCGCCGCCTCGACGCCCTTCTGGCCGGCGCGCTTGGCGATGACATCCTTATAGCTCGGCCCGACGATCTTGCGATCGAAGGAGTGACAGGTCATGCAATTCTTGGCCTTGGCCAGCTCTTCGGACGCCAGCACGCTACCCGACAACAAGCCCATTCCCAACAGCACTACGATTGATTTTTTCATATTCCCCCCGGAGGCAAGCCGGCCATCGAATGATCACCGGACACCTGCAGTCTACCGGGAAGCCATCCGGCAACCTAGCCCCGGCGGCACAACAGGAGATTCAGGATGGGCGGCGTCAGCAGCGTGGTCAGGATGACCATGATGACGATCACCGAGAACATCGTTTCGCTCATCACCCCCAATCCCTTGCCGACCATCGCGAAGATCAGGCCGACCTCGCCGCGCGGCACCATGCCCCAGCCGACCAGCCATGGATTGTTGCCGCGCCCGGCGACAAAGCCGGCGCACAGCTTGCCGAGCACGGCCGCCAGGGTGACCCCGAGCGCAACAACCAGGGTTTGCGGATCGCCCAGACTGGCCAGATCGACCTGCATCCCGGTCAGCACGAAGAAGACCGGCACGAAGAAATAGCCGATCGGTTCGAGCAAATGTTCGTGCTGATGGCTGGCATGGCGCGTCAGCACTTCGCGGACGCGTACCTGGTTCTCCGCCGTGCATCCCTCGGGCAGCAGGGCTTCGATTTCCTGCACCAGCTTGGGCGTCTCGAAACCCTTGAGGAATAGCGGCTCGAACAACAGGCCGGCGGCGAAAGCGCCGATGATCGGCGCCAGTCCGACCGCATGGGCCAGCCAGGCCATGAACAGACCGACCACGATGACCAGCGAGAACAGCATCGAATGTCCGCTATCCAGCCGCGAGGCCCAGCGCAGCAGGTGCGGCGCCAGCGCGCGACCAACCACGATCGATCCGCCCAGGAAAAGGACCGCTTCGCCGATGATCCTGAGCACATCGACGACACTGACCATTCCGACCTGAACCAGGCTGGAGACCACCGCCAGAATGACCAGCCCAAGGACATCGTCGATCACCGCGGCGCCAAGAACGATCTGCGCTTCCGGCATCTGCAGACGCCCCAGATCGCGGAAGACGCGGCCGGTAATGCCGACCGAAGTCGCCGCCAGCGTCGCCCCGAGAAACAGGTAGGCATGGCTCGACAAGCCCGGGAGGAGCAGCGGGCCGGCGACAAAGGCACCCAGCGAGAACGGCACGACGATGCCGACCGAGCCGACCAGCGAAGCCCGGGCGCCGACGCGCACCAGATCGCCCAGCCGGGTTTCCAGACCAATCTGCAGCAGCAGGATGATGACGCCCAACTCGGCCATGAAACGGATGATCGGATCCGCTGCCACGCTGTCGAAATAGTGCACGCCAAGCAGCCCCAGATTGCCCAGTCCAACGCCCAGCAGCAATTCGCCCAGCACAGCGGGAAAACCGACGCGTTGGGCCAGCGGCGAAAAAAGCCGGGCAGCAAGGAGGATGATGGCCAGCCACAAGAGGTTTTCGCCGATCACCTCGGAACCGGCGGCCAATGCCGGGGCCGCAGCAGCCAGCAGGGCAACCGGAAGCAGCCGGTGCAATCCCTTCCCGCTCATGCGAGACGGAACAAACGCCCGAACTGGACGGTATTCAGGACGTCGCGAATCGCCACGCTGCAATTGAGCAGGGCGACGGAACAGCCGAGCTGCTGCGCCCGGTCGCGCAGGATCAGCAGCATGCCGAGCCCGGAGCTGTCGAGATAATCCAGGCTGGCGCAATTGATGTGCACTTCAGTCCCCGAGACCTGCTCGAGAAAATGCTCGGTCATCGCGGAAAATTCCTCGCGCTGGGTAAAGTCGAGGCGACCGGCAATCTGCATGACCGGCGTCCCGTCGTCCGTTTGATGGCATTTGATTTTCATCTGCTCCCTCACCGATAGGGTTCGGGCCGAATACCTGCGGGCATGAAGATTCGGCCAAAAGACAAGCACCAACCTGGCGATCCGAGCTCACGCCGTCTCGATCAGCAAAGTTTCAATTTCCATCCGGCCGACCGGGCTGGCCATGGCAATCAGCATGAACCCTGGCTTGATCAGAAAATCCTTGTCAGGGTTGAACTGCCAGTCGCCATTGCGCTCGCGTACGGCCAGCAAAACATAATTCGCACTGCGCAACTTGAGATTCCCGATCGGCTTTGGAATGAAGCCGGCCGGTACCGGTACCTCCTCGACCCGCAGGTTCTTTTCCGACTTGAGCATCTCGTCGAGGAAGGAAACGACATGCGGCCGGATCATTGCCGATGCGATACGCATGCCGCCGGTAAAGTCCGGCGAAACGATCGCATCGGCGCCTGCCTTGCGCATTTTCTCGATATTGCGCGTTTCCTGGCAGCGTGCCACGACGCGCAGTTCCGGCTTCAATTGCTTGGCGGTAAAGACAATCATCAGGTTGCGCGAATCGTCGCCGGTCACCGCAAACAAGCCCTTGGCATCCTCGAGATTGGCCGCAGTCAGAACGTCGTCGTCGCTGGCATCGCCGTGCAGATAGAGCAAGCCCGGGTTTCTCTCCTTGTACTCCTGCAGGTGCGTCATGTCTTCATCGATCGAAACGTAATGGCGATTGGTCGCTTCCAGTTCGTGTGCGATGTTGCGCCCGACCCGGCCAAATCCGCACAAAATGTAATGGCCTTTGAGTTTCTTGATATTTTTTTCCATGCGCTTTCTCTGCAAAGTTCCATTGAGGTCGGTTTCAAGCAGCGCCACGGTGACCACCGAGAACAGCATCGACAGATTGCCGGCGCCGAGGATCCCGATCACCACGGTCAGCACCCGCGCCGACTGGTTGCTCGACATGTCGATGATTTCACCGTAACCGATCGTGGCGACGGTGATGAAGGTCATGTAAAAGCAATCGAACCAGGAATACTTGCCTTCGGTCAGGACCATGTAGCCAACCGTGCCGAAGACATGCACGGCAAACAACGCGCCCAGCGCGAAATAGAGCAAGCGGAAGATATAGCTGATTTGCGAGGCGGTAGCCGAAGTACTCAAGACAGCACCGACTTATTCGCTGACCGGCACCGACTGGGTGGTGAATATCACCGCCTTGCCGCCGTCCATGTTGGCATGCAGGGCCTCGACCAAGGGCGGATTGATGGCCGCCTCGGCGTCCCACTTGACAACGAAATTGGCCCCCGACCCCCCCGAAGCGTCGTTCAACTCGACAAACAGCTCAAGGGTTCCCAACGGCGGCACGACGACCGGCGTGCTGGCCCGCTCACCAAGCAACTTGCCCTGGGTGTCGAAATAGCGCGCGGAAAGAACGCGCAGCGGCCTCTTCGCATCGACATTGCGAATGCTGACCAAGGCCGACAACAAGACGTAGGATGCCTTGCCGCTCTTGCCCAGGTTGCCGTACAACATGTGTGAATAGATCGGCAGATAGACCGTCTGAGCCTTGACCAAGGGCCGCGACTCCTGCGCCGCCACCGGATTGGTCGCGATCAAAGCAGCCAGGCCCAGCGCTGCGCACAAACCAGTTGCAGATTTGAATTGCCTCATGCTCCCCTCCATTCAGGCCAACGGTCCACTGCCGTTGCATTTTTGCATGGAAGGATCATACCCGTTCGCCCGACCAGTCGCCCACCCTATGCCTGTTGAGCCGCCTTGCAAGAACGCTTTCGAGGCGCCCCTGTCGCCGAAGCGCCTGGTTACTTCAAGAACAGGACGATATCGACGACCAGACCGCCCGTTTCGCCGTTACTGGCCGAAATCCGCCCGTTCAGGCCTTCGATGACGCGTTTGGCAATGGCCAGCCCCAATCCATAGCCGCCCCCCGAAGTTTCTCCGCCGCCGCGGTAGAACGGCTTGAAAATCGTTTCCAGCTCGCTTTCACCCACCCCCGGCCCTTGGTCGAGCACCCTCAGATGCAGCGTATGTTCCTGACAGTCGGCCTCGATACGCACCACGCCGTGCTCGGGAGAGAAGCGCAGGGCATTGCGTACGATATTTTCCAGGGCCCGGTGCAACAGTTCCGGATTGGCCCGAATTTCCGGCAAGACCCCGCTCTCGAAAGTGACTGCGACCTGCCGGGCCGTTCCTTCGAAACGGGCATCATCGACCAGATTTTCAAGCAGTTCGGCCAGATCGACGCTCTCGCCCTCGCCGGCAACACCGGCCTCCAGACGGGCGAGAGTCAGCAACTCGCCGACCAGCAGGTTCATGCGCTCGCCTTCACGCTCGATCCGTCCCAGCGAATCGTCCAGACGGTCCGGCTGCTGGCGGGCCAGGCCGATCGCCGCCTGCAAGCGCGCCAGGGGCGAACGCATTTCATGCGAGACATCGTGCAGCAAACGTTTCTGACCATCGACCAGGCGATCAAGGCGCTCGGTCATGCGGTCAAAATCGCGCCCCAGGTCAGCCAGTTCATCACGCCGTCCGCCCATGCTGTCGCCGACTCGGACACTTAGATCGCCATCTGCAGCCGCATCGAAGGCCTGGCGCAAATGGCGGATCGGCTTGGAGAAATACCAGGCCAGGACGAATGCCGACCCCAGGCTGACCAACAAGGCAGAAATCAGCGGCACCAACGGAACCGGCGAACGCCGATGCCCCCCTGGCGGATGTTCCCGGGGAAAGGCTTCATCCCGGCGCTCCCGCCGCAGCGCCGGCGCCAGATCGGGCGGCGGTCGGCTGAGGAAAGAATCGCGCGGCGGCAACGGCCGCCCTGCAGCCTGCCATTCTGCTTCCATCTGTTGGCGCTCGATCCAGAAAAATGCACTGACGCCGCCAATCCCGGCAAGCTGCACCAGCCAGATGAACAGAAAGAACTTCCAGAACAGGCGCCCCATGCCGCACTACTCGCGAATCAACTGGTACCCCTGCCGATAGACGGTCTGGATGCAGGAACGACCATCGGCCAGATTGCCCAACTTGTGGCGGATACTCGACAGGTGCACGTCGATGCTCCGGTCAAAGCGCGCCAACGGCCGGCCCAACGCCTGTTCCGAAAGATCGCTCTTGCTTACCGGGCGGCCGGCATGCCTGGCCAGCAGCTCAACCAGGTTGAACTCGGTGCTGGTCAGGTCAACCGGCACGCCGCCCCATTCGACCCGCCGCTGCTCAGGCAGCACGCTCAATGCCCTGACCACGATCGGTGCGCAGCCCGACGTCGCCCCCGAAAGCAGCGTGCGGCGCAGGATGGCCCGCAAGCGCGCCACCAACTCCCGCGGCAGACAGGGCTTCGGCACATAGTCGTCGGCCCCCAGTTCCAGGCCGACGATCCGATCCATGTCATCGCCCTTGGCCGTCAGCATCAAGACGGGCACGCGGCTCGCCGCCCGGATGCGACGCAGGGCATCGATCCCACCCCTCCGGGGCATCATCACATCCAGCACGACCAGTGCGTATTTGCCGGTCAGGGCCTCGGCCGCCCCCGCTTCGCCATCATGTACCGCCGTGGCGGAAAAACCTTCCTGAACCAGATAATCGCGCAACATCCCGGCCAACTCGACGTCATCGTCGACCAACAGGATATGGGGGGTGGCAACAGGATTTGCGGCGGCGTTGATCACGATTGCAAAGTTCGTTTGGAGATCGTCCGATCATAACGAAGGCGCTCGGCAGCAGCCAGTCCAAGTCCGAGCCTTTACAGACTTTTACCGGGTCCGGCGGGTTGCTCCGTCCCGCCAGCAGCCCCCCACCGCTATTGCGCCGACCGCGTTGCCCGGCAACAAGGCCGCTTCGACTTGCCGGCCCCACCGGCCAACCACCCAACGACAAGCCTCTCGGCCCGGGCGGCAGAATTTGCCGACCTGCAAAATTTGCCGATTTACCCCTCAAACGCCGGGTTTTGATGCAGGAATACGGCAACTTCGGGATTTCCTTAACAAAGCTTTACCCCACTTAACGCAAACAAGCGTCAATTTCGATCTTCACGGGCCGAAATATTGCTCAAGAAGGGAAACCCGCCCTCGGGAACCCATTCTCAACGCACTATTCAGGAGGCCATTATGGTCAGCAACGTCAGTAGTCATTCGTCGATCAGCCAACTCTTCGCCAGACTCGACACCAAGAGCCAGGGCTATCTCGAAAAAAGCGATCTCACCTCGGCGTTCAGCCAGATCGGCTCGGGCAACTCAGACAGCACCTCGGTTGACGATGTCTTTGCCGCACTCGATAGCGACAGCGACGGCAAGGTCACCGAAAGTGAATTCTCCACGACCCTGGCCAAGCTCAAGGAAGAACTCGACAGCCAGTTTTCCAGCATGCGCATGGGCGGCTTCGGCGGCCCCCAGGGTTCGGGCGGCATGGCCGGCATGCCACCGCCGCCGCCGGCTGACGATGCGGGCTTCACGCAAGATGAACTGAGCAGCCAGCTTGAGGAAATCGGCAGCACCGACAGCGAACGCTCGACCTTGATCTCGAATGTCGTCAGCAACTTCGAAGCAGCGGATAGCGATGGCAACGGCAAGGTCAGCTTTGCCGAAGCCCAAGCCTATAACGACAGCTCAAGCAACACCGCCAGCATCACCACGACGGCATCAACCACCAGTTCATCCTCGGATAGCGCGACGACAACGGCCAGCAGCGACAGCGATGCCCTGTTGCTAAAGAAAATCATGCAACTCATGCACGCTTACGGAGCATCCAACCAGGACCCGCAATCGGCGGCAATCAGCAGCCTGCTCTCCATTTCGGCCTGATTGGCGAAGCCGGGCGCAGCGTACTCGACCGCCGCGCCCGACAAGCCGCCGGGAACAGCGACAAGAGCTGTCGCGAGCCGGTGTTGCCGGCGGCAGAGGCAGGCCCCTAAACCGCCCTCTTGCCCGCCACCGCCGCCTGCAGCAGCGCCAAGGCATCGTCAAATGCCAAACGCTCCAGCGCCAGAGAAAAGGCGTCCATTCGCGCCTGCAATACCGGACGAAAGAGTTCGGCATTCTCCGCCCAGAATGCCTTGGCTCGCGTATCGCATTCTTCCAACAGCTTGCGCAAATGGGCAAGGGCCTCGTCGATTCGCAGCTCGTTTCCGGCCGGCGCCGCATCGGCAGCGCTTGTTCGATCAATCAACATGGGCAAACGAAACCAGAAGGTACTGCCGCCCCCGGGCGCCGATGAAAAGCCGATCTCGCCGGACATCAAGGCCACCAGACGCCGGCTCAAGGCCAGCCCAAGCCCGACACCACCGTAACGTCGGGTCGGCGAGTTATCGCCCTGATTGAATAGCTGAAACAAGCCATCCTGCAGCGCCGGCCCGATACCGATTCCTTGATCCTGGATCTCAAAGCGGATCAGGGCCGCGCCGAGATCGCTTGCCTCTTGCCGGACGTGCAGCGTCACCTGGCCGCCCGGCTCGGAAAACTTGATTGCATTATCAAGCAGGTGCCCCAGGACCTGGCCGAGTCGAACCGGATCCCCCCGCAAGCGCTCGGGCAGTCCCGGTTCGATCAGGCGAACCAGATCAAGTCGCTTGGCGATGGCTGCTTCGTGCAATCCGTGCAGCGTTTGGTCTAGCAGCGTGACCAGTTCGTAAGCGGTGCAGGCAATCGGCAGCCGGCTGGCTTCGATGCGTGACAAATCGAGAATATCGTTGATCAGGCCAAGCAGATCGTGGGCCGCTTCACCGATATGTGCCAACCGGCTCAATCCCGTTTCGGTCGACACCTCTCTTTTGAGCAGCGAGGTAAAGCCGACGATGTGATTGAGCGGCGTCCGCAACTCATGGCTCATATTGGCCAGGAAAGCGCTCTTCGCCCGATTGGCCGCATCGGCATCGTCGGCTCGAATGGCCAATTCGGCATTCAAGTCGTTCCGCTCGCTGAGCAAACCTTCGAGCTCCATGCCAATCCGCTTGCGCTCGGTCAGTTCAGCCTGCATTCGGCAAGCACTGCGATAAACCAGGAAGGCCGCCAGGGCGGTGATCAGTATCGCCAGGCCGGACAGACCGACAATCATCAACAGGCTGTTTCGCCAGCCCCCCAAGTAGTCGTTGGTCGCCAAGCCCACGATGACGTAGAACGGAAAGCCGTCGATTTTCCGATAGGCGTTGCTGCGCTCGACCCCATCCAGCGCGGTAGCAGCGAGATATTCGCCTTCCTTCGGATGAGCTCGCACCATCTCCTGGAGTTCTCTCGAAACCTCCCGGCTGCCCACCGCCCCCTTGCCCTCCGGATAACGATGCACCAGGGCCAGATCGGCCGTCCGGATCGTTGCCGCACCATAAGGTCCCAGTGTCACTTTGGCAAAGACCGCTGCAAACTGGGTCACCGAGAAATTGGCGTAGAGGACGCCATCAAAAGCCCCGTCAGCCGTCTCCAGGCGGCGCGCCAGGATGATGACCCATTGCTTGGAGATTCGCGCCAGGGTGGGACCGGCGATAATCAGGCCAGCCTGCGCATCGTCGCGCGCCCGGATGAAATAGTCGCGGTCTGCCAGGCTGAGCGGCCGCCCGGCCGGCAATCCCTGCCCAAAGCGGACAACACCGTCACGATCCAGCACGCGCAAGCTGAGCACTTCAGGCAACTGTTTTTCAAGCGCCTGCAATTCCGCATTGAGCTGTACCGTATCGCGTCGTGCCGGATTGCCACTCGCCCGGTAGTGATAAACGAATGTCTGCAGAACGACATCGATCTTGTCGAAAACATCGCCGATATGCTGCTCCAGCAAATGCGACACATTCTGCGTCGCGACCGAAGCCCGTTCCCGGTAGCGTAGCCGCTCTTGCCACAGGGCCAATGAAGCCAGGCTGACCACCAGCAGGCTGATCGCCAGCACGACCAGAAGATAGGGCTGCCAGGCTGGCCGCACGGAATCGGCAACTGGTGTCGGCAAAACAGAAGCGCTCATGCGGGAATCCGGTTATTCAAATGGCAAGAGCCAGTATATGCCGCAAACGCAGGCCGACCTATCGGTCACGGCCGCTAGAAAACAAAGCGTTCACTCTTCGCGCAATACCTGCAGTTTCCGGTACAGCGTGCGCTGGCTCACACCAAGCTGGGCAGCCAAGGTAACCGTATCGCCCCCCGAACGAAGACGTGCCCATTCGAGATAACGCCGTTCCAACTCGGCCAAGTCGACCACCTCGTTGACCAGAAAGCCCCCCCTCAGCTCTCTTCCTGCCGGCAGGATGTCATCGGCCATCTCGGTCAGATGAGCCAGATCGATCGACTCGCCATCGGCCAACAAGGAAGCGCGCTCGATCAAGTTACGCAACTCCCGGATGTTGCCGCTAAACCGCCGTCCGGAGAGCCAGCCCAGTGCCAGCGGCGTGAACTGACGTCCGGGCTTGCGATCCACCCGTTCAAGCAGGGATACCGCCAGCAGGGGAATATCGCCTACGCGCTCATGCAAGGCCGGGGTGTGGATCGGAAAGGTGTTGATCCTGAAATACAGGTCGCGACGAAAAGTCTCGGCCTGGACCATGGCCCGCAAATCGCGGTGCGTCGCACTGATCAGCCGAAAATTGGCCGGCAACCAGTCCAGGCCGCCTACCCGCCGGTAAGTCCCGGTCTCCAGCAGGCGCAGGAGCTTGACCTGAAGCGCCAGGGGCAAATCGCCGATTTCGTCGAGGAAAAGCGTGCCGCCTTCGGCCGCTTCAACCAAGCCCTGCTTGCGATGTGTCGCCCCGGTAAAGGCGCCCTTCTCGTAACCAAACAACTCGCTCTCGAACAAGGTCTCGGTCATTCCGGCACAGTCGACCGCGACAAACGGGCCGTCTTCGCGGGCACTGGCTTCGTGGATGGCATGCGCCACCAGTTCCTTGCCGGTACCGGTTTCACCGAGCAGGAGTACCGCAGCGTTCGAATCCGCCACGCGCATTACTTTCTCCAGCATGCCGACAAAGGCCGGAGAACGCCCGACCAGGCCCTGCGCCGCCGGCCGGCTGCTGGCTTGGCGCACCACCCGCATGGTCTCGACGAAATAGGCAATCTTGCCCTGATCGTCGCGAATCGGTGTCGTCTCGACATCGACATGCTCTTCGCCACGCGGCGTGTGGTGCAGATGCAGCACGCGCTGAGGCGCCCCGGCCTCGAGGCTTTGCTTGAGGGGACAGGACTCCCCGGCCTGATCGCAGGGCATGTCGAAATGATGCGACACCTCGTAGCAGAAGCGCCCCGCCACCGGCTGCCCTCCCGAAAACTCCCGCAGATAGGCCGCGTTGGCCGCAATGATCCGGTAATCGGCATTCATCACGATGCGTGGCTCAGGCAAACCATCGAGAAAGGAGAGCAATTCGCTGAGAAAATGGGCTGTCATGTCATCGCCGCCATCTTTGTCAAAATTGACCGCCAATTTTGACACAGACTATTCAAAATGCGCAGCCTAGTGTATATAAGCGTCTGATTTTGAAGATACATGGACAGGATGCATTGCAGGCACGCATCTTGATAAAGAGACTCTCTGGAATCCGGCGAGACCCGCGCCACTGAGTCCCTTCGCTGTCACCTCCAAGGATTTTTGTGTCGCCGCTTCGAAAACTGGCCAATCGCATCTTTCAACGTTCGCCCCGCAGGCACGCTTTGATGTCTTGGCCGGTTGCTGTCGCCCGCGCCGGTTTCCACCCTTCTTCCCTGTTACGAAAGCCGCAATGAACCAGCCCGTCGAGAAAAACGAGGAAATGACGCCCACCGGGGTTTCCTTTTACGAAAAACGCAAAAAGATATTCGCCAAGGGCGTCCGCGGCGTTTTCGACAACTGGCGAATCGCCCTCGTCATCCTGACCCAGGCCCTTTTCTACGGTGGCCTGTGGCTGGAATGGAATGGCCGCCAGGCCATTCTGCTGCACCTGGTCGAGCGCAAGTTCTATATTTTCGGCATGGTCTTCTGGCCGCAGGACGTCATCTATCTGACGGCACTGCTGATTGTCTCGGCCTATGCGCTCTTCCTGGTCACCGCCATCGCCGGCCGATTGTTCTGCGGCTACGCTTGCCCGCAGACCGTTTATACCCAGATCTTCATGTGGATCGAAAACTGGGTGGAAGGCGACCGCAATGCCCGCATGAAGCTGGAAAAGGCGCCGATGGATGCACGCAAGCTACGCATTCGCGCCACCAAGCACGGCCTGTGGCTGCTCTTTTCGTTGTGGACCGGCTTCACCCTAGTTGGCTACTTCACACCGATCACCGAACTGATCGACAACGTCAAAACTGGCAATCTCGGCCCCTGGGAAACCTTCTGGATCTTCTTCTACGGCGGCTTCACCTACCTGATGGCCGGCATGATGCGCGAGCAGGTCTGCAAGTACATGTGCCCGTATGCCCGCTTCCAGAGCGTGATGTTCGACCCGGACACCCTGATCGTCACCTACGACCCGGCACGCGGCGAGCCGCGCGGCCTTCGCAAGAAGGGCGCCGACCTCAGCAAACTTGGCGACTGCGTCGATTGCGGCCAGTGCGTCCAGGTCTGCCCGACCGGCATCGACATCCGCAACGGCCTGCAGTACGAATGTATCGGCTGCGCCGCCTGTATCGACATCTGCGACCAGGTCATGGACAAGGTAGGCCTGCCGCGCGGCCTGGTGCGCTATTCGACAGAAAACGCGCTGGAAAAGCACCTGACCCGCAAGGAAATCCTGGCCCATATCGTCCGCCCCCGCATTCTGCTCTACACGGTGATCCTGACCATCATCATGGCCCTCACCACCTGGTTCCTGGCCCATCGCATTCCGCTCAAGGTCGACATCATCCGCGACCGCTCGACGCTGGCTCGGGAAGCCGACGATGGCCGCATCGAAAACGTTTACACCTTGCAAATCATGAATACCGAGGAGCAATCCCACCGCTACAAGGTCACGGTGGACGGACTGAATGGCGTCGAAATCGCCGGCGGAAACGAATTTGAAGTTCCGGCAGCCAGCCTGCAGGGCTTCAGTACCGTGGTTCGGGTTGAACCGGATGCCGGCAAGCAGGGGGCCAACCAGATTCATTTCGAGATCGTCGCCGCCGACAATCCGGATATCAAGGTTCGCGAAAAGGCCTCGTTCATGCTGCCTTGACCCAAGGCTTCGTCCCAGGCAAAGCGGGAGTTCGACTCCCGCTTTTTTTTGCCTTGAAATAAGCCGCCCCTGCTCGCTGGCCCGGCCGGTCGTCGCACAAACCAAAAGCGCTATACTGACCCAAAATAATTAGAGGGGGAGAAGCGATGCCCGGCACCCAAGAAACCATCCGTCAACGACCGCTACGTCGGCCTTCGCGACACTGAGGTGGAACGATGGACACGCTGCTCATCCTTGCCATCGCCACAGTCTGCATCGTCCTCGTCTTCGATTACACCAACGGCTTCCACGACGCAGCCAACATTGTCGCCACGGTGATCGCCTCCCGGGCGATGACGCCGGCGCAAGCGGTGATCATCGTCGGCGTCTTCGAGTTCCTCGGCCCACTACTGGGCGGCACGGCGGTCGCCAACACCATCGGCAAGTTCGTCGCCCTCGACGACATCGCCCCCCTGCTTTCCCTGTCCATCCTGCTCTGCGGCCTGATCGGTGCCATCGTCTGGAATCTGGCGACCTGGTACTTCGGCATCCCGTCGTCCTCGTCGCATGCGCTGGTCGGCGGACTGATCGGCGCCGTCACGGTCGCCGTGGGCAGCGAACATGTCGTCTGGGGCTTTGCCGAACTGGCCGACGGCCACCTGACCGGCATCGTCAAGGTACTGGCCGCCCTCTTGCTGTCGCCCCTGATCGGCTTCTGGGCCGGCTTCCTGATCCACCGCCTGCTGACCACCGCGCTGCTTGCCGCCAATCCGGCGGCCAATTCACGGCTACGCGCCGCCCAGTTCGTCACCGCAGCCGGACTCGCCTTCTCGCACGGCGCCAACGATGCCCAGAAAAGCATGGGCATCCTGACCCTGGTCCTGCTGCTCGGCGGTTTCATCCAGACATTCGAAGTTCCGTTCTGGGTCATGCTGGCCTGTGCCTCGTCGATCACCCTGGGGATCATGTCGGGCGGCTGGCGCATCGTCCGCACGCTGGGCTTCGCGATCTACCGGGTCCGACCGATCCACGCCCTCGGCTCGCAACTGACTTCCGCCGCCGTGATTCTCGCCGCCTCGGCCGGCGGCGCCCCGGTGTCCACCACCCACGTCGTCGCCACCTCGATCATGGGCATCGGCGCCTCGGAACGACCGCGTGCCGTCCGCTGGGCCAAGGCCAAGGACATCGCACTGACCTGGATCATCACCATCCCCGGCGCGGCGCTGGTCGCCATCCAGACCTACGCGCTGGTCAATCTCTTTCTCGGAGGCAAAGCATGAGCGAAGAGAAGACATCCCAGCCCATCTTCCGGCGCCTGTTCGAACGCGTCTTCCCGAAGATGCCCGACTTTTTTTCATTGCTCACCGATCAGTGCCAGCATGTTGCGCACACCGCCGGCCTGCTCGTCGAGTTCATGGAAAGCGGCGACCCGGCAATCGGCCAGATGATTCGCCAGGATGAACACGACGCCGACCGGATCAAGGTCCGCAACCTGCACACCTTGAACGAGGCCTTCTCGACGCCGATCGACCGGGAAGACCTCTACCGCGCCATCATCGACCTCGATGAGGTGGTCAATTACTGCAAGACCACGGTCAGCGAAATGGATGTGCTGGGGTTGGCGCCAGACAAGCAATGCCTGGAAATGGCCATGCACATCAAGCTGGGTGCCGATGCGCTGGCCCTGGGTTACGCCAAGCTGGCGAAACAGCCGGCAGAAGCGGCAATCGACGCCGACAGCGCGCGCAAAGCCGAACGCAAGGTGGAAAAAGCCTATCGGCGGGCAATCGCCGAGCTGTTTCAGGGCGAAGACTATATCCACATGTTCAAGCGGCGGGAAATCTATCGCCACCTGTCGAATGCCGCCGACCGGATGGCCAATTGCGCCAACACATTGCACGACATTGTTGTGAAAATGTGTTGAACATCACGGCAAGCCCGCCATGATCTGATCTATTATTTGCCCACCTTGAGCGCCAGCCAGGGACCCACCCACCCGCTGCATGGAGCCCGTACGGCGCATGACGCAGAAACAAAAAATTCTGCTTGCTTTTATCCTGCCGGCCATCACCGCATTGGCCTGCATTGCTTTCTTGCTGGAACGCTCGTTTCAACACCTTGCCGTCGAACGCTGGTCAGTCGAGCACAAAGCCCTGGTGCGCTCGATTTCCCAGGCCATGCAGGACCAGATCACCCAGGCGCGCTCCCTGCTCACCTACACCAGCCAGCTCGATGAGTTTTCCCAACTGCGGGCAATCGGCCAAATCGACCGTTCGCTGAATGGCATCCCTCCCGGCGCCGAGGCCGGCAAACGGCACATGCTCGACGCCCTGCTCAGCAAAACCGAGACCATCTCCACCGTCTTCATATTGTTGCCAAATGGCGACCACTACCTCTCCCACCCCTATGACATCCAGCTCCAGCTGAAGAAATACAACCTGGCAGATCGCCCCTATTTCCAGGAAGCCCAGCTAACCCGGCTACCAACCATCTCGGACAGTCTGATCGGCGCCGACGGCAATCCTGCCGTTGTCGTCGATGTGCCGCTACTGGACAATCGTGGCGAGATTTTCGCCCACCTCGGTGCCGTGGTTCTGCTTCGACATCTCGGTAACCTGGTCGACGCCGATCGGATCGCCCCATTTGACAGTGGCATTCTGGTAGACCGCCAGGGCAAATTGCTGGCGCATACCGACCCAACCCAAATTGGCTCAGAAAGCCAGTTCTTTGCCTACCAGCACCCTCTGCTTCCCGCGGCCAAGGAAAACGGCAACGAAGTATGCTTTGCACGCTGGACGGATAACCGGGGAACCGCCTGGCTCAGCTTCACCCAACGCCTGGAAAATGGCTGGAGCCTGGTCCTGCAGCGCAGGCTGGAGAGTGTCCTGGCCGAGTATCGCGACGCCGTCTGGAAAAACCTACTGCTCGTCGCGCTGATCCTGTTTGCCAGCGGCAGCGTCGGGCTAAGCATGGCATTCATCGTTGCCCGGCGCTGGGAGCTTGCCGACCAGGCATTGAACAGGGCACGCAGCGAACTGGAAAGCCGGGTTGCCGAGCGCACGGCCGAACTGGCCAGCAGCGAAAAAGAGGTCGCCCGTTCACGCGACTTCTATCTCTCCGTACTGGAGAGTTTTCCGGCATTGATCTGGCGCTCCGGGCTGGACTCGCGCTGTGACTATTTCAATCGAACCTGGCTCGACTTCACCGGGCGCTCGCTGGCCGACGAGCTGGGTAACGGCTGGAGCAAGGGCGTGCATCCGGAAGATCGCCCGCTATTGCTCGAACGCTTTCAGCAAAGCTTCAAGCATCGCCGGCCCTTCTCGCTGGAACACCGACTGCGCCGGCACGATGGCGAGTATCGCTGGCTGCTCAATATTGGCCGCCCTTTCCACGATATCAACGGCGAATTCATCGGTTATCTCGGTGCCTGCTTCGACGTTTCCGAACGACACGCTGCCGACGAACAACTCCGCCTGATTGCCAGTGTTTTCTCGCATGCCAAGGAAGGCATCATCATTACCGATGCCCGGACCCGGATCATCGACGTCAATCAGGCCTTCACCGACATCACCGGCTACAGCCGGGACGAGAGCATCGGCCGCAAGCCCAATTTCCTACGCTCAGATCATC